>JADFRS010000120.1 GCA_022561145.1 Gemmatimonadota bacterium
CCATATGCACAACGAAACCGGCAACGGCCGTGGGTTGGCCGACCATACTTCCGATCATCGGAAGCATGCCCATCATTCCCATCATCGCTCCGAATATCAAACCGCCGGCGACGCCACCGTAGACGCCCCACTTGAGTTCTCTCGTGCTCATTTCTAGATCCTCGTCGAGTACGTTCTTAAGGGATCGGAGAATCCAGCCAGACCATCGACCGGACTCCGTTACCTGCAGTGAGTGAGCGAAGGGGACAGATCATTACAGTGGCGCCTGAGAACCGCGCCTGGTCAGCCGGTGACTGCAGACCTAACCAATCGGTTCGCCCGGGAACTCCCGCAGGGCCGCGTGCCAGCGACGCAGGAGCGTCGCCGCGGTGAGCGCCAGGACCGGACCACCCACCCCGATCATCATCGCCTAAAACATCGGGCCCCATGGGTCGGGAGAAGCCTGACCCTCTGCTTGAAGCCACACCTGCCAAAAATCCCCGAAAATCAGACCCAGTGAAAGGACGATCGCGAGTGCGACGATCGGCGTGATGGAGACGAGCGCCGATCCCGCTTTGGCCATTCCGCGACCTGCAGACGCCAGCCCGAAGCGCCAGGAGATCACCACCACGAGAAATAAGCCGACAAGCACACTTACGGCGGATATCTCGTAGAGCCCCATCCCCTGAGCCGGCAAGGATAGGCCCGTGCGATATGCTGAAATGCTCAGCTCCGCGACTCGGGCAAGGATCAGCGTGGTATGCACTACGACGTACAACGCCAACGCTACACACCATCGGCGGTAGTATCGCGGCGGACGATGAACTCGGCCCATCTCCTGGATCAACTGGTCAGGGCCGCCGACCCTCCGCCGAACGCCCCCATCGCGAACTGACCAGTCCTTGATGTTCGAGTCTGCGGAGAACGGGATACAGCATGCCGTCCGACCAGTCCAACTCTCCGTTGGACATGTCGCGAACCTCGCCGAGCAAGGCGTAGCCGTAGGACTCACCGCGGCGCAGCACCCTTGCCAAACAGTGGAATTCGCGGCGGCATGCGTGCGCTCAGGAAAATAGTGGCGTTTCTACCGACCCTACTCCGGCTGCTACTCGGAGTGATGCTCACGGACGCTGAATCCCAGTCACAGATCCAGAACCAGCCCATCACTTATCGCACGGGATACGCACGTACACATGAAGCTCTCCCGGTCCGATTCGGTGAGGAAGACGTCTCGATGATCCGGCTCCCCCTGTAGGACCGGCGTCATGCACATGCCGCATTCGCCGCGTTTGCAGTCGTAGGTCGCCCAAACGCCACTGGGAGGCGGAGACCTCCACCGACATCTGTGACCGAGCGAGCTCCACCTGGACGGGTCGGTCGTCGGTCTTTGCACCCCCTCCGAAACTCTCGAAGTGGATCTGGGCGGGGGACCAGCCCTTCTCGAGGGCGGTGTCTCGCACGGCTCGAATCAGTTCCACAGGACCACAAACGTAGACGTGCCCGCTATCGGTCGGCGCCGAAAGCAGAGCTGGAATGTCGAGGGGTGTGCCCCCCGCCCTCCCTCCGAAATAGAGCGTCGCCCGGTCTCCAGCGAGACGCTCCACCTCATCGGCGTACGCCATGGTCTCTCTGGATCGGGCCGCGTAGTGCATCTCGAATGAGGCTCCCTCCGAGATCAACCTCCTCAGCATTGGAAGGATCGGCGTGATGCCGATTCCGCCCGCGATGAGGATGGAGTGCGACGCGTGGGACCCCATTGGAAAGTCGTTCCTGGGTGCGGACACCTCCATTAGGTCCCCTTCCACGACCGCCTCGTGCATATAGTGCGAACCTCCCCTGCCGGTCTCCTCTCGAAGCACCGCGATTTCGTAGCGTGTGCGATCCTCAACATCGGAGAGGATGGAGTACCGGCGCCCCTCGCTTTGACCGCTCTGCAGCTGCACCTGAATGACCAGATGAGATCCAGGGGTGAACGAGGGCAACTGCTCGCCACCGTCGGATCGTAGCTCGAACGACTTGATCCGCTCGGCCTCGGTTGTGATACGGCTCACCTTGAGTTTCATCTTCGACTCCCCCTCCGTCACGGGTTGAACGGTGAGTAGTCGAGCAGCTCCCACTCGACGCGATCGGTGAGTTCCCTCTCGAGCCAGTGCTCTACGGTGAAATCCCAGTAGCGGCGCGTTCCGCCAGTGTGATCGTGCGGCTCATCGAGCTCCCACCGGATCTCCGGTGTGCCGAGTAGCTGCAGTGTTCGATTGGCCTCGAAGTCGATGAAGAGAAGACCGGCCCGCGGGTTGGTCACGAAGTTTCCGAGCGTATTGAACATGCTGTTCCCCGCATAGTCGGGGATGCGTAGCGTCCGATCGTCCAGGATCTCGACGAACCCGGAGTTCCCTCCCCGATGGGACACATCCCCGCCTCCCTCGGAGTGAGCACTGGCGACGAAGAAGGTGTCGGCTGCACCGATGGACGCGCGCTGTGAAGTGCTCAGGACATCACCCGAGCGCGGCGCGACTCGTTGGCCTGGGTCACCCGAAAGCCGCGTGAAATGACGGCGCTGGATGTACTTGGGGCAGTTGGCGTACGCCTCGCGCACGTCGAGCCGCAGCTTGTCGTCGCTCACCCGGCTCAGGTTTCCGTTGATGCGGAGACGCCTGCGGGTGGCGAACTCGATGGCAAGCATGCCGACGCGTGGATCTCCGGCGATGTTGGTCCAGAGTGGGTCGTGCTCGGCGTAGCCGGCCCGCGATACTTCGAAGTCCACTGTGCGGTCGTCGGCCGCGGACATGAATCCAGGGCGGCCGAACAACACCGACGCCCACACGTTTTGATCGGCGTCGACGGTTCCCAGCACCACCATCGACTGTTGAGCGATGAAGGGAATGGCCCCCGGGATGATACGATCGGAGATCACGCCTGCGTTATGCTCCGCCTGCATCTCTTCGCCCGTGCGCTGCTGGGCGAGCAACTCACCCGCGTGGTAGATGGATGAGACAGTCATTGCGTTGGCTCCTTTCATTGGTCCATCCCAGTGGGGGCGCGGGCCTGGGGCCCCGCCCCCACCGTGCGTGGTTGGCTCAGAACGTGAGGACGGTATAGCCCTCGCTCACGAGCTTCTGCAGGCTCGGCAGTCCGCTGGTGCCGGGAACCGGGTTCTCCTTGATCAGTTCCAGCCCCGCCTGCTGGACCTCTTCGGTAGCGCCGAAGACGTCCGTGCAAGCACAGGAAACGCCCGCGACGGTGTCGCTCACGGCCTCGTACAGGTCGTGCGCCGGGTGATCGGCCTTGATCAGCTCGCCGGGCCAGCGGGTGCCCGTGCCTTGGAAGAGCACCGTGACATCGTCGCCCTTCTGTTTGAAGTCATACGCAGCAGCGAGAGCATTGAAGACCAGGCCGAGCGCCTCTTCGGAACCGCTCTTGGGATCGGACAGGATGATGATTGCAGCTTTCATTGGGACACCTCATTGGGTTGATTATCATATGTAGACCGAACGTTCGGTACAGGACACTGGCAAAACAAAACAGACCCCCATCGCGACTCGTGCATCAGGCTTGCGTGCCTTCCGGCTTCCGCAGGAGGTCCTGTGGTAGACTCCGGAGTGTTCTGCGAAACGGCAACGCGTCTCCGGATGCGCGCGCCATTACCAGCGAGCCCTCGATGCGGATCACCGCGTCTTCGGCCCGCTCACGTGCGATGCGCGGCGGCAGGCCCGACTCGCGCAGCATGGTTGCGATGGCCTCGACCCATGCCTCCATCGCAACTTTCTGGTGATCTCGAATCCCGCCTTCTCCGACCCCGAACGAGAGCGCGTCAAGAAGGCACGACTGCCTGCCTCCCTCGTAGAACTCATCCAACTTCTCGGCCATCCGGCTCAACCGTTGCTCCGGCGGGCCCGACTCTGTGAGCGGTTTCAGCGCATGCGCTTCCAGCCACTCGCCAGCCCGGGTCAAGACGGCCTCGGCCATCTCGGCCTTGCCGCCCGGAAATCGGTGGTACAGGCTCGCTCGTTGCAAACCGGTCGCGTCCGAGATCTTGCTCAAGCTGGCTCCCTCATACCCGTGCGTACGGAACACTTCCGTCAAGCGATCCAAGAGTTCGGCGTCGGGGATTTTGCTCATGGAAAACATGATAGACCGAACGTTCGGTAAAGTCAAGCCCGCGATAATGCTCTCCGCTTCAGCACTGCTCCGCTTCAACTCTCTTTCCCGGCAACCAGGGTCCGGACCACCGATTTTGCCGCCATCGTGAGATGGACACACGATGGGATCATTGCGGAGATTCCCATGATCAGGCCGAAATAGATATTCCTCAGATTCGCGGTGGGGTTCTGCAGCGCGGATACGACCCGCTCGGTGTAGACGGACTGCCGTGCCGCCAATGCTTCGACGTCGTGGGCGGCGTCGAAGTACCGGATCAGCCAGCTCGAGAACGAGAAGACGAAGAGCACCCAAAGCGTGGCCAGGATCGCGATGACGAGATCGATCGACAGGTGGCCGAGAAATCGCCGTGTGGTCGTGGAGGTGAGGGCCTTCTTGATGAGGTGTAGGGTCACGAAGAAGGACAGGCTGTCGAAGAGCGCACCCAGCGTTGCCACCGGGAACTGGATCTTGAAGTAGTAATCTCCCAGATGACCCACGAGGAGGTCGGGGAAGGCGGTGACCATCGCCAGCCAATAGCTGACGTCGTTGATGAGCACGAAGAAGATGAACAGCGCGGGATAGAAGACGTGCGCGGCTGGCCGCCGAGCGACGTACACGCCGTACAGCCGCTCGAGCGAGGTTCGCCATCGTTCGACGATCGGGTTCATCGTCGCCGATGCTACGCCCGGCCCAGGCGCCACGCCAGTGGCCAATACGATCTCCATCGATCGCCCACCCTGGATGCGTCAACGTGCGGCACTGCGGATGGATCTCTTCATTCGCGGCGTCATGAATGACGCCCGGATCGTCCCTTTCCTTCCGGTGGGTGTAAGGCCAGGTGGAAACTCCGTACAGTGATTGGGGGCCCGCTCCCCCCGCCTGCACTCCAGCTGGAGCCCAAGATGCCCACTCATCGTGCGACACTCGCCGCCCTCTCGCTCGCCCGCCTCATCATGAGAAATCCGGGATTCGTATTGATGGGCGCCGCGTTTGCCCTCGTGCTGCCGGCGAGCCCCGCCGCGACGCAGGAACTCGAGGCGGTAGGGACCTTCAAGGAGGCGCTCTCGATCGAGTCGGTCGGTGGCGTGGCCATCTCCCCCGATGGGTCGACCGTGGCCTACACGGTGCGCCGCACGGTATGGGAAGAGAACAGCTACGACGTCGAGATTTGGATCGCGCCCCCGGACGGCGAGCCGTACCAACTCACTCGCACCGCGGACGGAAGCTCGGGCTCTCCCCGCTGGTCCCCCGATGGACGCTGGCTCGCCTTCACGGCGAATCGAGACGAACACACCCAGGTCCACTTGATTTCATCACGCGGTGGCGAGGCCTTCGCGGTCACCCGGGGCGAAGAGGGGGTCTCAGGCTTCGAATGGTCACCGAGCGGTGACAGGCTCATGCTTCTCATCCCCGAGCCGGAAGCGGAGGACGCCAAAGCCCGGACCGAGCTGTATGGTGACTTCGCGTTCGATGACGAGACGGGCGCCAACTCTCACCTTTGGGTCGTCGAGATCGACGCGGGCGGGAAGAGCTCAGAGCCGGAGCGACTCACCGAGGGCGACTTCCACGTGGCGGGCTTTGAATGGTCCCCTGACGGATCGAGCGTCGCGTACGTTCGGCAACCCGATTCCAGCCTCCTGTCTTTCATGGACACCGACATCTACGTCCTCGACCTGGCAACCGGTGAGAGCCGGGCTCTCGTGGACGGTCCGGGGCCCGACGGCGCCCCAACGTGGTCACCGGACGGGGAGTGGATCCTCTTCTCCGAATTTGATCGGGACCTGAACTCGCTGTTCTACTTGAACGGAGAGTTGGCGCGCATTCCGGCGCGCGGCGGCGAAATCGAGGTGTTGACCCGCGAGTTCGACGAAGACCTCAACGGGGCGTTCTGGACTCCACGGGGAATCCGTTTCGTGGCGAGCAACCGGACCGAACGCAAACTGTACGCGCTGGATCCGGACACGCGCGTGGTCTCGGAGATTCCAATGCCCACACCGGTTGTCGGCTCTGTGAGTTTCACACCGGACGGATCCGCGATGGCGTTCACCGGTCAGGGCACGTCGGACCTCACCGAGGTTTACCGGGCCTGGGGAGGCGCAGCGACCGAGCACGTCAGGCTTACCGACATGACCCACCAGACGGAGGGCTGGGATCTCGGTACCAGGGAAGTGATTACTTGGCAAAGCGAAGACGGCGCCGAGGTCGAGGGCGTGCTGCACAAGCCATCCGATTTCGATTCATCGCGGAGGTACCCTCTCCTCGTCGTGATCCACGGCGGACCGACGGGAACATCGCGACCCACCGTGGGCTTGGGCGGGGTGTATCCCATCGTGCATTGGCTCGCGAAGGGCGCAGTCGTGTTGGAGCCGAACTACCGCGGGTCGGCCGGTTACGGTGAGGCATTCCGGAGCCTCAACGTCCGCAACCTGGGTGTGGGAGACATGTGGGACGTGATGTCCGGCGTGGAGCACCTGGTTCAAACCGGCGTCGCCGATCCCGATCGCATGGGCTCGATGGGCTGGAGCCAAGGAGGGTATATCTCGGCATTCCTCACGACGAACACCGATGAGTTCCGTGCCATCTCGGTGGGGGCGGGCATCTCCAATTGGATGACCTACTACGTCAACACCGACATCCACCCGTTCACGCGTCAATACCTGAAGGCGACGCCGTGGGACGATCCGGAGATCTATGCGAAGACTTCTCCGATGACCAACATCCTCAAGGCCTCGACTCCCACGCTGATCCAGCATGGCGAGCTCGACCGACGCGTGCCTACCCCCAACGCCTACGAGCTCTATCAGGGACTGCAGGACGTGGGCGTGGAGGCCAGGCTCCTCATCTACAAGGGCTTCGGGCACGGAATCAGCAAGCCCAAGGAGCGACTGGCTGCCATCTGGCACAACTGGCAGTGGTTCGGGAAATACATCTGGGGCGAAGACATCGAGATTCCGTTGGAGGAAGAGGGAGAGAAACAGGAGAAGACCGTAACATCGGCTTCTCGAGAGTAGGGGCTAAGAACGGCGGCCAGGATGCGGGCTTTTCAATGAGTTGCGTGCTACCTTTCGCTTACGTGGCCAGTGCTGATTGTATCGATGGACCCGCGACCGCCGACCTCTGCGGAGCGGTGGCAGGACCTTCCCAGTTCCAAAGGCGGTTGCAGTGAGACAATCGAGAGTTTGCTCCTTCGTGATGTGCCTGTTGTTGGTGGGGCTGACGAGTTGCGGCGGTGGGGACGGAACGACCGAGCCCGTGACGCCGGTGCCGACAACGATCACGATCACACAGAACTCGGTTACGCTGACCTTTGTGGGCGCCACAGTCACGCTCACCGCGACGATCCGCGACCAGAACAACCAGGCCATCAGCGGCACGATCAACTGGACGAGCGACAACCCTTCGGTCGTCACGGTTGACGGTGCAGGTTTGCTTACCGCGGTTCAGAACGGCACGGCGACCGTGACCGCCACATCGGGGAGCCTGTCCGCCACGGTGCCGGTGACGGTGGCGCAGATCGCAACGCTGATCGCCATCGTCTCCGGTGACGGCCAGACCGCGACGGTGGAGCAGGAGCTCGCGGAAGCCCTTGTCGTCCGGGCCGACGACGCGGGCGGTACAGCCGTCGTGGGCGTGGACCTGGCGTTCGTTGTCACGTCGGGCGGTGGCACCGTCGGCGCCTCCACGGTCACCACGGATGCCCAAGGGCTCGCCTCGACGACCTGGACACTCGGCACGACCGCCGGCCTTCAGCAGGTCGACGTATCTATAGAGGGCTCGGTCTCCGCGCCGACCCAAATATCGGCGACGGCGCTAGCGGGCCCGGCCACGGGGCTCGTGCAATCCTCGGGCGACCTTCAGACCACCGCGACAGATCTGTCCCTGCCCCTGCCGATCGTGGTCCAAATCCAGGACCAGTTCGGCAACGGGGTTGAGGGGGGTGAAGTTACGTTCACGGTCACCGGTGGCGGTGGCTCTGTGGATCCGGCGACCGTTACGACCGGCGAGGACGGCAGCGCCCAGACATCGTGGACCATGGGGCCCACCGTCGGTCCGGCAACGCTGACAGCGGTGGCCACGGGATTCCCGGCGGTCCAGTTCACAGCAACCGCCGCGCCTCCCGCGGCGGACCTTACGGCCGGCACGATCTCGGTCAGTCCGGGCAACCCGACCTCGCAAGAGATGGTGACGGTCACCGTGCCCATCACGAACATTGGGACCGCCGCGACCGCGGTCGCCTTCCCGGTTCAGCTCCTCGTGGATGGCGTGGATGCGGCGAGTCCGTCTCTCGGTCCCATCACGTCTTCGGCGACCCAGATCATCGGCCCTCTCGCGCCCTCCGAGACTGTGAGCGTGGAGTTCACTGTGGGACCGCTCGCCACTGGCACGCGTTCGCTCAGCGTCGTGGTCGATCCAACCGATGTGATCGCCGAGTCGGACGAGACCAACAACACGGCGGCGAAGTCCGTGGCCGTTGTGGCCCAGACCGAACTCATGGCCGGGACGCCCATTCCCAACATCGGGGCCGCCACGGACGTCGAGCTCCTGTTTGCCTTCCAGTTCCCGTTGGCAGACGGCCTGTCGATCGACTTCACGTTCTCCCCGGTTGCCACCGGCCATGCGGACATGTACGTGAACCACGCGGAGCGACCCCTGGCCCGGGCGGACTACGAGTGCTTCTCGCACACGTCGTGTCGCTTCGAAGGCGCGTTGCCCGGTATCTACCACATCCTGATCCACGCGTTCGAGGCGCCGTTTACGGGCGGCACTCTGAGCGTGACGACGGGTCTCGAGGTACTTCCGTTCAACATCGACCTCGTGTTCCTCAACCCCGGGTCGGCCTCGCAGAACGCGGCGTTCGTGGACGCGGCGGCGCGCTGGGAAAGCATTCTCCCGTTCGACATCACCGACATCCCGTTCGAGGACCAGATTATCGAGGCCAACACAGCATGTGGGAGCGCGCTGCAGCATCCTCCGATCGAAGACACCGTGGACGATATCAGGATCTTCATCGACATCATCGATATCGACGGACCGTTCGGAGTGTTGGGCCGGGCCGGGCCGTGCGTCACCCGCCTCGCATCGGGGCTGCCGATAATCGGGTTCATACAGTTCGACGAACTCGACCTGGACAGGATCGAGGAGGACGGGGCGCTGAACTCGGTGATCCTCCACGAGATGGGCCATGTGTTGGGGCTCGGCACGATTTGGCGAGGCGCCGGCCTACTGAGGAATCCGTCGGTTCCAGCGAATGGAGGAACTCCCGGGAGCGACACCCACTTCGTGGGCCCGCTCGCGATCGAAGCATTCGACGACGCCGGTGGGAGCGGCTACACCGGGGGAGAGAAGGTCCCGGTCGAGAACAGCGGCGAGCCGGGATCCGGCGATGGCCATTGGAGGGAGTCCCTCTTCGGCAACGAGCTCATGACTCCCCAGCTCGACAGTGGCTTGAATCCGCTGAGCGCGATTTCCATCCAGTCCCTCGCCGACGTGGGGTACCGCGTCGACGTGGCGCCGGCGGATTTCTACCACCGTACGTTCACCGCCGCCGCGCCGGCGCTCGAGTTGGGTCCGGTCGTCGATCTGCGCGGTGACATCCGGCAAGGGCCGATCCTTGTGGTGGACGACCAGGGACGAGTGGTACGGGTCATCAATCGGTAGTGCTCGGATCACGGGCGGCCAGACGGGCGGCCTCTCGCTCAGTTGGAGCGTAACGCCCTCAGGTCACCGCCCGTCGGCTCCTGGAAGACGCGAAGCCCGAACTCCGAGAGGCTCGCGATGAGGTGGTCGAAGATGTCCGCCTGCAGCTCCTCGTAGTTCGCCCAGGCCGTGTCGTTGGAGAAACAGTAGATCTGCATGGGAAGGCCCTGGGGCCCAGGCGGGCGCTGCCGCACGAGGAGCGTCATGCCTTGGTTGACCTTGGGATGGCTGCGCAGATAGTGCAGCACATACGCCCGGAACGTCCCCACATTCGTGAGGCGTCGCTGGTCCGGCAGGACGTCCTTTGCCGCTATTTCCCGATCGTTGGCGACCGCCAACTCCTCCCGCTTGGCCTGCAGGTAGTCGTGCAGGAATTCGAAGCGGGAGAACCGGGCCACCTCCTCGTCCGACAGAAAGTGGATGGAGTCCATGTCCAGGTGGATAGCACGGCTGATGCGCCTGCCGCCGGACTCGCTCATCCCCCGCCAGTTCTTGAACGACTCGGAGATGAACTTGTGGGTGGGGATCGCGGAGATGGTCTTGTCCCAGTTCTGGATCTTCACCGTATGCAGGGCGATGTCGATGACGTCGCCGTCGGCATTGGCCTGTGGCATTTCGACCCAGTCCCCGATGCGTATCATGTCATTGGACATGATCTGGACACTGGCCACCAGCGATAGGATGGTGTCCCGGAAGACCAGCATGAGGACCGCCGTGAGCGCCCCGAGGCCCGATAGGAAGACCACCGGCGAGCGAGCAGCCAGGATGGAGACCACCACGACGCCCGCGGCCACATACAAGAAGAGGCTGATGACCTGCAGGTAGCCCTTGATGGGGCGGTTGGTGGCCTCGGAATAGCTCTCGGTGTAGATGTCGTTGAGGGCGGCCAGGAGCCCCCCGGCGGCCGTGGCGAGGGCCACCACCATCCATGCCAGAGACACGCGGCGCACCAGGATCGCGCCGGCGAGCATGAGCCCATCCCAGGTGGTCGACTGGAGATCCACGACCGCGGCGTCGACGAGGATATCGGGACCGACCCCCACCGCCCATCCGATTCCGGCGTAGGCCACGAGCGCTGGGGCGATGTTGGCCAACTGGTGAAAGACCCGTCGCTCGATGATGCGATCGTCCCAAGTGGACTTGGTCCTGCTCGCCACACGGTGGGCCAGTCCGAGAAATACGCGCCGGGCCACGACTTTGGCGGCCCACGCCAGAACGATGAGGGAAAGGAGTCCACCCACAGCCCAAAGCCGGTCGTTCGCGGCTATGCTCGACAACAAGTCCTGCATGGTCTTTCCTTTTCAGGCTATGCGGGAGAGACCCCGGCCGGCGAGTCGCCGACCGGGGCTTGAACGACGGCCCCCTCGATACGCGACCGGGCAAGCAATAGGCGTGCCGTCCTTTGTGCTGTGGATAATAGCACACCAGCCGAGGTTACACCGGCTCGTTCGTGCCCGCCGGCTCACCGTGAGTGTCCACTCTGGAGGACAAACATGCCCACAGACCCACTGGACGGATCCGGGTGCGGTGCGACACGTTGTTCTAGACTTTACGAACAACCCAACCCGTGCGGAGAGAGATGACCGAGTTCCTCGAGAGTCTGTGGATTCAACGCGTCGGCTTTGTGGTCGGCGGCCTCCTGGCGGGCATCGTGGTGGAGCTCGTCGTCGTCCGGCGCGCGCGCCAGCTCGCCGCGAAGACACGCGCCAGGTGGGACGACTTGCTCATCGAGTCGATCCGTGGCGTGCCGACCATCTGGTTGGGTGCGGGTGGAGTCTACCTCGCGCTCAACGTCGGCCCTGCGGACCCGTTGCTCGTGAACACGCTGCAAAGCGTACTCATGGTCCTCGTGATCGGGTCGGTCGTGATCGCCGGGATGCGGGCGGTGGGAGGAGGGGTCGAGATGCTGTCGGCTCGTCGCGATGGCGCGATCAAATCGCCGACGCTGGTCGTCAATCTCGCTCGGCTGGCAGTGGGCGTCCTGGGGATCTTCATCATCCTCCAGAACCTCGGGATCAACATCACGCCGCTGATCACCGCACTGGGTATCGGAGGAATCGCGGTCGCACTCGCGCTCCAGGACACGCTGGGGAACCTCTTCGCCGGAATTCAGATCATCCTGTCCAAGCAGGTGCGTCAGGGGGACTACATCCGCCTTTCTTCAGGAGAGGAGGGGTGGGTGACCGACGTGATGGGCCGCAGCACGACGATCCAGACTTTTCCCGACGGCAACCTCGTCACGGTGCCCAACTCGTTGCTCGCCTCCTCGATCGTGAAGAACCTTTCGATGCCCCGGAGGGCACTG
>JADFRS010000121.1 GCA_022561145.1 Gemmatimonadota bacterium
GATCGAGTTCTTTGCCCGGCGCGGAGACCGCTTCGTACGAATGACCGACCTCGAGGCGGTCGATCCATGAACTCGCGGCTATACCGCGCTCGTGGGCTCGGACTGGCTGTGGCGCTCGTGGCGATGTACGTCGCGCTGGTGCCACTGCACACACAGGACGGGGCGAATCATCGACAGGTCGCGGTTCTCTTGGAGCGCCTCGTCACCGCGGACACTCCCGATCCGGTGTATGAAGCGCACCTCGGTTTCCTGCGCACCAACGTGCTCTTTGCAGGAGGCTACGCGCTGGCCGCTGCGCGGGTCGGCATCCCGATCCAGCTCTACGAGAGGCTATTCGTCGGCGCGTTCCTGATTCTCCTGCTGGTGGGCTACCGCGGCTTCCTGGCCGAATGGGCTCCTCGCCACACGGGTCTGTGGGTGTGGATCCTTCCCATGACGACCCATGCGCTGTTCGTCACCGGCATGTACAACTTCTTGGCCGCGACGGCGCTCACATTCCCGGTGCTGATCTTCCTTCGGCGAGTCGCCGAGACGCCCTCGGCCAAGGTGCTCGCGGCGATGTCTGTCCTCGCTTGGCTGGCTTTCCTCGCCCATCCCTTCGCGTTCTTCGTGCTCCCCCTCGCCTGGCTCTGGTTGGCCGCCGGACGGCGGGAACGTCCCGACGCGTACATGTGGAGCGCCGGAGGAGTCCTGGCCGTGTTTCTCTTGATGGGATTCGCGCTCCCGATGGCGGCGGGCGCCTCACCCTCCAACCCATATGTATTCAAGCCCCCGCTCGAGCTCGTGGCCGGACTCGTCTACTACAATTTTTCGGGCTTCTCAGCATGGGCTCTGTTCGCCGCCGTCCCGGCTCTGGTCGCCGCGGTGGCCATGGCATGGATGAGCTTCCGCGACGGAGAGCGACGAGGTCGGCTGCTCTGGCTCGCGGTGCTCTTGGCGTATTTCCTCTTCCCTAGCGAAGGGCACGGCGGCGCGCACTTGAACGAACGCTTTCTGCCTTTTCTTTGGGCGTTCCTTCCTCTCGGACTTTCGGACTCGGCGCCGGGGCGCCGCTCCACGGCGCGTTGGATACGGGCGACGGCCGTCGCCTCCACTGTCCTCATGGCCTCTGCGCTGTGGGCCGGCATGAACCGTGTGGATCAGGAAGTGGACGACGCCGTCGCTGTGCTCACGGAGCTCCCGGACGAAGCGCGGCTATACCCGTTGGAATTCGATCCCAGCGGGCCGTCTTTGACTCACGGTCCGCTGCTGCATCTGTGGGCGAACCACCCCACCGACCGCACGGTCCACTCGCCCTTCTCGTTCACGTTCATGGGGCTCATGCCGGTCTCTCGGCGGATTCCGTCATCGGCCACGTATTTTCCAGCGACCGCGGAAAACCATGCACAGAGCCTCGCGGATGGTCGTCTCTGCCGACCCGGGGATCCTGTCTCGACCCCGGACTGTAGCCTCCTGGAGCGAGAAGGATGGAACACGCTCCTCAACGCCGCACGCTACTACGACTTCTGGTTCGTGCACGGTGCTCCCGCTCGCTGGCGGGAGATCATCGAGCGCGTCCCCGGTCTGAGCCTCGTCGCCGAAGCGGGTCGTGCTTCCCTGTGGCGGTACGACAGGGACGTGGAGTTCACGCCCAGCCTTTGGTGAGACCCGGCTCCATCGCCGGCAGCCCGTGGATTGCCAGGCGACCTACTCGCGCCGCACCTCGTAGACCCTTCGCCGCCACTGGGAGATCGTCCACCGGTCGACGGCCTCGAGCCATGTGACGATGCGGGCAGTCCCGAACCCGAGCGTGCGGGCCATGCGCACGTACCCGGGTTCCGCCTCGTAAATCGACTCGAGAGCTACCGAGCCCGGTAAATCGGGAGGCGCGTCGTTACGGGTGACGAACAGGAGTCGGCCCGGCGGAGTCGTCGGCGGAACGAGCTCCGCCGGACGTCGATCCGGGTCGAGCGGGATCCCCACGATCGATGGATGTCGGTAGACGTTGGCCCGAAGGTCCCGCACTGCGTACGGATCCTCCAGCGCGTGGAGTACAAACACGGGTGCGCCCTCGGCCCGTTCGGAGACCTCCCAAAGCGTGCGGAAGTAGTGCCAATCGAATTCCTTGCCGCGATGGATCGCCGGGGTCACGAGCACCGCGAGCAGTAGGAGGTTCTGCGCGGCCAGCGGCCACACGATGACGCGCCTCCAGAGCCCCGCCGACAGGATACGGTCGAACGCGGAAGCCGAGTAGGCTACCAAGACCGGGACCGCGTAGAGGAGAGGGAACAGGAAACGGAGCTCCTTGTGGCCAATGAGCGAATGGCCGACGAAGAACGCCAAGGAGCACCAGACCCAAGGACTGCCGGGCCTCACGAAGACGGCCGATACGAGCAGAAGCGCCAGCGCCAGCCCCAACGGCGGAGCTGCCCAGAGCACGACCTGCACCGCGTAGAAATACCAAGGAGAAGTCCCAAAGGACGCCGCTTCGCCCTCCAGGAGGTTCGCTTGGAAGTAGGCCCACGGGGTGAAAAGCCACTCACCGTAGAACCACGAGTCGACAGCCACCGAGAGCAAAACGATGGCACCCGCGGTCGCGACCACCTGCGCTGTTCGTTTCCAGCCAGCGGCCCCATCCCCTCGATCGCCCCGATGGAAAGCCAACCAGATGAGCAGCGGCACTATGGCAAACGCCATCTGAAAGCGGAACACGAATGCCAGGCCGAGGAGGACCCCGGCCCAGGTCGCGCGAAACGAGCCTTCCCGCCCGAGCAACGCGAGCGCCGCGAAGAACGCTAGGCCGGCGAGGTTCTCCGATGAGAAGCGCTGGTGGAACAGCGGGAGGAACCACAGGAAGAGGCTCGTGAGCCACAGAGCTCGACGCCCCGGCCGGTCCAACGATCGGGAGGTCGCGAGCGCGATCCACACGACGGTCGCCATCGAGAGCGCGAGCGTCCCCAGCTTCAGCATGAGCGCCCACAGGAACGGGCTGGTGAGGCCGACCGCACGCATGGACACCAGTGCGATGAGCGCGAGGGTGGGCTGGAGCGTGGGACGGATCCGGTCCTGGAACTCCCAGGGAAGTTGGTCCATAGGGGCGAGACCCGCTCTGGCCCAGGCAGGCTCCAGAATCTGGAAGTGCTCGTCCGGATGCCAAGGATTGACGGCGAGCACCGCAACGACGAGATGGAGGGCAGCCGATACGCCGAGCAACAGCGGTAGCGGCAAAGCGATGTCAGCAGCCTGACGCTCCAGGGCCGCGCGCAGCCTGCTCCAGATCTCAGTGAGGCTCGCCATCGTGGGCCACATGCTACCGAACCCGCACGCCGGCGGGAAGGTATCGCGGGCTGCCGAGCGGCATTCACTCGAAACCGGCTTGCCTCACCCCATCCGCACGTCGATGATTCGGCGCTTTTCCCGTGACCGGTCTCCTCGTCGGAGCGCGCCGTTGACGCAGACACTCGACATCAGGCGGTGCCGCACGGCCCGTGATTGGCGCCTCTTCGAGCGAATTCCAGAACTTCTGCACGGAGACGATCCGGCGTTCGTACCGCCGATCCCGGGCGAGGTCGCCAAGCTCAGGGGGCGTGGCCACATCTTCCACCTCAGCGGCACCCTCCGCGCCTACGTCGCGTTCCGAGCAAGGACGCCGGTCGGGCGCGTCGCATCCATCGTGAACCGAACCCACAATGAGTTCCACGGCGATACCACGGGGTTTTTCGGGTTCTTCTCGTTCGCCGACGAGGACGTGGCGGGCCCGCTGCTCGAGCAAGTCCGCCAGGACCTGGCGGAGCAGGGCCGTGACCTGATCCGAGGCCCATTCAACCCGACGCAGAACGACGAGTGCGGACTTCAAGTCGAGGGATTCGGGAAGCGGCCGTACTTCGGCATGCCCTACAACCCGCCATGGTACGTGGACGTCTATGAGTCCCTCGGACTGGAGAAGGCTCGCGACCTCGTGGCGTACGACGTCGACCCCTCGCTCGAAAAGAGCTTCGACCACAGGCTGCGAGGGCTCGCCGAACGAGTGCGCGAGCGATTGGGCATTACGGTGCGACCTATAGACATGAAGAGGCAGCACGAAGAGGCTCAGCTGATCACCCGGCTCTTCAACGAGTGCCTCGCGGAGGAGTGGAACTTCATGCCGCTATCCGTGGAGATGGCCGAGGCTTTCGCCAAAGACCTCGCTGGACAGCTGGATCCCGAGGCCATACTCATCGCCGAGGCCAACGGAGAGCCCGCCGGGCTCTCCATCGCCCTACCGGACCTGAATGTGCTGCTCACCGAGCTCAAGCGTTTTCCGCGGTGGCTGAGGCTCATCCGGCTCCTGTGGCTCCTCAAGACGAGGAGATGCCAGGCGGCGCGGTGGGCCGTCTTCGGCATGCTTCCACAATACCAGAGGAAGGGAGGCACCCTCGTCCTCATCTACGAGGCCATTACGCGGGGAAAGCAGCGGTACTCCCGGGGAGAGATCTCCTGGACGCAGGACACGAACTCCGACATTGCGCGGCTCGTCGCCGAGCTAGGTGTCGTGCCCTACAAGCGGTATCGCATCTACGAGACCCGGGTCTAGAGGCTGTAAGTGGCCCAGCCGGTGGTGGTCTTCGACCTGGATGGCACGCTCACGAAGAGGGACATCAGCGTCCCGTTCCTCCGCTTCACGGCAGGTGGTCCCTCGGCGTGGCTGGGTCTTCTGTGGGCGGGGACATGGGCGATACCCGATCTCGGCGCGGCCTTTTTGGCCGAGCGCCGCGGGAACCAGCGCCGTGTGGGCAGCGTGCGCGGCCGATGGGAGGGGCTCCTCCACGAGCGGATGGTCGCCCGCACTCTCCGCGGGAAGCACCGGTCAGAGCTCGAAGCTGCTGCTGAGCGGTTCGCTCATTCGAAGCTGTGCAACGCTCTCCGGGCCAACGCGAGGGACCGACTGGATGAACACCTTCGTGAGGGTCATCGCCTCATCCTGGCCAGCGCTTCGCTGGCGATCTGCCTCGAACCTCTACGCGGGATCCTGGGCTTCGACGCCGTGCTGGGCACGCGCTTGGAGTTCCGGGACGGCGTGGCGACCGGCCGGTTCGAGGGTCTGCCCTGCTGGGGCGCCGAAAAGCTGCTGCGGGTTCGAGAGGTCATGCGACCCGGCGAGGAGATCCTCCACGCGTACGGCGACAGCCGCGGAGACCGGGCCGTACTCCGGGCAGCTCGGAACTCAACGCTCGTACGGTAGACCTCTCCATATCCGCAATGACTCTAGGGCCAAGCCCGTGCCCGCGAGTGGAAGCAGGTAGGCGACGTGGCTGAGAAGCGCCAGCGCCAGCGCGACGTCCGCATCGACGCCCGCCGCCCGGAACACCAGGAAAACGCTTCCTTCGTAGACACCGAGGTTCGCCGGAGTTATCGAAAACATGGTACTGAGGCTGACGGCGAGCAGAGCTCCCACCACATGCCACGGGAGCAGGTCCACGCCCAAGGCCAGCGCGATCGCCGCTATTCCCAAGGCCTCCGCGGTCTTCTTCGCGATCGCCAACGCCACTCCGAGGCCGAACCACGCGGGGCGCCGGATTGCGTCGAGGCGGTGAACCGTTTGCGAAATGAAGCGGAGGACGGCGCGCATCCGACCACGAGCTTCTCCGGCAAGGCGGTCCAGAAAGTCTCTTCGTCGGGCCAGGGCGGCGAAGCCGAACGCCAGCGCCGGCGCACCTAGAATGATGGTCATACCCGCAGCGCGGTACTCGAAGTCCGGGACGATGGCGGCCGCCAAGATCAGGACGGTCCACTTCGCCAGCCCCTCGGCTATCTGGTCCAGGATGGTGAGGGAGACACCCCCGGCTGGCCCCAGCCCAGCCCGTGTGGCAAGCAGATGGATGCCCGTGGCGTGACCGGCGAGCAGAGGACCACCGTTGGAGACGGTGCTCGTGACCGCGACGATGGAGAACATGGTCCGCGGAGGAACGCGGGCTCCGGCGGGAACGAAGAGGAGCCACTCGGCGGTCGCGAAAAAAAGGATGGTCCCGTTCGCCAGAACCGCCGCGGCGAGCCAGCCGGGTTCCGCTCTCGCCGCGGCACCGAGAAGTCGGGGCCAATCCAGGCCATTCGCCGCTACGGCCACGAGCGCGACGAGAGTCGCCCAACCGACGATCCACCGCCAGCGTCGTAGCTTCACCACCTCACCAGCCACCTCCCCGCCCCGACCGGTTCGACCGACGGAGCCGTTCGGAAGGCGGCCAGGAGGGCCGGATGCCACCGCTCCGCGTGAACGCCCCCGGCTGGCTCGCGTGGATCGAAGGGTAGCAGGACCAGAGGGTAAGCCCCGTTGCGCAGATCCGCTTCCAGTGGGGCCGGATCCCACAGTCCTCGGCTCGCCAAGGAGGACAGGATGAAGGGGTGGATCACCGATGCATGCCCGCACGCTCTGACGAGCCCGGCTTCTTCAGCCAGAACATCGCGTTGCCCTTCCAAGAGCGCGCACAGCTCCGGCAAGTCCTCCTCCACCTCCCGGAGCCGAGCGAGGTTGGTGGCCAGCGCCGCGCCCACACCGACGTTCGCTCCCACTACCTGAAGCGCCAGGAGCCATCGCCAAACAGCTGCTCGCCCCGCCCACAGGGGGTCGAAGAGCCTAGGCCCTACCCACATCACCGTGGCCAGGTGAAGGTCCAGGAAATACGCATAGGACGAGCCCAAACGGGCCGCGGAAAGAGACCAGAGCAGGGCTCCGCACCAGTACCAGAAGACGATGTCACCCAGGGAGCTCTGCTTATCCGCACGGGCCGTGCGGACGAGGAAGCCAAAGAGAATCGCCCAGGGCGCAAGGTGGCTCACGGCTTGGAGGCCGAGGTTGGCAAGGGAGAAAGTGCCCACCGTATAGATGAGCATGTGGCGCCAGGCCTCGAGCCCCCACAGCTGAGTGATCACTCCAGCCCCCACTATTCCGCTGGCAGCGAACGCCGCGACGGCCGCAGGAGCCATGGATCGCCTCCGTGACGCGACCCACGCCAGTGCAACCAACGCAGGAAAGAGCTGGGTCTGCTTTGCGAAGCAGGCGATCGCAAGCGCGACTCCGCCCAAGACCGCAGCCCACCGAGAGCTCCCCCGGTCCAACAGCGCGAATCCCGCCACCGTCCCCGCTGCCGCCCAGATCTCGAGGTGGAATCCCCCCAATCCGTACAGGATCGGGAAGCTCGCGCCCATGAGTCCAACGGTGCCCGCAAGCCGGGCACCGCGGACGCCGCGGGACCTGGCCCACGCACCTACGGCGACAACCAGCGCCAGCGCACCAAGAGCGTTGACGAGGCGTCCCGCGAGAAGCCCGGACATGCCCAGTAGCCCGAGTCCGCGGGCAAGGACAAACACCAACGGAGGGTAGTTGAGCACACGGTACGGAGCTTCAGGAGACAAGCCAGGGTAGAGAACGCCCGATGCCCGCCAGGACTCCAGATGATCTAGGAGCTCTCCCGAGGTGTAGTCGGGGTCGAGGGGAAGGGTGAGAAGCAGCCCAGACCAGACCACCGAGAGCGCGATGAACCAGCCCAACTGGCTCCAGCCCGCCAGAGCCGCCTTGCGTGCAAGTGGCAAAGTGATGCGACCAGGTCCTCTGAGTAGAAGCGCGCGCCTCAGGGCGATGTCGGCCAGAAAACGCGAGCCCTTCGGTCGAAGTGTCCGCTATAATTGATAGACGTCGTTTGCCCAACAACCCTCTGAGGGGCGTGCCACCGGTTGCTCCCTCCTTTGCCAGCACCCACCAGGTGACACCCTTCCGCCCCTTTGGTATGACTGGTACGACTGCTACGACGCTGTCGCCCCGCGGCGCCCGCGTCGCGTCAGTTCTCTTTCTGGTCTGCGCAGCGATTCTGGGGGAGGGATCAACGTCCCACGCTGCCGCCCAGGAGGGGGTATGCGCGCTGGGCGCAGTGAGCCGAATCGAGATCCGGAACAACTCCCTGTTCTCCCCCGAGGACATCCACGACCGCAGCTTCTCGTGGGCGCTGGGCTTCGCCGACTGGATGCACATCCGTACACGCCAGGGCTACTTACGCGACGAGCTGCTGCTGCGAGAGGGCGACTGCTACGATGCAGCGGTCGTAGATGAGTCGGCGCGTCTCATCCGGGAGCTGAACTTCATCGCGCGCGTGGAAGCAGGCGCCTACTTGGCCCCGGACTCCACCTGGGTAGTCCAGGTGGAGACCTGGGACGAGTGGAGCACACAGTTCAGCACCGATTTCGACGTGGAGGGACGATTTCAGTTCAAGGGAATCGCCCTCACAGAGAAGAACTTGGCTGGCCGCGGCCTCCGCCTCTCGTTCCGCTACCGGAACTTCCGCGAGCGGCGCGACAAGGGCCTCACGCTCTCCACTGAGAGGTTCTTGGACACGCGAGCCAACGCCTCGATTGCGGGCGGTTCCACGAGGACCGGCAACTTCTTCCGAGAGGAGCTGTCGTACCCGTTCGTAGGTGAGTCGTCGCGCTTCTCCTTGGAAAGTCGCTTCGGGTTCGAAGACCGGGAGCACTCCTATCTCACCGGGGACCACTCGCAGATATCCCACGTCTTGCTACCGCTCGAGGACTTCGACGGGCTCCTACGGCTGGGTCGCAGGTATGGCGTGCCCGGCGCACTAACCCTGGTGGCGGGCGAGATGGAGTTCCTTCACCGAGAAGTGTCTGGTCCGGCCAGGCAGGTTTGGCAAGGAGACTTCGGCGACGCGGTCACCGCTGCCGACTCCCTCGTGGCACGTCTGGCCCCGCAGGATAATCCCGATTCGTGGCTGCGCGTCGGCGCGACTGTGGGCATCCGGCGCCTTCGCTTCACCACCGCCAGGGGGCTCGATCGCATCACCGGCGAGCAAAACGTCGCGTTGGGAAGCGAGGCGAACCTCACGGTGGGCCGGGCGGTGACGACATGGGGCACCTCGCGCCCGTACAGCTACGGTCGATTGGAGGGCTTCCTCAGCGGTACCCGCGGTCCTGTCCTCGCGGTTACCACCGTACTGGCCGAAGGCCGCTACCGCGGTGCACAAAACGGAGAGTCGCCGTGGCGGGACCTGTCGCTTCGCGGCCACGCGCTGGCCTATGTCCAGCCTGGAAGTGCGGCCGTCCACACCTTCGTGACGGGCACGCACTTCTGGGTTCACGGCAATGTCGACCAGCCTCACCAGCTCGCTCTGGGAGGGGAGGAGGGCGTCCGCAGCTATCGGGATGACGAGGTCCCCACGGGTAGCGCCGTGGTGGCCTTTGCCGAACACAGGGTCAATCTCCCGTGGTTTCGCCCAGCCATGGACCTGGGGCTCACCGTGTTCGGCGACCTCGGCCGCGGCTGGGCGAACAACGTTCCCTTCGCAATCGACACGGGCTGGCGGGTGGCATTGGGAGGCGGAATCCGGCTGGGCTTCCCGGCTGGGACACGATCCGTGACGCACATCGAGGTGGCGTGGCCCGTTGGCGGGCCCGAGAAGGGACGCGGGCCCGTGTTCCGTACGTACTTCGCTCCGACCTTCACTTCCCGGTAGGACCCGTGCTACGTGCGCCGTGGAGTTTCAGCGCGAACCAAGCGCTCGCCAACCCCACCAATGCACCCGCTGCCATGTCCACGGCATAGTGGAAGCCGCCGTACACGGCTCCCACCCCCACACCCAGCATGGCCAAGGTCAAGAGCACGCCCATCTTGGGCTGGAGGCGGAGGGCGAGCACAGCCTGCGCGGTCATGAGGGCCATGTGCGCGCTCGGGAATGCGGCCCCAGTCGATGATCCGTTCTCGAGGATCAGGAGGGTCAGGCGCCGCATGGGCCCGTCGGGCACGCCCTCCGGGGGACCGAAATAGCGGGGGCCTTGAACGGGAAAAACGGCGAACACCAGGTAGCAGACGACGGAGGCGATGAGGATACCCAGTGCGGTGGTCGTGGCTTCCCGAAGCCGACCCCGCACAGCCAGCACGATGGGCGGGACGTAGATCGCCGGGTAGAAGCTGAGATAGGCGAGGTGGAGGGGCTCGCTCAACCACAGCCACGAGAACCGCCCAGCCAGCTCTCGCGACGGGTCGAAGCCCGTGAGCGTGCGCTCCCATGCCAGAACCAGGGGATCCCGGTATCCCGATGCCAAGGCTTGGTTCAGCCACGGCACCTCGGCGTAGGCGATAGGGATCGCCACCAGCGCTAACGCCAGAGTTACCCACTGGTCCGGATCTCTCCGGCTGGCCCACCAGAGCGCGCCGCCGCCAGCCGCCAGGTGAACCGGGACGATGGGCCAACCGCTGACCGCACCCCCGCTCAAGAGCCCGCCAAGAAGCAGGGGGAAGGTCACGGCCAGATAGAGTCCGAGGACCCCGAGTGGATGGCGAACCAGGGATCTCAACAGGGCACGGAGCGAAATGCGGAGGGGGGGTCGGTGAATCCTATGGAGGATGCGTTGGGAATTCCACTGCTGGTGGGGTCTAGTTGGGCCGTTGCTGCACCCTCGGACTCATTCCAGCTTTGGGGATGCGAATCGCCCTCGTCACCGACTGGTTCTACCCAAGAGTGGGAGGCATCGAGAAGCACGTGCTCTCGCTGGCCCACCGCTTACGTGAACGTGGCCACGACGCCAGAGTGATCACGCCTTGGCCCGGCCCCGAGGACGTGAGCGGGGTCCCAGTGGAACGGATCCCCGTTCGACTCGTGCCGGGGCTCGGCGTTTCTCTGAACCCGTGGCGACTGGCGCACGGTATCCGTCGCGTACTCGAGGTCGGCGAGTACGATGTGATCCATAGCCACCTGAGTTTCGGCTCCACGGCGAGCATGGTCGCGACGTATCTCGGCTCGCGTGCGTCCATCCCGGTGCTGACGACGTTGCACTCGATTTACCGCCGGCTCGGTTGGGTGTATGTCATGGCCCAGCCGATGCTGCGTTGGCGACAGTGGTCGTTTCACGCCACGGCCGTCAGTGAGGCGGTAGCCGAGGACTTGCGCTGGATGGCTCCCGGGCGCCCGATCGACGTACTTCAGAACGCCGTCGATCCCCATGAATGGATTCGACAGCGGGGAACGCCTGAGCCGGGACGGCTCAGGCTGGTCACAGCGGCGCGCCTCCAGCGCCGGAAGCGAGTGGATGCGCTGCTCACAATCTTAGCCAGACTTCGTGAAGAGGTCGGGCCGGCGATCGAGGTCACACTGGAGATCATCGGGGACGGTCCGGACCGCAGAAAGCTCGAGAGGCTATGCAAACGGCTGGCGCTTGGTGATTCAGTCCACTTCCTGGGCACCGGCACCGCTGAGGACGTCCGCGCGCTCTTGTCCCGAGCCGATATCTTTGCCAATGCCTGCGTGCTGGAGTCCTTCGGCATCGCTGCTCTAGAGGCCCTGAGCTGCGGGATCCCGGTCGTGGCCCGCTCGGAAGGTGGTGTGAGGTCGTTTATCGAGGATGGGGAAAATGGTGCCCTGGTGGCATCGGACTCGGAGATGCTTACCGCGCTGGTAGAGCTGGCTACAAACCCAGAGAGGCTCGGTCGGCTCCGAGCCGGTGCCTCTGCCGGGGTCCCGGCAGCCTACTCGTGGGACACGTTGTTGGACCGGCACCTGGAGCTCTATCGGGAGCTCGTGGGCCCCATGCCAGCAGTTCCTCACGGCTGATGATGCCGCCGGCTACCCCAACCGCACTACCACAGCCTTCGAGACCTCGTCGAGCTCCAACAGGGCATCTCGCACAGCCGTGTCGACGTCCCCATCCACCGCCACGGCAGCCAAGGCATCGCCGCCCTTCGCCTGACGAGCCTGGTGGTACTCGGCAATGTTGATCCCGTGATCACCTAGGAGCGTCCCCACGCGCCCGATCACACCCGGCACGTCGCGGTTCCTGAGCACGATGAGGGTTCCTGCGGGCACGATATCGACGTGGAACTCACCGATTCGCACGATCCGCGAGTGCGTTTCCCCCAGCAGAGCCCCCGCGAAGCGCAGGTCGCCTCGCTCCGCCTTGACCACGATTTCGACGAATTCCGTGTAGTCGGTACGGCGCGCCAACTGAGCCCTCGAGACCCCGATGCCGCGCTGTTGCGCCATGTGCGCGGCGCTCACGAAATTCACCTCGTCCCCCCCGAGGA
>JADFRS010000122.1 GCA_022561145.1 Gemmatimonadota bacterium
GCCGGACCTCGAGAGCGCGCGGGCGCTGGTGAGGGACCAGTCCCCGCTGATGATGCCGAACACCGCGTCCTGGCCGTCGAGCAGCTCGATCACGCGGCTGAGGCGTGTGTCTTGTGCCTCGAGCGGGGCCGGAGCGAGAAGGACCGGACCGGCAAGGACGGTGCAGACGGCCACGGCAGCGGCGGAACGGCGCGATGGTATGAGCAGCATCAGTTGGCGTCGCTCACGGGCACGGTGCCGGTGGGTTTCAGGTACGTCTCCCACCAGCGGAGCTCGTTTATCATCCGGTGCACGTTGTTCCAGTGACCTCGGATGCCATGCGCCATGCCTTCGTAGATGATGAGCTTCGTAGGTACCCGCTGCTTTTTGAGAGAGGTGTAGAGTTGGATCGAGCCCTCCAACGGAACGCGGTAGTCGTCCTCGCCGTGGACGAACAACGTGGCGGCCTGGACCCCGCCCGAGTTGAGATACGCGGACTGCCGGATCATGACCTCTCTCGCCTCGGGATCCCAGGGCGGTCCGAGGAACTCCATCTCCTTGGTGCGTGAAACGTCCGAAAGCGCGTAGTTGCTGGTCCAATTGGAGGCGCCGGCGCCGGGGACGGCAGCCCTGAACCGGTCTGGATAACGAGTGATCAGCCAGTTGGTCAGAATGCCGCCGTACGAGTGGCCGGTCGAACCTACGCGGTCTCGGTCGATCGGGTACCGCTCGATGAGGTGGTCGACGCCCGCCAGCACGTCCTCGCCGTCGTTGGTGCCCCAGGCTCCCCACGTGCCCCACTTGAAGTCGTCCCCGTAGCCGGTCGAGCTGCGGAAGTTGGGTAGGAACACGAAGTACCCGTTGGCGGCGAACAGCATGTTCTTGAAGTTGAAGCCGTATCCTGAGGCGCTGTGGGGACCGCCGTGGTTGACGACGATCAACGGGTATGACCCGGCCTCCGCGTCGTAGCCGTAGGGGTACAGCAGGAAGCCCTCCACCGGCGTGCCGTCGTAGCTCGTGTAGAGGATCCGCTCCGACGGGCGGCTCGCCACCTCGACTTCGGCGAGGAAGTCCCGGTTCACGTCCGTGAGGCGGCGCTCGTTCTGCCCGTCGATGTCGGCCACATAGACGTCCGGGGGTCGCTCGAACTCACCCACGGTATACGTCATGCGCCGGAACGACCGGTCGATGTCGAGTCCTTGGATTCGGCGCTCGCCTGTGGTGACCTGCTCCACGCCGCCTCCGTTCGGGGCGACTCGGAAGAGGTGCCTCGCTCCGCCGATGCCAGTGACGAAATAGATGTACCGACTGTCCGGCGACCACATCGGCGTGCCGGCATCGAGATCCCACTCCTCGGTGAGGTTCACGGGCTCGCCACCGTCGGCCGGCCGAATGAAGAGGTCTCGCGGTCCACCGTGCTTCAGCTTCCGGTCGATGATCATGTTGGTGCCGAAGGCGCGCGTGTACGAGATCCACCGACCGTCAGGCGAGAAGCCTGCTCCCGAGTATGTGTAACCGTCGTCCGTGAGGCGGGTGAGCTGCCCCTCCACCGTGACCAGGAAGAGGTCCGACCGGCTGTAGGCCAGCTCGTCGAGCACGGATTCGTCGGCGCTGAAAAGGAGCGCGCTCCCATCCGGCCTCCACCGCACGCCGCTCGGTCGCAGCCCCAGCTGCGTCAGCTGGCGGGCGTCACCACTTCCGTCGGCGGGCGCGAGGAAGATCTCGGTCAGCGCCTGCTCTCCGGGATCCGGGAGCGGGAAGCTCTGACGGTCGCGCCGGAAGGGGTACCAGTCGAATGCCTCACCCTTGAACCGCTCCTCGTGGCGCTTCTCGAACGCAGTCATGTCGAGCTGCGGACGCGCCGGCACCGGCATGTCCTTCGTGAGGGCGAGCCAGCGCCCGTCGGGGCTCGTGGAGCCGGCCGGCTCGACGCCGTCGTCGCGGACCGCGGGTTCGCTCAAACGTGACGGATCGATCAGCCAGTCGGCGTCCTCAGAACGGAACCGCAGGCGTCCATCGTCGGCCCAGCGAGGGTCGGACACGTCCTGACCGTTGTGTTGAACCCGTACCGGCTCGGCCGCTCTGTCGGCCTGCACGATCCACGACTCTGTCGCGGTCGCATTCGTCTCCTCGATGCGAAGCGAGACTGTGTAGGCGATCCAATCCCCCGCAGGGGAGATCCGGGGAGCTCCGACGCTCTTCACACTGTAGTAGTCCTCCAAGGTAAGTTGGCGCCCCGCCTGAGCCGACGCGGGGGCGGACGCGAGAAGTACTACACCGAGAGAAAGGATGATCCGGCGCATGGCCGCCTCCATCTGCTGTGATTTGGCTGCTATGATTTGGCTGCTGTGATTTGGCTCGGATTCCTACCGCCGACCCACTCTGGAGAGAAAGTCCACGACTGAGTCGTAAATGGCAGCATCGGCCGCCGTCCGACCTTCCTCGTCGACGGCGTCGACGTCCACACCGAGCTCCACCGCGAGCTTGACCGCTTCCAGGCTCAGAGCTTCCAGGTCAGCGGGATCCGGGGACACGAATGCCCTCATTCTGCGCGAGCCACCCATACCGACCGCTGCCATGAGCGCAGTGGTGGCTTCGGTCGTGCGGTTGGCGCCGTACGTGCCGATGGTGCGCATATAGTCGGCGTGATGCACGAACAGCGGATCGGCGCCGTGCTCGGCGAGCAAGCGCATGACGTCGGGTTGGCTGAAGCGAGCCGCGAGCCAGAACGGCGAGGCTCCGACCAGGGCAGGGTGAATGGACCAGTCCCTAGAAGCGCGCCTCGTGGGCGTCCAGTTCGCGAGTTGGGCGTTGGCATCCGCTCCGTGGGCGAGAAGCGTACGGACGATGCCTGCGTCCCGACGCATGACCGCCACGTGCAGCGCGGAGAACCCCGCGCCGGCCGCATCGGGGTCGGCGCCCTCGTCCAGCAGGAACTCCACCAGATCAGAAAACCCGGAGTGAGCGGCGAGAACCGTCGCGCTGACGCCCCAGGCATCGGTGGCGTCGACGTCGGCACCCGCATCGGCGAGTAGCCGTGCCGATGCCAGGCCTCCCACCCGGACCGCGAACAGCAGCGGCGTGTTGCCGCCATGGGGAACATTCTGCTGGTTGGCTGGAATGCTGTGCGGCGGGATGGCCATGACCTGGCTCCAGGTCTCCGACCGGGCGTGCACGTCCGCACCGTACTCGATCAGCACGCGAACCGCGTCAGGATGCCGCTGGGAAGCCGCCCACATGAGCGCGGTCTGACCGCGCGAGGCGGTGGCGTTCGGATCGGCACCGGCGGCGAGTAGCTGCCCGACCACCTGGGCTTGGCCTGTGCGAGCCGCGGTCATGACGGGGGTCTCCCCGGAGAGTAGAGCGGCGTCGGCATCCGCTCCAGCCTCGAGCAGGCTGCGCACCATCTCCACGCTTCCGTTCAAGCTCGCATTCCAGAGGGGCGTCGCGCCGAGATCGTTCGCGGCGTTCACGTCGGCGCCGGCGCTGGTCAGCAGCTCGGCGGCCTCGACATCGTCCCAGTAGCTCGCCCAATGCAGTGCGGTCGCTCCGTCGGGCGCTGTGGCGGTGGCGTCCGCTCCTTGCTCGAGCAGGGTCCGGACCGCCTCCCAATCCGCACTCTTCGCCGCCTCGATCAGGGGCGGTGGCTCAGCCGCGCCGGCCGCCGCTTTGGCCTCTGTGGCCTCTGTGGCCTCTGTGGCCCCCACGAGCACCAGGGCCAATTCCAGCGCAATCAGGCCCCTGACGCGCACGCTCATGCGCTGCGCACCCTAATGAGCGTCCTTCCCGAGCGATCGCATTCCGGATCAGAGCCCGGGCAGCGTATCGAGCGGAAGCGCTCCGGTGCTCGCCCCGTGCGACTCCACCGGGACGCCCAACTTGTCCATGAGCGTGACGAGCAGGTTCGCCATCCCAGGATCGTCGGAATACTCGAGGTGTCGGCCGCCTCGCAGGGTCCCTGCGCCCCCGCCCATCACGAGCAGCGGCAGGTTGCGGCCGGAATGCCGCGTGCTGTTGGAGATCCCCGAGCCATACAGGATCGTCATGTTGTCGAGCAGGTTGCCGTCGCCGTCGGGGGTCGCCCGCAGCTTGGTCAGATAGCGGGCGAACAGTTCGGCGTGATACCGGTTGATCCTCGACATGCGCTCGACCAGCTCCGGCTGGTCATTGTGATGCGAGAGCGGGTGGTGCGCGTCCGGGACACCGATCTGCGGGTACGGCCGCGGGCTCTGCTCTTTGCCGATCATGAACGTGATGACGCGCGTCAGGTCGGTCTGGAGCGCCAGCAGCTGCAGGTCGAGCATCAAGTCCAGGTGGTCTTCGAAATCGGCCGGTGCACCTTCTGGCTGCTCGAAGTTGGGCAGCTCGATATCGATCTGAGCTTCGGCCCTCTCGATGCGCCGCTCGACATCCCGGATGGCTTCCGTGTACTGCTCCACCTTGATCTGATCCTGCGCGCCGATCTCCCGGCTTAGCTGACCGAGCTTGTCGAGCACTGAGTCGAGGATGCTCTTCTGCTGTCTCAACCTGTTCTCACGAGCGCCGCGCTCGGTGGAGCCCGCGTCGCCGAACAGTCGCTCGAACACGGCCCGAGGATTGTACTCCGTCGGCAGCGGCTGCGTGGGGCCGCGCCATGAGAGCGTATGCGTATAGACGCAGCTCAGGTTGCTGCTGCAGGCGCCCGCGTTTGCCGGGGCGTCCATGGCGAGCTCCAGCGAGGCCACCTGGGTGATCCGGCCGAACTCTCGCGCCAGGACCTGGTCCATCGATACGTCCGCGACAATCTCGGTCTCGGTACGTCCACCCTGAGGAATGCCGGTCAGGAACGATCCGGAGGCACCCGCGTGAATCTGGTTCCAATTCGCTCGGATCCCCGACAGGACCAGCATCTGATCCTTGAAAGGCGCGAGCGGCTCGAGGATCGGCGTGAGCTCGAAATCAGCGCCTATGCCCACTGGCGACCAGTAGTCCATCGCCATGCCGTTCGGCACGTAGAAGGTTTGGAAGCGATGCACGCGCTCAGGCGCAGACAGTCCACGCAGCCCGACGGGTACCATTGCATCGAGCAGCGGCAGCGCAAGGCTCGCGCCCAAACCTTTAATGAGGGTTCGTCGGGGGAGCGATTTCCCCAGGATGGTCATCATCTGTGAGCTCCCATGTGTGTTCTGTTCGCGCCTCAGCTCGCTTCCACGGACCTGCGCATTAGGAAGGCCTGGCTTTTAGTGATTCCGAGTACGATCGATGACCAGCGGTAGCCGCCCGCTTCAGCGTCGCGCACGATCTGGCGCACCGTCGGCTGATCGAAGTGCTCCAGTGGACGTCCCAACGCGTACGACATGAGCTTCTCGGTTACTGTGCGAACGAACTGCTCATCATGCTCGAGCAAGAATGACCGCAACGCTGCCACTCCGCCGAGCTCGACCCCGCTGGGCCACGTCCCGCGGCTATCCACCGGATCACCAAATTCATCGAAGTCCCGCCATCCACCCACGGCATCGAAATTCTCCAGCGCGAAGCCCAGAGGATCCATGAGCGAATGGCAACTGGCACACAGGCGATCGCTCCGGTGCCGTTCCAGCCGCTCGCGGATGCCCAGCGCCGCCGTTCCCGCACCCTGGTCCAAGCTCGTATCGACGTTGGCCGGCGGCGGTGGTAGGTTCGCACCCAAGATATTGTCCAGCAGCCACTTGCCCCGCAACACGGGCGACGTGCGGTCCGGGTACGAGGTGATCGCCATCAGCCCTCCGTGCCCGAGCAGACCCCCGCGTCGCTCGGGGTTCGGTAGCGTGACCCGCCGCGGGCGGCTTCCGTACACACCCGGGATCCCGTAGAACCTCGCCAAGCGTTCGTTCACATAGGTGTAGTCCGCGCTCAGCAACTCCACGATCGGACGATCGTTGCGCAGAGTACTGGCGATGAACATCTCCGTCTCCTGCTGGAACGCGTCCAGGAGACTCTCATCGAAATCAGGATACTTGAGCGGGTCGGCGAGCTTCTCGGGGAGGAGGCGCAGGTTCAGCCACTGAGCCGCAAAGCCCTCTACCAGTGCGTTGATCGCACGCGGATCGGCCAACATCCTGCGAACCTGCTCCTCGAAAACGGCGGGATCCGTCAGGCGACCGTCTTCCGCCAACTCGAGCAAGTGTTCGTCTGGGATGCTGCTCCACAGGAAGAAGGACAGCCGGGAGGCGACCTCCACGTCACTGAGGTCGTAAACCTCGTCCGCCTCGACCCCGGCCGGCACACGGCTGACGCGCACGAGAAACTCCGGATCCACCACGAGTCGCTCCAACGCGAGTTGGATCCCTGTGTCGAAGCTTCCACCTTGTGCACGACCCTGACGGAAGAAGTCGAGCAGCACGTCGACGTCGTCTTGCGTGGCGGGCCGGCGATAGGCGCGTCGGGCCATCCTCGACAGGATCTGTTCGGCGCACGCGTCTTCTCGTGCGCCCGTCTCCGGACGGCACACGAAGATCTCGTTACGGCTCGGAGTGTCCGCCACCGTTCCGGTGGTCTCGTACGGCCCCCCGATCTGGACCGAGTGCACGCTCGCGTAACCCATGTAGATCTGATCGTTCGTCAGGACCCGCCCTCTCTGAAGCGGCTGCGGTAGCAATTCCGGCTCCCACTGCTCCCTGATGAACGACACCCCGACCACCGCAGGCCCCGCCTCGACCGTCACCCGCGCCTCCAGATGCGCGTCGCCACCGGTCTGCATGTACACTTCCCACGCCGGAGCCCCGAAGGAACCCGGCTCGCCCGAGCCCGCGTAGCTGGCGGCTGCGGGCCTCGAGTCGAGCGCACCTCCGCCCACCGTGAACCTCTCGACGAGCGCTCCATCGAGCCGGAGATCGAGCTGCTGCGGCCATCCCATGCCCATCAGGTAGTCCTGGTACTGCCTGCGCAGCCGGATTTTGAGCAAGTACTCCCCATCCACCGGGAAATCGTATCGCACTGCGATGCCGCCCCGAGAAGCGAAGGGTAGGTCTTCACTTTGCCGCTGATCCTGCACGACGTGCAGCGGGATCTCGAAGGTCTCCACCCCGGGAGCCACGGGAGGTAGGCCGGTAGCCAGGCGTGTCACCTGCCGCGCCACCGACATGTACCGCTCCATGTGGGTGGTCGTGATCGAGAGCACGTCCGCGAAATTGTCGAAGCTGCCGTCCGCCGTCTCGTCACCCGGCAAGAGGGACTGCACGTCCACCTCGAGCGCGAACAGGTCGTTGATCGCGTTGTTGTACTCCAGGCGGTTGAGACGATGCACCGGATTGGTCGTGCCCGGGTTGGGCTCGGCCTCCGCAGCCGCCCGGTCGAGCTCCGTCTCCAGCCAGCTCGCCACCAGGTCGTACTCGGCCGGATTGGGCCGTGCCACGTCACCCGGCGGCATCGTGCCCGTGCGCAGCTTCCGGATCACCGTCTCCCACTCCTCAGACGCCGCGCTCGGCTCTTCCACGTCCAACACGTCGAGCGCCAATCCGCCCCGCAGGCGCCTCTCGTTGTGACAGCGAACGCAGTACTCGTCGAGGACCGCTCGCACGTCATCCGGGTCGATCGCGGTTGGGTGGGGCGTGGCGGCGATCACCACCAGCGCGATCCCGACACCGAGGACCAGCGCGACGATGGACGCATGCCCAGTTGTGGAGCGTCGGTCCTTCATTCGTCGTGATCGGCTGCGTGCGCCGCGACCCGCTTCACTTCCTCGCGGGAATGATCCTGCCGCAGCGCCCGGTTCTTGGCCCGAAGGCCACGTGTGGCGCGCGTCTGCGTGTGCTCCGAGCTCACCGCGGACCTCGACATGATCCTCTCGAGGTCGTGGCTTCCGCACGAGGAGCACGTGGGCGCGCGAGAGGACTCCAGCACCAGGTGTTCGAGCTCACGTCCGCACGAAGAACAGCGGTATTCGAAGATAGGCATAGCGTCACCAGCCGGACCCGGTTGTCGACCGAGAATAGCTGTTGAGGGGCTGACATTCCACACGCATGCTTGTGAGGCCGCTCGCCAGGGTTAGTATTCGGAGCGTCTTACCAGATATCTATCGATCGGAGTGTCGTTTGTGTCCACGGTCACAGTGTCCAGTAAATATCAGGTGGTCATTCCCAAGGATGTGCGAGATCGCCTCAACATCCGCCCAGGCCAGAAGGTCGAAGCCTTCGCCATAGCGGGGAGGATCGAGCTCGTGCCCATCCGCCCCGTTTCGGAGATGCGGGGCTTTCTCCGGGGAATGGACCCGAACTTCGAGCGTGAGCCGGACCGCGACCTGTGAACGTCGTCGACTCCTCGGGATGGATCGAGTACTTCGTGGGAGGGCCCAACGCCGGCTTCTTCGAACAGCCACTCCACGAGATAGAGAGCCTTCTCGTGCCCTCGGTCACGGTCCTGGAGGTGTATCGCTACGTGCTGCGGGAACGTGGGCGGGGGGACGCACTGACCGTTGCCGCCGCCATGCGACAGGGGCGAGTGATTGACCTGGATCAGGGACTCGCCATCGAAGCGGCCGATCTCGGCGCGAACCACGGCCTCCCGCTGGCCGACAGCATCATCTATGCGTCAGCGCTCGTGTACGACGCCACGCTTTGGACTCAGGACGCCGACTTCGAAGGGTTGGATCAGGTAGAGTACCGGGCCAAGGCGTGAGGGGGCGCAGGACTAGCAGGGACCGCGATCCTCGAGGAACAGGGTGAACAACGGTTCGTAGTCGTTGCCATCGGCGGATCGCAGAGCTCGGATGTAGGCGCCGCGCGCGTCCCCCGCTTCGTCCAATTCGCGGCTCTTCCAAGCGAACGGCGCGCGGCCACTCTGGTGGAGAAGCATGTCACACCAGAGGCGGGCATGCCGACCGTTTCCGTTGGGGAAGGGGTGGATCTTGACCAGGCGGTGGTGGAGTCGCAGGGCGGCCTCATCCATCGGGAAGGTGCCGTGCTCCATCCAGAAGACTCCATCGTCAACCAGCTTCCGGACTTCTTCCTGAATGATGGCCCAGTATGCTCCGATGTTCTTGTCTGACGTCCTGTAGCGACCGGCCCATGCCCAGGTCTGGTCGAACATCCGCCGATGCAACTCTCTGACCGTGGGCTCGCCGAGGGCGGGAGTCCGGGCGCGAAGGACCCAGGCGGCTGCCTCGAGGATGTTCTCCTGCTCCCACAGGTTGAGCTCACCACGGTTTTGGATGTGGGAGGGGAGTAAGTCCGCCGCCTCATCCGCATCAACCGGGGTGGCGCCTTCCGGTTCGTTATCGAACATCCCAGAAGTTCCTACCCCGGTCACGGAGAATGTCCGCGGTGATCTCACTGGTCTGGCGTCGCCTTTCGCTCATGGGGACTCCCTGGGCCTCCAACTCCATCGACTCCGAGACCCGCGCGACCAGGCTCGCAGCGAGGTGTTCAGCTTGCCGCTCGAGGATGTTGCTGAGCGAGTCCCGCGGCACCATGGCATATACCAGGTCGCAATCCATTGCCTCGGCCAGTTTTCTGAGCGAATCAAGCCGTATCGTTCCTTTGGATTCATTGGACTCGGCGCTGTGGACCGCGGTCTTCGAGAGGCCGGTTCGTTCGGCCAACTGCCGCAGGGACATCCCGAGGGCTTCACGAACGGTCCTCGCCCAACCCTGACCAGGCGGCGGGCGCTCGCGGAGAGCCTGGAACGGGGTCAGTGCCTCGTCCAGCTGCCGTATCCGTAAATCCTCAAGTCTACCCATGGTTCGGAGAGTCTCAGTAGAAAGGTACCATTATAATAGAACGATCACGATAATATCAAGCTATTATAATAGATCGTTCTACTATATACCATACCAGTATAATAGAACGACTATAGCTGAGAAGACGGGTTGGCTTCAGAACACCGCGATCGGATTCACGGGTGAGCCCGTCCCGTTGGGAATCGGCAACGGAGCGATCATCAGCATGAACTCCCACCGCCCTTGGGCCGCTGCCATCTCGGCCAACGCATCGAGATCCGCGCGGTCGAGCAGGTGAATGCCCAGCATCGTCAACGCGAAGTCGTGGAGCGCCAGCGTAGGCAGGTCGCCTTCAGGACGCGGCGTGTAGCCCGGCGTCTCCCATCCGAGGACCGCGATGTCCCGCGCCTTCAGCCACGGGATGACCGAGTTGTCGAAGCCGGCCGCCTCAGCCCATGTGTCGAACGGCCCGACCGCTTCCCGCCTCGCCCATCGGCCCCAGCGCAGCAGCATCGCGTCACCCGAACCCACGCGCACGCCGGTCTCGGCCTCCCACGCCTCCAGATCCTCGACGGTGATGCGGGTTCCCGGCTCCAGATACGGCACTCCTTTCAATCTGGCGATGTCGTACAGCACGCCGCGCGTCACGATTCCGTTCTTCATGGTGAGAACCGAGTTCTTCAGCGCGCCACCCTCCATTGTGACGAGATCCTCGATCGGATAGCCGTTCCACATCTTGCCGCCGAAGAAGCGATGGGCGAAGCCGTCGATGTGCGTCGAGCCGAGACCGTGGATGCATCGATACGCCACGCGGTCACTCGCCCCCCTGGGGCTGGCGTTCACCATCTCCCACTGCACGGGGCAGGGGTTGTCCACGGCTTCTTCCGTCTGCGCGGTCCTGGCGAGCGATACTGTGATCCCGTCCTGCACCAGCGCCGCTGCCTCCCGGCGCTTGGCCGGCGTGATCAGATTGAGCGCGCCGATCTCGTCGTCCGGTCCCCACCGACCCCAGTTCGAGAGATCCTCCAGCCACCGCTCGTACTCGGCCTCTGTGATCAGCGGGAGAACCTCTTGGGCGCTGGCGGCCGGGACGGCGCCGGCAAGCAATAGCAACAACGCGGCCCCGGTCCCGGCGCTGATCGTGAGAATCCGTTGACGGGAGATCTTCATGTCGTCACCTCGTACGCTGTACGGCCATCGCTCTAACAATCGGGTGAAGATGAGAAGTGGGGCGTGGAATGGGCAAGAAGCGCTCATGGCGCGTGGGGCTCCTTGCGGACGGGTCGGCGTAGGTAGTATTATAGTAGTATGAAAGTAAAGACATCAATCACACTTTCTGAAGACGTACTCGAGCAGCTGGATGGGGTGGCCGGCTCTGAGTCGCGGTCGGCGCTCATCGAGCGAATCTTGCGCGCGTTCCTCCGCCGCCGGGAGCTCGATGAGGTACAGGCCAGGGACCGGGCGCTCCTGGATAGGGATGCGGACGTGTTCAACGCCGAGGCTCTGGACGTCTTGGCATACCAGGCGGGTTGGCTGGACGCTGATGACTGATGCGCACGTCCGGGTCACCCGGTGAGAAGGGGAGAGCTCTACCGAGTGAGAAGGCCCGGAGGCGACGTCAGGCGGTCCCGAGTCTTCGTGGTGGTCAGTCGCCAAGCGCTCATCGACTCCCGGTTCGCGACCGTGGTCTGCGCCCCCGTGTACACCAAGGGAGAAGGGCTGTCCACGCAGGTGCACGTCGGTACCGATGAGGGACTCAAGCACCCGTCATGGATCACGTGCGACAACCTCGTGAGCCTTCCCAAGTCGCGACTCACGGACTATGTCGGTGCGCTGTCGAGACCGTCCATTACGGAGATGAATCGAGCGCTACGGGCCGCGTTGGATCTCCTCTGACCTATCCCGAAGCCTTCGAGAGGAGTCACCTCGGATCCTCACCGACCTTCACGATGGCCGTCTTCGCTACGCCGCCTGCGCCGCTCGACTCGCGCGTGCTGGGAGCGTCTGAGCAGGTTAGGTGGGGGGGGGTTCGAGTCAGCCGGAAACCCGCATTTCGGACTTGAAGCCATTCGTGCCCGAGTACGACCAGTCAGCGTCCGCACTTCTATGTGTGTGGACGACGGACTCATACTGCACGTAGCCGTGGTACGTACGGGACGGGAGGCCGTTGATGGTGATGGGGCCGCCATCCAGGCCCGGAAGCAGCTTCATCTCCACGGTCGA
>JADFRS010000252.1 GCA_022561145.1 Gemmatimonadota bacterium
TATGCGAACCCCAGCGCACCCACGGCCGTTTCACGCTTGGGAGCCTTGCGGCGCAGTGCTTCGAAGCTGTCCACGGCCTGCGCGAGATCCCCACGGTGGAGGTAGAGCCATCCCTGGCCCTCAAGGCTCGGCTCGAATCCCGGGTCGATTTCGAGGATCTGTGCGAACTGTGCCTCGGCATCGTCGTAACGGCCGGCCGCCGTGTACGCGTTGGCAAGAGCGTTGTTGTACGGCAGAGAAAGCGGATCGAGCTCCACGGCGGCCCGCAGCTCGCTGATCGCCTCGTCGAGTCTGTTCTGGGCTCGGAGGAGGAACGAGTAATCGTGGTGTACCTGGGCGAAGCCTGGGTTCTCGGCCGCGGCCCTCTCGAAGAAGGCCCCCGCACCCTCGAAATCCCAGTCGATGAAAAACTGGATGCCGGCCATGGCCAGGTTGCCCTCGACGCCCTCCGGATCGAGCTCCAGCTCCTTCCGGGCAGCTTCACGGGCCAGAGCGATCCCCTCCTCCCTGTCCATTTGTCCCAGCCCCACGAGGCCCGTGTATGCTCGCGCCAGACCTCCGTACGCAGCCGGGAAGTCCGGATCCAGCTCGAGGGCTTGCTTGAAGTACTCGACGGCCCGCTCCGCCCCGTGTACACTCCACTGGCCCAGGAAGAACCGAGCCCGGAGGTAGAGGCTGTATGCGTGCGGATCCTTCGTGCGTCCAGGAGCCAGCCGCTCGGAATCGGCGTCCCCGGGTAGTGAGGCTTGGAGCTTCTCCATGATCTTGAGGGCGATCTCGTCCTGGGTCTCGAAGATGTCCTCGATGACGCGATCGTAGACGTCGGAGAAGACGTGGTATCCACTCTGCGTGTCCACGAGCTGGGCCGTGATCCGCACCCGGTCCCCGGACTTCCGCACGCTTCCCTCGAGGACGTGGGCGACGTTCAACTTGGACCCCACCTCCCGGACGTCGACCTCCTTGCCCTTGAACGCGAACGAGGACGTTCGGGCCGTGACCCTGAGCCCGTGCACCCGGGTCAGCAGGTTGATGATCTCCTCGGTGATGCCGTCGGCGAAAAACGCGTTGTCCGGGTCGGCGCTCATGTTGATGAAGGGGAGCACCGCGATGCTCTTCTGCTCGGAGGCGGCCTCGACCGTCATGGCTCCCTTGCCGGTGGCGAGGGGGTTCTGCTCGAGAACGGGCACTGGCCGGTCCTCGTTGGCCACGAAGAAGATCTCCAAGGGCCTGGTCACGTTCTTCAGCTCGAAATGCCCGAGGGAGCGGACGAACATGCCTGACTGATTCTTCAGGTCGTCGTAGACCCGTTCGGAGACGAGCACCTCACCGGGCGGACAGAGACCCTGGACGCGAGAGGCGACGTTGACACCGTCTCCGTAGACGCCCTGAGCCTCACGCACAATGTCACCGGTGTGGATGCCGATCCGGAGTGGGACTCCCGGCTCGGCCGCCAGATCCCGCTGAATCTCGAGGGCGCAGGCCACGGCCTCGATGGCGCTGCCGAAGATGCTCAGGCTGCCGTCGCCGTAGTGCTCGAGCAGATCGCCCCCGCGCCGCGGCACAGCCTCCTCCAAGACCCTGCGATGCCGATCACGGTACGAGCGCGCGGTCTCTTCGTCCCGCTGCATAAGGGCCGTATAGCCTGCCACGTCGGTGAACATGATGGCGGCTAGATGTCGTGTCTGCGTTCCGGCCATCGCTTCCGTCAGCCTCACCTCGCGCCTGATCCCGCCTCAACCACCGTTGGAGTGTGAAGTGTACAGTGTTCGCGGGCAACCCGGGAACCAGCAAAGCGAAATCGCTTGATGGCCGACACCCTTGCCGGCGTTGACTTTTTGATCTGGGCCGCGGACCGTCGGTCATGGCTCTTGCTGGTCCCCCGTCACCAACTTTCTGTGCATCGGTGCGTTCCGGAGGAAGGGCGGTGGCGGATCGTAGTGAACGGCGAGGCCCGGCGCTGGGGCGTCCCGATCGACGAAGCCGTGCGTACGAAGGACCTCGGCTCAGGCTTGGTCGCGATCGAACGCCTGCTCGAATCAGTTGAGATCCTGACGATCACGCTCCGTCGGACCTCGACATCGTCGGCGACCATGGACGTCGCATGGGCGAACACGCGGGTGCGCATACCTGTGGAGCGGCGGTGAGATGGGCTGAACGTCGGAACCATCATCGCTGTGACTATCCACGAAGCCTCTACCATCGCGGTAGGCTTTGAGGCTCGCGCGCTACGCTTGCGGTCACCATCTTGGACGCGCAGCATCTATAAGGTGAAGAAAGTCAATAGGGCGAAGCCCTCCCTTACCCGTCCGCGGTAGCGGAGGGGAGGCTCGGTCGACTGGGCTGTAGCTCAGGCCTGCGTGATCATCTTCCGGTTTTCGTTTTCAGTACCAACGTCGCGT
>JADFRS010000123.1 GCA_022561145.1 Gemmatimonadota bacterium
CGCTGTCATGCCCGATGACTACCGAGGCCCCTACCGCCGCGAGGATCCCGATCGCTCGGCGCGCTATGCCCGACACGTGGCCACCGCCCTGGCCGCCGCCCAAGCACGAGCCGGCGGGGCGGCCGCGTTCATCTGCGAGAGCCTCCTGGGTTGCGGAGGCCAGATCGAGTTACCGCCCGGTTACCTCGAGGCGGCTTTCAAGCATGCCCGGGATGCCGGAACCGTCTGTATCGCCGACGAGGTACACGTGGGTTTCGGGCGCGTCGGAAGCCACTTTTGGGGGTTCGAGACTCAGGGCGTGGTGCCGGACATCGTGACCATGGGCAAGCCGATGGGGAACGGCCATCCGATTGGCGCGGTGGTCACCACTCGAGAAATCGCCGAGGTGTTCGACGGCGGCATGGAGTACTTCAACACGTTCGGCGGTAATCCCGTCTCATGCGCGGCAGGGCTGGCGGTGCTGGACGTGATCGAGAACGAGGGCCTACAGCGGCACGCGCTGCGCGTCGGCGAGCACCTGAAGACCGGGCTTGCGGAGGTTCAGGTGCGGCACCCGGTGATCGGCGACGTCCGGGGACGCGGATTGTTCATCGGCATCGAGTGCGTGCGCGACCCCGACACTCGTGAACCGGCCGCCGATGTGGCGTCCTACGTGGTGGGGCGGATGAGGGACCACGGCATTCTGCTCAGTACGGACGGACCGGACCAGAACGTCATCAAGATCAAGCCCCCCCTGCCGTTCAATGAGGCGGACGCGGACAGGGTCGTCGAGGCTCTGGACCGGGTACTCGGGGAGGACCTTGTCCGTGTCGGGAGCGCGGGGGCCTAGCCAGCTCCACCTGCGGCGGGCCCGTCTCGTTTGGCCGGCTCTCGGTCTTCCCCGGGCCGCCGGCCTGGCGCGCGGCCAAGATCGACCCGATGAGGGCGCTCAGATCGGAATGAGTCCCTATCTTTCTGCATGACTCATCTGGGCACGCCACAACATCCCACCCCTCTCCGTTGGGCGCCCGACGGGCGTGGCCTCGTAATCCTCGACCAGACGGAACTCCCCGAGCGGGTGGTGGATCGTGAATTGCGCACGGTGGAGGAGATCGACGAGGCCATTCGGTCTCTGAGGGTCCGCGGGGCTCCCTTGATCGGAATCGCCGCCGCGACGGGCGTCGCGGCTCTGGCCCGTGGAGTGACCGACCACTCACACGGTCCACCCGACCTGGTGACCCAGGTCTCGGGTTGGTGCGACCGCCTGGAGGTCACGCGCCCCACTGCGATCAACCTGAAGTGGGCGCTCGGGCGCATGCGCGGTGTGGCGGCCGGCGGCACGCACCTCACCCCATCCGAACTGGCCGACGCCCTCAGGGCAGAGGCCCAGGCCATCTGGGACGAAGACCGGGAGATGTGCCGCAGGATCGGCGAGCACGGTCTTGAGTTGCTCTCGAACGGCGCGACGATCCTCACGCATTGCAACGCGGGCGCGCTGGCCACCGGCGGTATCGGCACCGCCCTGGCTCCTATCTATCTGGCGCACGCGGAGGGCCGGCGCGTGCGCGTGTTCGCCGGCGAGACCAGGCCCCTCCTGCAGGGGAGCCGCCTCACCGCCTGGGAGTTGGGCGCCGCGGGCATCGACGTCACGGTGATCTCGGACAACACGGCCGCCGCCCTCTTCGCGCACGACCCGCCCGACGTGGTACTGGTGGGCGCCGACCGGATCGCCGCGAACGGTGACGTAGCCAATAAGGTCGGCACTTACGCCCTGGCGGTCCTGGCCAATCACCACGGTGTGCCGATCTACGTGCTGGCCCCGACCTCGACGATCGACCCCTCCACCCCGACCGGCGCCGACATCCCGATCGAGGAGCGTGACCCGGACGAGGTCCGCTGCGGGTTCGGGAGGCTCACGGCGCCGGCGGATGCCTCCGTGTGGAGCCCGGCCTTCGACGTGACTCCCGGTGAGCTCCTGGCAGGAATCATCACGGAGCACGGCGTCGCCCGGGCGCCCTTCGAGGACTCGCTCGCCGCGGCGCTGGCGGCAGCCGTGCCGGAGCAATGACTCAACCGCTAGCCGAGGATCTCTGCCACGCGGCGCGCCGACTCCACGAGCACGGGCTCATCGCGGGGCTGGCAGGCAATCTCTCCGTGCGCCTGGATGGGGACAGGCTGCTGATTACGCCACGTGGCACGAACAAAGGCCGACTCCGGCCCCAGGACATGGTGACGCTGCCCCTTAAGCGTCAGGATCACGGTGAGGGGACCGAGGCCAGCACCGAGTTGCCCTTTCACCGAGCTTGTTACCTGGCGAGCGGTGAGGTCGGTGCGGTCGTCCACACGCACGCTCCCGCGCTCACAGCAGTCGGAATCCGCGGCCTGGACATCACCTCCACCCTGCCCGAGCTCGAGCTGGCCGTTGGGTCAATCGTGCTGGTCGACTTCGCGCCGAGCGGAAGTGACCGGTTGGGGAGGGCCACCGGCGGCGCAGTGGCCGAAGGCGCCGGTATGATCCTGCTGAAGAACCACGGCGCCGTCTCGGTCGGTGCTGACCTGGACGACGCCGTGAACCGAATGGAGCTGGCCGAGTTGTCCGCCTACGCGGTCCTCCTGTCACAGGACCGCGTAGGCGACCTCGATCTCGCGCGCTTGATCAAGCTGCGCGCCCACCTCGAGAACAGCGAGCGCTACTCGTAACGAAGCGCCACCATGGGATCCACCTTCGTGGCCCGCCTCGCAGGAATCCACGTCGCGAGCATGCCGACGAGCGCGATCACCGAGAGGACGATCCCGAACACCATCGGGTCCTGAGGGTTCACCTGGAACATGAGCAGGGCGACCACCCGGGAGACGCCATAGGCGAGCGCAGCGCCCAGGGCCAGCCCAACCCCCAGCTGGACGGCGCCATCCCGCACCACCAGCCGGACGACGTCTTTGGCCCCGGCGCCAAGGGCCATGCGGATGCCCATCTCCTGAATGCGCCGGCTCACCGAGAAGGACAACACCCCGTAAAGACCAACGGACGCCATGAACAGCGCGGCCACGCCGAACACGATGAAGACGGTACCGAACACGCTGTAGAACCAGGAGGACCGGCGTAGCGCCTCCTCGAGCGATCTGACGTTGTAGATCGGCAGCTGGGGATCGATCGACCGGACCACTTGTCTGATATCCGCGGTGACGCTCATGCCGGTCCCGTTCACAGCCTTCGCCATGATCGTGAGGAACGAGGCGTCTCGCTGCCGGACGGGAAGGTAAAAGCCGGAGGGGTCGGATCCGGGTTGGCCGGCGGGTTTGAGCCCCTGCATGTCGAGATCTGGTGCGACCCCGATAATGGTGGTCCAAGCGATCGTATCGGACGTCCCTACTCTGAATCGCTGCCCGAGCGGGCTGTCACCGCCGTAATAGCGATCCACGAAGCTCTGGTTCACGATGGCCACGGGTGGCGCATCCCGGTCGTGCTCGGGACGGAAGTCTTCGCCCTGGAGCAACCGGACGCCCAGCGCGTCGAAGTAGCCGGCGCTCACCCACTGCCAGTGCTCCTGCGGCTGACTCGCCACGTCCTCGTAGACCTCGCCGTCCAACTGGATCCTAGGCCTGCCGCTCCCGACCGCGGGCAGGACGTTCATGATCGCAGAGGCCTGCACGCTCGGCAGCGCGGCGACACGTTCGTTCAACTCGTCGAAGAACGTCTGGCGGGCCTGCGCGTCGGGGTAGTCCGTCTCGAAGAGTCCGACACGGGCCGTGAAGTACGCTCCAGTATCGTATGGATACTCCTTCTGCCCGAGGTTGATCATGCTCTTGGTCATGAGCCCGGCGCCGACCAGCAAGGCGCATGACAACGCGACCTCTCCAACCACCAGGATCTTGCTCAGCTTGCCGAGACTGAACGACGAGGAGCCACGCGATTCGTCCTTGAGTACTTCGTTCACGTCGGACCGAGCCACAAGAAACGCGGGAGCAGCACCCGCCAAGAGGCTCGTAAGCACGGCGAGGCCCACCACGAACGCGATGACGACCAGGTTGACCTCGAAGACCATGAAATACGGACGCCCGGTCAGCGAGCCGGCCGTAGCCGCATCGAACTGTGCGACCGCAATATAGGCGATCACGATTCCAACCAAGGCTCCGGCCACCGACAGGACCACCGCCTCGGCGAAGAACGGCAACACCACCCTGAGCGTTCGACCGCCCATCGCGGTTCGGATGGCGGCCTCCTTGGTGCGCATGGTAGCCCGCGCGAGGAGCAGATTCGCAACGTTGGCGCATGCGACCATGAGCACGAGGAGCACCGCTACCATCATCGACGCGAACACTGTGGTGATCTGCGGTCCGTTTTGGGACACGACAAAGTCCATGAGCATGGTACCGATACCCTCGTTGGACTCCGGGTACTCCTGGGAGAGCTGCTGCGCGATGCCGGCGAACTCGAGGGCGGCGTGGTCTTCGGAAACGCCGTCGTTCAGTCGTCCGATGACAGACACGAAGACCCCCTCACCACGGGGATCGTCCAGCGGATCGTCCCGCATCGCGAGCCAGATCTCGTGGTTCGACGGGAAGAGAAAGCCCTCCTCCATGACGCCGATGATGGTGGCAGCCTCGCCGTTGGCGATGACGGCCTTCCCCAAGACGCCCGGGTCGCCATTGTAACGGTCCTGCCAGACTTGATAGCCAAGCACCACGGTCCAAGCCGCCCCGACATCGTCTTCGTCAGGCGTGAATTCACGACCCAGGATCGGCCGGACCTGGAGCACATCGAAGAGGTCGGCTGTGATGAAGGCCCCCTGGTAACGCTCGGGCCCCTCGGTTCCGCTAAGGTTGACTGTTCCTCCACGGTACGCGGCCAGCGCCTCAAACGAGGTCTGACGCTCCACCATGTCCGAATAGTCCTGAAGCGAGACCGCGAGCCCGGTGGCGGCCTGCGGTTGAGTCAGGTCGGTCCGACGGACCACGACCAGTTCATGTTCGTCGGACACGCCCAGGCCCCGGAAAAAGATGCCGTGTATCAAGCTGAACATGAACGCCGACAGCCCGATGCCCATCGCAAGCACGACCACCGATATCAGGGCCGACCCCGGCTTCCTGGACAGCGCCCGCGCACCGAATTTCAGATCCTTCAACAACGATCCCATCTCCAACTCCCTTCCCCGTTTTGCTGCGTGTTTGATCTCTTGGATGAGGGCGTGTGTGCGTTGGCTGGGTGACAGCCCCGCCGGCTCACCGTTCTCGCGTGCCGAGTCGCCAAGCGTGTAATGGCCGGCGATTCTGAGGACGTGCGCCCAGTACCACATCGCTCCAGCGAGCGCACCGTGCTCACGCCGGTACTCGCAGAACTCCTCACGCGAGTCCCCGACAATGCTGTCGCCGACCACACCTCTCGGCAGCCACCAGCGCAGAAGCCACTCCGCCATGCGGGGCGGCTCCGGACTGCCCTTTTTCACTCGGCCGGGTCTCCCAGGACCACATCCAAGCCACTCCAAAGGCGAACGAGCGTTTCACGCGACGCCCGGAGCGCCTCGACCCCCGTGGGCGTCACACTGAAGAGGCGCCGAGGGTGCCCACCTCGCTCGGGCGTGCTGGCCTCGGTGGTCCACTCGACCATGCCCTTGGCCTCCATACGGTCCAACGTCTTGTAGAGGGTGCCGCGCGACACCCTGCGCCCCGCCGACCGGTCCAACTCCTTCAGCACGGCCAGCGCATACGCATCGTCCTCGAGGCGAAGGAGCACGAGCAACACCATCTGCTCGAACTCGCCCGGATAATTGCTCTGAGGCATCGATTTCCTCGGGTTTCCGGTTTCTCACGCGTGTGCGATGTAGACATTGTCTACATCGAAGCGGACAACAACCCCTCGAAAGCGCTTTTCATGTGACACTTCGAGTATGAGGGGCCCAAAGTTTCAGTTGGACTCGAAAGGGCCTTGCGGCCAGGTTGCAACGATCCAAGTTGAGAGCGGTCAGATCGACGTCGGCCCCGTCCGAACCATTTTCTCGACAGCGAGGGACAAGCATGCTCCGCCTCACTCACACCATGCTCACCTTGGGAATTCTTGCGGTGGTGGGGTGTGCCTCCACAGGACAGGCAGCCTCTCCGCAGGGCGGTTCGCCACCGGCACGCGGCGGGGACTCGGAGCGCAGGGGCGAGCAGGAGGCTGGTCCCAAGCCTTACTCCGAAGTGATCCCGGACTCGGCCGAGACGGACGAGGGCCTGTTCTCGGTCCACAAAGTAGACGACAAGTATTTTTTCGAGATTCCAGATTCACTGTATGGGCGCGACATGCTGTTGATCACTCGCATCGCGCAGGTGCCGGCCAGCTTGGGCGGGTTCCTCCCGGCGGGAGTCAAGAGGGGTGAGCAGGTCCTTCGCTGGGAGCGCCGCGGTGACCGGATCCTGCTGAGGAAGGTCTCGTTCGAGCAGGTGGCAAGCGATTCGCTACCCATCGCGCAGTCGGTGATTCAGAACAACTTCGCCCCGATCCTGGAGGCGTTCGACATTCAGGCGATCGGCCCGGATAGCGCCAGCGTCGTGATCGACGTTACGGATTTCTACTCGGGTGACACGCCGGCCTTGAGCGGCCTCACCGCGGCACAACGCAAGGATTACGAGGTCCGGCGCCTCGACGAAGACCGCAGCTTCATCAACTACGCTCGCAGCTATCCCCTGAACGTAGACGTGCGCCATACCATCACCTACGAGGCCGGCGCGCCTCCGTCCGATGCCAGGACCGGCACCATCTCCATGGAGATGCATCAGTCCATGGTGCTCCTGCCGAAGCATCCGATGCGGCCCAGGTACGCCGACACGCGGGTCGGTTTCTTCAGCGTGAGCCGAGTGAACTTCGGACTGGACGAGCAAAAAGCCGCCACGCAGACCTTCATCCGGCGCTGGCGTCTGGAGCCGTCCGATCCGGCGGCGTACGCGCGAGGCGAGTTGGTCGATCCCGTGAAGCCCATCGTCTACTACGTCGATTCCGCGACCCCGGCCAAGTGGCGGCCGTACGTCAAGCAGGGCGTTGAGGATTGGCAAGCCGCGTTCCGCACGGCGGGCTTCAGCAACGCGATCCGGGCGATGGATCCTCCGTCCCCCGAAGAGGATCCCGAGTGGAGCGCCGAAGATGTGCGTCATTCCACGGTGCGCTGGGCCGCGAGCATGACGCGTAATGCCCAGGGGCCGAGTGTGTCAGACCCCCGTAGCGGTGAGATCATCGAGAGCGACATCGTCTGGTACCACAAGCACATGCGCTCGTACCGGAACCGCCTGATGCTGGAGACCGGTGCCAGCAACCCCGCTGCTCGCACGCTCAACATGGACGAGGAGTTGATGGGCGAGGCCATGCGACAGGTGATCGCGCACGAGATCGGCCACGCGCTTGGGCTACCGCACAATATGGTCTCGAGCTCGGCGTATCCGGTGGACTCGCTGCGGTCGGTGGACTTCGCGCGCCGCATGGGAGTCGCCCCGTCCGTTATGGACTACGCCCGCCAGAACTACATCGCGCAGCCGGGCGACGGGCTCGAGCCAACCGACTACATCCGCAAGATCGGCCTCTACGACCACTACGTGATCAACTGGGGCTACCGGGTGATCCCCCAAGCGGAAACGCCAGAGGCTGAGAAGCCCATCCTGGATCAGTGGATCCTGGAAAAAGCGAACGACCCGATGTACCGCTACTCGCCGCAGCAGCGTGGGGTGGATCCGAGGGCCCAGACCGAGGACATGGGCGACGATCCCGTGCGCGCCTCGACCTACGGCATCGAGAACCTCAAGCGCGTCACGCCGAATCTCGTGGAGTGGACTGCGACTGAAGGCGAGAACTACGACGACCTGGAGGAGCTCTACGGGGAGTTGGTTGGTCAGTGGAACCGCTACGTTGGGCACGTCGTGACCCTGATCGGCGGCGTTTACCAGGTGCTCAAGTCGAGCGATCAGGCTGGTCCCGTCTTCGAGCCGGTCGAGCGCGCCAAACAGGAAGCTGCCGTGCGCTTCTTGGTCGAGCAGGTCTTCGAGACGCCGACCTGGCTGCAAGACCGGGAGATCCTACGACGCATCGAGTCGACCGGCGCGGTGGAGCGTATTCGGGCAATCCAAGTCCGCCGGCTCGACAACCTCCTTGATCCGGCCCGTATGCAGAGGATGATCGAGAGTGAGGTATTCGACGCCGGCGCTTACCCTCTCGTCGAATACCTCGACGACCTCAAGAACGGCGTCTGGCGAGAGTTGGCGGGGGCGGAGCCGACCGACACATACCGCAGGAACCTCCAGCGCGGGTACCTGGAGAGGCTGGAATGGCTGATGACCGAGGAACCGACCCCGCCACCGACGTTCGGGGGCGGCGGACCACCCCGCAACAGCGCCCCGGAAGTGGACGTGAGCCAATCGGACATCCGCCCGCTGGTGCGTGCGCAACTGAACGAGATCCGGACGGAAGCAGAAAGCGCGTCAACGCGCACCCGGGACCGCATGACCCGCTACCACCTGGAGGACATCGTCGAACGGATCAACGCCATCCTGGAGGGAGGAGCGAGCGGCTGAGCCTCTCTCCCCTCAGCCGGGATCAGTGTTTGGCGTAGACCGTGGTATTGCCGAGATGGTCGAACGCGAGCACGTCGAAAGGGTCGGCTGGACGCCCAGGCATCTCCATGCCCGGCGAGCCGACCGGCATGCCGGGTGCGCTGAGCCCCGCGATCTCCGGCCGCTCGGCCAGCATGCGGTCGATGTCGGCGGCCGGAACATGCCCTTCCACGATGTATCCGTCGATCAGCGCCGTGTGGCATGATGAGAGGTGCGGCCGGATGCCAAGCTCGGCCTTGATGGCCGCGAGGTTGTCCACGTCCTCGGCAATCACCTCGTAGCCCTCTTCCCTGAGATGCTCGATCCATGCGCTGCAGCATCCACAGGTCGCGCTCTTGTACACGGTAATCGTCGGCTTGGCCGAGGCGGGTTGGGTCGACCAGAACACCATCGCTCCAACCAGCACGACCGTCACGCCTCCCACCATCGCGAGGAAGCGATTCCTCATCATCTATTCATCTCCATGACCACGTGTCCTCGAAATCTCTCGGTAAGGTGATGATAAGGAAAGCATCGAACAAGACCATGAGGTGACCTCACCGCCTGGAACCTTCGCACCTTCGATGCGTCCCAGAGAGTGCAAGCCTGACGAGGGGGTTTTGTCATCTGAGGCGTGGGGAGGGGGATCCATACCGAAAAAACCCGGTAAGGATTGGATCCCTACCGGGTTTAGCCGGCCAACCAGAGACGTCCCATCACATCACCACACCACTCCGGTCAGTCATCACAACCCCACACCCGTCACGCTTGTCTTATTACAAAGTCCGTGCCAAAATCTATCGCTCTCCGTAAAGCCTTAACAGACAACGAGTTACGGCGAAATTCAATAACGTTTGCGTAGCGGACACCTGTCCGATCTTGGGACAGCACTGTCCACTCTTGCACCACGTGTCCCATTAATGGGTCGCCCACTCGCGCCCTAGGCGGCTCCTCGCCTCGACCCGACACCGGTACGGGCACACGATGCGGGGTCATTGCGAGACCATGCGCCGGGGCGACAGATTGGCTCACCGCGTTGGATCAGGCGGGAACCCGGAGGAAACCTGCGGATGGCCGCACCCCAGACCCAGCTACAGATCGCCGCCGAGCTTGCGCCGGACTTCGAGATCCTGCGCCTGCTGGGTGAGGGCTCGATGGCGCATGTGTACCTGGCACGCGAAGTAGCCCTGCAACGCCTCGTGGCCGTCAAGGTCCTCAAACCGGAGGCGGCGCAGGACGAAACGGCCCGGAAGCGATTCGACCGCGAAGCACGCTCGGTGGCGAAAATCTCGCACCCCAATGTCACTGCGGTTTACCGGGTCGGTGTCCTCGAGAACGAGATCCCATACATCGTGATGGAGCACGTAGAGGGTCGCAATCTCCGTGACACTCTTCAGGCGGGCGGACCCCTGGATGCCGATACGACCTGTGGCGTGTTGGCTCAGTTGGCGTCTGCATTGGCGGCGGTCCATTCGGTCGGAATCATCCACCGCGATGTAAGGCCGGGCAACGTCCTGCGAGAAAAAGACTCCGACCGCGTAGTGCTCACAGACTTCGGTATCGCGGGCCTCCTCGATTCGGGCGGGACCAATGCCACCCGACTCACTCAAGCTGGTCAATTGCTGGGGGATCCGCGCTACATGAGCCCGGAACAACTCCTCGGGGAGCCGGTCACGGACCAGACGGACATCTACTCACTGGGAATTCTCGGACACGAGTTGCTCACGCTGCACGGGCCCTACGACGCCAGGTCGAAGGTGGACATGGCGACGGCCCACCTCAGGCAGGACCCGAAGCCCATCTCGGATTTCCGGTCGGATGTCGACCCGAGACTCTCCGACCTACTCCTACGGTGCCTGGCGAAAAAACCCGAACACCGCCCGAGCGCGACCGATGTGGTCAAGACGCTCGAACGTTTTGCCGAAGGCGAGCCTGCCTCTCTCGAAGGGCATGGTGTGACCGCGTCGCAGAGCTCGAGCATTGACGAACCGCTTCCGGCGCTTCGCGGATTCTTGGGTGAGTTGGGAAGGAGGAAGGTCTACAAGGTCGCTGTGGGCTACATTGTTGCGGCATTCATGGTGTTGGAAGGTGCCGGGATGATACTCCCATCCCTAAAGGTTCCCGAAGCCACGAACGACGTCCTTGTTGCCTTGACGTTGGGTGCCTTCCCGTTGGTCTTATGGTTGGCCTGGGTCTTCGATATCACGACAAAAGGGGTCCAACGCACGCAGGCGATAGACTCCGCCTCAGGGAGTTGGAGGATCCGGCTCTTGCAGTGGGGCGGCCTCGGCCTCAGCGTCGTCGCCTCCGTCGCGATCGGTTGGTGGATCCTCGGATCCTGAGCGGGTACAGAGTGGGGACAGCGATACCCCTGACGGATGAGGAGCAAAGCGGGTGAAAACCAAGCTCAAGATCACCGGCATGAGTTGCAGCGGATGCTCGGATGCCGTTGAGCGCGTGCTGTCGCGCGTGGACGGCGTCCAGGAAGTCGAGATTTCACTCGACACCGGAGAGGCGCAGGTTACACACGAGGACGGGGCCTCCCTCGAGAACATGGTCGGGGCGGTGGCCAAGGCCGGCTATTCCGCGGAAGCCGACGGATAGCACCAGGCTGGGGCGAGTAGGGTTACCCCGCTACCACCGCGGCGAGGAACTCAACAACGGAAAGATGGAATGACCACGCACAGCGGCAGCATCACGGCGGAAACGCGTGGAAACGGTCACATCCTCGATCTCACGGAAGATCTACGAGAGCTGGTGAGCGAGAGCGGAGTGCTCTGCGGGCAAGTGACCGCGATGGTGGTGGGTTCGACCGCCGCCCTGACGACGTTGGAGTTCGAGCCTGGCCTCGTGAATCACGACATTGTCGCGGCGCTGGAGCGAATCGCGCCTGAACACGGCGATTATGAGCACGAGAAGACGTGGAACGACGACAACGGCCACAGCCACGTTCGGGCAAGCCTGATCGGGCCGTCCATCGCACTGCCCGTCATCTCCGGCCAGGTGCCGCTCGGCACCTGGCAGCAGGTGGTCTTGATCGACTTGGATACCCGCCCGAGGCGCCGGGTCATCGCCGTGACGGTGGTCGGTGACTAATCAGTCACATCCTGAGGAACACCGATCCGGTCGCCGCCGGCGAGTTGCGCGGCCTCCAAGGATCGCACGACCGCGGTCTCGAGGTCGCCCCGCTCCTTCATGTCGCCTGTGTACGCAGCCACACCGGCGC
>JADFRS010000124.1 GCA_022561145.1 Gemmatimonadota bacterium
TCAATAGTAACAAGTCCTACGTCACGTACGTCGTAGACTTCAGCGATACGGCCGGCCTGGCTGCTTTCGAGGTCGATGACTCCAGGAACGAATTTGACTGGTGGACATTGCGGATTCCAATCCTGGCACCCGAATACAAGGGTTCGGTCCATACCGAATCGGGTCTGGTACCGGAATGGAATCGTATCTCCCATGTCCGGGTCTGGTTCGAGTCGGAAGCGTCCGATATCAGTCCGGACACAATTGAGATAGCCGACTGGTATTTTGTCCAGTCGAACTGGATAGCTCGCGGGGGTGAGGAAGACAGCCTTTCACAGTTCACGATCGCCACTATCAGTAAGGAAGACAACACGTTTTTCGAGGCCCCCCCTGAGGCTGAATCGTACACTGATCCAAACACCAAGGTTACTGAAACTCAACGGGCGCTGTTGTTGAACTTTGAGAGCCTGGCCGCTGACTCAACCTACCTGGCCGAAAAGGAGCTCATCACGGTTGAACGCTTTGGCGGCTATCGCAGGATTCAGATGTACGTTCACGCCGACATCGATGCTGCGGATGCGGGCAACATACAATTGTTCTTCCGCCTGGGCAGGGACACGGCCAATTTCTACGAATATCACACGATGCTCCGTCGAAGCGTGGGACTCTGGGACAAACGGAACTGGATAAATATAGACTTCAATGAGATCACGGCCCTGAAGGATGCTGCCCAGAGAAACCTTCCTACGGGCGGGAGAGTGGCCGACGTGGACACGACCGATGGTCCTTACCGTGTTCGTGGAGCACCCAACATCAATGAAGTTCGTTACTATGCTATCGGTTTGATAAACCAGGACAACACTGGAAAGCGGGTTTCAGGAGAGGTCTGGCTCGATGAATTGCGGGTGACCGACGTCAGGCGCGACGTCGGCCGGGCCGGGGCCGCGAGCGGCGCCGGACTGGTTCGCGCCCCCGGCTCGCCGGGGAGGTCGCGAGCCGCTCCCGCGTGTCCTGGTGGTGCCCGAAGCTCCCGCGGGTGGAGCGATCTGGCGGCCGTCTCTACGGCTTCGGGCCATCACTTCGCGTGGGTCGTCGCTCTTGTCTCGGTTGAGCACCCAGTTGCCGACGATGTCAGCTTCTTGGGCGGCGGCTGGTTCTGGGAAGCCGAGTGAGCCCAAAGAGGCAGCCGCCATGAGGGTGAAAAATACAGTGAACGCACGCATTGTTGTCCTCCGTCGAACTAGTTCGCCAAACGAGCGCCCGGATGTGGGAAATCCGGCCGCCGGGTAGGAGTCTACACAGGAGACAGCACGGATGTCCAGAATGTTAGGTCGCCTCCCCCCAAAAAACGACCCGGTCGGTAGGCCGACCGGGTCGTTCAGAATTCTTGGGGCGCTACTTCACGCCAACGCGCGAACCCTTCGGGTGAGCTGGCTCTTCATGCGTGCGACGGCATTCGGGTGGAGTAGCCGCTTCGTGGCGGCGCGATCGAGAAGCACGATTGCTTCATGCAGGGCTTTCTGCCCCGCCTCGACGTTGTCGGCCTGACGGACCTTCTTGATGGCGGTACGCAGCCGTGTCCGCTTGGCGCGGTTCCGGGTATTCTGCACGCGGCTGAGCCTCATGCGTTTCTTTGCGCTCTTGATATTCGGCATTTTTCACCTTGCACGATCGGCTCGCCCCTTGGCGAACCAGCCGAAAAGTATACCCGAAACGTGAAGCGTGATCAAGGGATTTCGGGTGTTTATCGCGTCGCGGGCAGGCATGGGGCGGGCTGGCGACGGAGATCTCGCTCGGGTACCTTCAAGGTCCATGAATTCGGACTTTCTGATCCTGCTTCCCGTTCTCCTTTTCTCCGTGGTTGTCCACGAGGTCGCGCACGCGTGGGTCGCTCTGAGGGAGGGGGACGACACCGCCCAAAAATTGGGTCGCATCACGATGAACCCGGTATCTCACCTCGATGTGGTGGGGTCGGTGGTCGTGCCGTTGGTCCTCTACTACACGTCGGGCTTTGTCTTCGGGTGGGCTAAACCGGTGCCGATCGACCCGAGAAATTTCCGAACACCTCATGCGAGTGACATCAAGGTCTCGCTGGCGGGCATCGCGTCCAACATCTTGCTCGCCGTCGGATTCACGGTGCTCTACGTGATCTTCGGGAAGCTCCAGGTGGCGTTGGACGGCTTGGCTGTGGTCGGCGTGGTGCTCCGTATGTGCTTCTTCGGAGTGTTCATAAACTTGCTTCTGGCGCTTTTCAACTTGATTCCCATTCCGCCGTTGGACGGATCGCACGTGATGGTTCACATGCTGCCCGAAAAGCTGGGGCTTCGATACCGGAAGCTGGGTGGGTATGGGATCCTGGTCTTGATGGGAATCATGTTCCTGGTGCCGTCCTTCTTCGCGGTGGTTTTTCGGCCGGTCTTCGTGATCATGGATTGGTGGAACGCCCTGATGTACTTATGGATCTGAGCGGCGCGGGCTCGGTTCTCGCGGGCGAGGATTTTCTCGTCATCGACATCGACCGGTTCCAGGGACCGCTCGACCTGCTGCTGCACCTCATCAGGCAGCAGGACATCGACATCTTCGACATCCCGATCGCGACGATCACACACCAGTTCCTTGCAGCCGTCCAAGGCATCCACGCCGAAGATCTCGACAACGCGGGCGAGTTTCTCGAGATGGCGGCCATGCTCATCCGGGTAAAAGCGCAAATGCTCCTTCCTCGGCCCCAGGAGGGCCAGGAGGAAGATCCTCGGGCGGAGTTGGTTCGTCGCCTTCTCGAGTACGAGCAGATTCGCGAGATCTCGGACCGCCTGGCCGCCTCGCAGGCCGAGCAGGCTCGCCGTTTCGGCAAGGGCTACGTGGAACCCAGGGCTCGTCCTCCCATGGAGGAGACGCCTCTCGAGACCACTTGGGAGGAAGTGTTCCAGGCGGCCCTCGAGATCGCCCCGCCGCCGCCGGGAAGGCGCGAGCATTTCGTGACCACTCGGCCGGTTGCGATGGAAGACAAGATGAACTTGATTCTCGGCACATTGGAGCGGGTGAAGCGAATCGAGTTCACCCGCCTCGTGCAGCCGTTCCGGAACCGCATGCATAGCGTCATGACGTTCTTGGCGGGCCTGGAGCTAACGCGACGCCGGATCATTTTTCTGCGGCAGGTCAGGCCGTTCAGCGAGCTGTGGGTGTATCGAAGGAACGAGCGTGTCGTCGAGCCAGAGGACGATGATGCTCCAAGAGACGCTTTACCGGAGGATTCGTGAACGCAGCCCAGATCGTGGAGGCCGTGCTCTTCGCAAGCGATGCGCCGCTGAAGGCGGAGGAGATCGCCCGGGCGGACGGCGCCCTCGACGAAGACCTCGTCGAGGAGGCGGTCCGCGCGCTGAACGTCGCCTACTCGGATTCCGAGCGCGCGTTCGAGATCCGCGAGCTGGGCGAGGGCTACCAACTCCTCACCCGGCCCGACTTCGTGACATACCTGGAGCGGTTCGACACCGTCCCCCGGCCGTCGCGACTGTCCGGCCCCGCCCTCGAGACGCTGGCCATCATTGCATATCGTCAGCCGATCGGCCGCATCGAGATGGAGTACATCCGCGGAGTTGCGTCGGCGGGCGTGATTGGTACGCTTCAAGACCGGGCATTGATCGATGTGGTCGGCCGAGGCGACGGGATCGGGCGCCCACTTCTCTACGGCACGACACAGCGTTTTCTGGAGCACTTCGGCTTTCGCTCGCTCGACGACCTCCCCCGTCCTGAGGAGCTCCCGATCATCCTTCGGGATCGGACTCCGCTCCAAGACCCCGACCCCGAGCCGGATGAGGAGGCTGTCGAGGACGATGACACACCTGAACCGGGTGTGAGCGACGTCCTGTCGACGGCGAGTGGTTTGGATGAGAGCGAAGATCCCGAGGCGGGTGATGTCGACCTTCGACCGCCGGAGTCCGCCCCACCCATGGCCGACCCGGCCGAGTCGGCCGAAGACGATCCCGAGGTCGACTGAGGCGGACCGGTCGATGCGGCTTCAGAAGTATCTCTCCCGTGCCGGGGTGGCGTCCCGTCGACAGGCCGAAAACCTGATCGAAAGTGGACGGATCCGCGTGAACGGAGAGGTGGTTACCGTCCTTGGATCACGGGTCGAACCGGCAAGCGACCAGATCATGTTCGATGGGCGCCTGGTGGAGTTGCAAGCGCCACGCTTCATCGCTCTCAACAAACCGCCCGGAGTACTCACCACGGAGCGTGACACGCATGGGCGACGGACCATTTACGATGTCCTGCCCGGTGAAATGGTGGGACTCCGATACGTCGGACGTCTCGATCTCTACACCGAGGGTCTCCTGCTCCTCACGAACGATGGAGACCTGGCGAGCCGCCTGCTTCACCCCAGGACGGGGGTAGAGCGGGAGTACGAGGCCACCGTGAAGGGGGTGGTGACTCGCGAGACGCTCGAGAGGCTCACGGCGGGGGTCAGCCTCGACGACGGCCCGGCGTGCGCCCGTCGGGCGGCCACGTTGGAACGGCTGGAACGCTCGACCCGGCTCACGCTGGTGTTGGCCGAGGGTCGCAAGCGTGAGGTGCGGCGCATGCTGAGTGCCGTGGGGCACGAGGTGCTGGCCCTTCGGCGCGTTCGGTTTGGGCCTGTCGAATTAGGTGAGTTGGCAAAGGGGGAATGGCGCGAACTGACGGGAGATGAGGTCCGGGCGCTGAGAACAATCGTCGCTGGGCCTACTGAAGAGAGCTAGGGAGGGTATCGTCTTCCTACAGCCTTCCCGAGGACCTTTCACGCGCGGGGTCCAAGGCGTAACCTCATGCCATGACCGAATTTCCGAACCTCACCGTGCTCGACCACCCGCTCATTCAACACAAGCTCTCGCACCTTAGAAGCGTCGATACTCCCAAGAAGGGCTTCAAGGAGTTGGTGGACGAGATCGCCATGCTCATGGCCTTCGAGGTCACTCGCTCGCTCCAGCTGGAGGACGTCCAGGTCACGACCCCTCTCGAGCGAGTCACGTGTCAGCGCCTCAAGGGAAAAAAGCTCGTGCTCGTCCCGATCCTGCGGGCGGGACTCGGCATGGTGGAGGGTATCCTCCGGCTCGTGCCGAGTGCGCGCGTGGGTCACATCGGGCTCTACCGCGACGAGGAGACGCTCCAGCCGGTCGAGTATTACTGTAAGGTGCCGCCACACCCTGGGGACCGGACCTTCATCGTGCTGGACCCCATGCTGGCCACCGGGGGTTCGGCATCGGCGGCGGTGACATTGCTCAAGGATCGAGGTGCGGTGAGCATCCGGTTCATGTGCTTGGTGGCCGCGCCCGAGGGCGTGGAGCGCTTGAGCGCTGACCACCCGGGCATGCCCATCTACACTGCGGCGCTGGACCGCGAACTGAACGACAAGGGCTACATCTTGCCCGGGTTGGGGGATGCGGGGGACCGGTTGTTCGGCACGATCTGAGCTACGGCCCTACTTGAAGCTACGGCGGGCCTTCCAGGTGCCCGGGTGGAACAGCAAGAGCACCGTGTAGATCTCCAGCCTTCCCACGATCATCAGGAAGCTCAGCACCGTGAGTGCGCTCCCGGACATCCAACCGTAGTTGTCCGTCGGGCCGACGTTACCCAGACCGGGCCCGATGTTACCGACCGTTGCAATGCTCGCGCCGAGAGCCGTGAGCAAGTCCATCCCCAGAAATCCCATGACGAGAGCACCTGCCAACACGAGCAGCACGTAGAGGATCACGAAGCCCACGATGTTGGCGAGGACGTCCTCCTTCACCACCCGAGATCCGACTCTAGCCAACAGGATCGCCCTCGGGTGGAGGTGCTTCTTGAGCTGGATCGCCGTGGCTTTGATGAGCAACAGCACCCGCATGATCTTCACTCCGCCGCCCGTTGATCCGGCCATGCCACCCGTGAACAGCAGCACGAAGAGGATCACCTGCGCGAAGGGGTGCCAGACCTGGAAATCCGCGCTCACGAAGCCGGTCGTGGTGGTAATGGCCACGGCCTGGAAGAGCCCATCACGCACAGCGCGCTCGATGCCTCCTGCCACGCCCGCATATGCGCCGGTCGTGAGGTTGGTCGCCGCGAGCATCACGGCCGCTGCGAGGATCAGCGCGCTGTAGAAGCGCCACTCGGTGTCTCTCCAGAAAGTAGGCTTCCCAGAGAACGCGTAGAAATGCAGCGTGAAGTTCACTCCAGCGAAGTACATGAACAGGATCGTCACGTACTGGATGTAGGCCGAGTCGAACCCGGCCAGGGAATCGTTCATGGTGGAGAAACCACCGGTGGCCAGCGTGGCGAACGCATGTGTCACGGCGTTGAACGCGCTCATTCCTCCAGCCATGTAGAGCACGACCTGGGCCCCGGTCAGCCCGACATACACCAGCCACAGCAGCTTGGCGGTCTGGGTCATACGGGGGCGCAGCCGCTCGGGTGTCGGGCCGGGCACCTCGGCCTTGAAGAGCTGCATCCCTCCGACCCCGAGGAAGGGAAGCACTGCGATCACGAGCACGATGATCCCCATTCCGCCCAGCCAGTGTGATAGGGCTCGCCAAAAGAGTATGCCTTCGGGGAGGGCCTCGACGTCCGTGAATATCGTTGCACCCGTCGTGGTGAAACCGGAGATGGACTCGAAGATGGCGCCGGCTACCGAGCCCGCCGTCCCCGAGAGCAGGAAGGGTAGGGCACCGAAGAGCCCCATTGCGGTCCATGCGAAGGTTACGATCGCGTAGCCCTCGCGAACCGTGATGTCATGCGAGACTGTCGTGAGGCCGTATGCGGCGAGCCCAACAACCAGCGTGATCAGGGCCGAGAGGAAGAATGCTCCGGTTACGCCGTCCGAGTAGAACCATGAGACCAGGCCGGCAACGGCCATGGCGACCGCGACGAAGACCAGCAGGAGGCCGACCACGTTGGCCACGTGCCTGAGAGACATTACTCGAAGGCCCGCTCGATTTCAGAGATCGCGTCCGGCAGAGCAAACACGATGACCTCGTCTCCGGGCCGGATCACGCTGTCGCCGCGCGGAATCATCAGGTCATCACCGCGAATGATCGAGCCGATCAGGCTGCCCTTGGGGAGTGCAAGATCCCTGAGGGCTTTGCCGGCCACCTGGGAGTCTTTGGTGACGGTGAACTGAATGGTCTCGGCGCCGATGCCCTTGAGGGTTGCGACGCTCGTCACCCGTCCCCGGTGCACGTACCGGAGGATCGCGTTTACGGCGGAGATTCTGGGCGAGACCGCGGCGTCGATGCCGACCTTGGGAGCCAGGGGTAGATAGTCCAATTCATTGATCAGGCTCACGACCTTCTTTGCGCCGGCCTGCTTGGCGATCAGGCTCGAGAGCATGTTCGTGTCGTCGGACGACGTTGCGGCAAGGTAGCCGTCCATGCCCGCCACGCCCTCGAGTTCGAGGAGTTCGAGATCCGTGGCGTCGCCGTTGAGAACTAGCGCCTTGGGAAGAGCCTCGGCGAGTTCGACGCACCGCTTACGGTCGCGCTCGATGATGGTGGCTTCAATGTGGTATTGGGCGAGGATCTCCGCGAGGTAAGCCCCCTCGGGGCTCCCACCCGCGATCATGACACGCCTGAGCCTGTACTCCTCGTAGCCCGCCAGGGGCGGGATCAGGTGAGCCTCGGTCGTGAGCGAGAGCAGGTACACCTGGTCGCCGGCCTCGATGCGTGTCGTACCGGTCGGAATGATGGTTTCCTGGTCGCGAAGGATGGCGGTGAGCAGGTAGTGCATGCCCTCGAGTTCCTGGTCGAGTTGAGCCAGCGTCTTGCCGGTCAAGGGCGCACCCTCCTTGACCATGAGCCCGAGGAGTTGAAGGCGGCCGTTCGCGAACGAGGCCACGTCGGTGGCGGCGGGGCTTCTCAGGAGGTGGAACGTTTCCCACGCACTCTCGCGGGCAGGGTTGATCATGAGGTCGATACCCAGCACGTCCTGAGACAACACGCTACCGCTCGCGTGATACTCCGGGTTGCTCACGCGCGCGATGGTGTAACCCACTCCCATGCGCGCACCGGCCAAGCATGCGATCAGGTTGACCTCGTCTTTGCTCGTCACCGCCATCAGGATGTTGGCGCCCCGCACGCCCGCCCGTTCGAGCACGGGGAGGGACGCGCCGTTCCCGACAATCGTCATGACGTCGAGTTGGTCGGAGGTTTCCTCGGCCCGATCGGGATCGGACTCGATCACGACCACATCCTGGTTTTCTTCGGAAAGACGCTCGGCCAGGTGGAAACCCACTTCGCCCGCGCCGATGATGATTACCTTCATGCGGTCCTGCTGAAAAGATGAAACCCCTGCGAACGACTCGTACTACTTTGCCGCCGCCTGTAGCGTGTCGAGATTCTACCGAAGCTTTCGCTCAAGGGCTACCTTTGCCGCACAATCGTAGGGCCCGTAGCTCAGTTGGTTAGAGCACCGGACTCATAATCCGAGGGTCGCTGGTTCGAGTCCAGCCGGGCCCACTTGGGTAACAGTAAGCCCCGTACCGACTTCCGTGGTACGGGGCTCTGTTGTCTCAGGGCACCCAAATGGGCCAGTGCCACTCAGCGTGCCAAATGGGCTCCCGCTTCGAGCGTATCGAGCTTCTTCGCCAGCGCCTCTCGGTGTTGCTCGACGCGGTACTCGACCACCTCCGAGCGGTGGCGAACGTCGCCAAGGTGTCCGTAGACGTTCTCTACCCGGTCGGTCGATGCGTGGCCGAGTTCACGCGACACTGTCCACACCGCGACGGGCTGTCCGCGGTCGAGATTCTGAAGGCGAGCGGCGCAGTACGTGTGCCGGAACCACTTGGTCGTGATCTCGCCCTTTTCCCAGCCAGCCGACACCGCGACCGTGTCCAGGATCTTCCTCATGTCGTCGAGCATCATCTCGCGCTCAGGGGTGGACTTGGGGGAAGGGAAGAGGAGACGACCCAACGGTGCCTCACGCTCACGGCGTAGCAGATAGGCCCGGAGGATCTCTTCCAGTTGCGGCCACAGGGGCACCACCCGATCCGCCTTTTTCGTCTTGAGCAAGCGCCATGAGTTCGGGCGGAAGGTGACGGTCTTTCGAGTTAGGCTGATATCGTCCACCTCCAGGCCGAACACCTCCGACATGCGACCACCCGTCAACAGCATCGTGCCGATGAGTTCGTAAGTGAAAGGGTTGGCCGTGTGGTGGCCTTTGTGGACCCGTGCGGCCTCGAGGAGCAGGGCAGCCTCAGATACCTCCAGCCACTCCGCCTCCGCCGCTGCGGGCTCCGGCTTGTCCATCATGTCCGAGACCGGGTTACGGGTCACGAGATCCTCCGACAGAGCGCGCCGGTACATGTTGCTAAGGGCTGAAAGGTGGTGGCTCACCGTGGAGTTGGAGAGCGTCTGCTGCAGCTCGGCCGACCACTCCGCCACACGGCCCGGCTTGATCGCCGCGATGTCCGTATCAGCTCCGAAGAACTCGACCGCTCGCTGGAGGTGGAACTCAGACTCCATGAGTGTCCGGTCCCTGACCTTCCCGGCCTTTTTCTTCTTCAAGAGATGCTCGGCGGCATACGACTCGAGACCCACCTTCCGCGTGACTCCGATCAGCTCCTTGTCGCGCCGTAGCGCCTCCAGTTCCTTCACACGCTTGACCACCAACTTCATCGCCACGTCTTCGTCTGTGGTCGGTGTGCGGGCACCCGGTGGGATCAGGGCCTTCCTCTTGCCCCCAACGTCGCTGTAGTCGCGGAAGTCACCGAATGCGCGCTTCTGGCCCTTGCTGTTCGTCCTCCAGTACACGCGGCCAGCTCTCTTCTCAGACATCGGAGTCTCCCTCTTTGTTTGCTGCGTTCGGGGCTATCCGGGCCGATTGGCGCAATCGCCTGGACCGCTCAGTTGCTAATCCCAGAAGCGCACGAACCATGTCGAAGATGTAGCTGTCGCGCGTCTCTTCCTTCATTTCCTCCGCGTCGAATCCAAGCGTGTCGAGCGGACCTCTTAGCACTTCGCTAAGGATCTTGAAGTGCTCCTGCTCATGGTCTCCCAAAATCCAAGTTTCCTGGGTCACGAACCCCCCTATTTCATCCGAGATTGTTGACAGCCAAACGGCTCGATTCAGATCGTCGGCAAGGATCTCCTCCGCCGGGAGCTGGGGCGCTCGCCCGACCGGCTGGACGCCGTCGTGATCGGTCTGTGTGCGTCCATGGGCGGGATCGGGCGGCCCACGGTTTCGTTCCAGGCCGTCAGCGCCTAGGGGCCTTACGAGGCCACGCCGTGGCAGACGTTTCCACCGTCCCTCTCCTCGCGGCCAATGCACCAATCACAGAAGCCGCACGGCCTCGCAGCCATACGTGTGCCGTCGGGGTCTTCAGTAGACTCGAAAGCCCGCGAAAACACGAAGCCGGTCCACAGGGTCGCGTTAGCCGGTGGCAGGGCTCCACGGTATAGTGTGCGACAATGATCACTTCTGTATGAAGACCATCGGCTCCCATCTGGCCACGCTGCTCGCGGGGGAAACCAAACTGCGCCGCCAGCTCGCGCCGTTCGTAAAATACGTGGTCCTCCTCGTCGCGGTCGTCTTGCTCTACGCCTGGCTGTTCCAGGCGATCATGGCGGGGGAGGGTCAGGACCACTCGTGGTTCACGGGAGTCTATTGGGCGGTCACCGTGATGAGCACGACCGGCTTCGGTGATATCACGTTCGAGAGCGACCTGGGCCGCGCGTTCAGCACCCTCGTGCTGCTGACCGGCATGGTGCTGCTCCTCATCATCCTCCCGTTCCTCTTCATCCGAGTTGTGTACGCCCCGTGGCTCGAGCAGCGGAGCCGCCGCCGCATCCGCTCGCTCCAGTCGGTGCCGGAAGGTCTCGCGGGTCACGTGCTGATTTGCGCCAACGATCCCATTGCGCCGGGGCTCATCCGCCACCTTCAACTGGCGGACGTGCCGGTCTATGTGATCGAGCCTGACGCCGACCTTGCGATGCACATGCAGGATGTCGGCGTGCCGGTCTTCATGGGCGAGATCGACTCCGTCGAGACCTACCGAGCCGCCGGAGCGGCACGGGCTCGCCTCGTCCTGGCCAACGCATCGGACACGGTCAACTCCAACATTGTCCTCACCGTACGCGAGCTGTCCGATTCGGTGCCGATCGTCGCGCTGGCCGAAGTGGAAGACTCGATCGACGTGCTGGAGCTCAGCGGCGCCACGCACGTGCTGCCGCTCATCCACCAACTCGGCGAGCACCTCGCCAACCGGGTGAGCGCGGGGACGTCGCGCGCCAACGTGATCGGCAAGTTCCATCACCTGCTGCTAGCCGAGTTCCCGGTGCACAACACGCCGTTCCAGGGCCGGACCATCCGCGACACACGGTTACGCGAGTTTACCGGGGCCACGATCGTCGGCGTGTGGGAGCGAGGGCGGTTCCTGCCCTCGCGGCCGGATCTCGAGCTCTCGCCGCTCAGCGTGCCGGTCGTGATCGGCACGCCTGAGCAGATCGCGGAGCTGGACGAAGTGCTCGTGATATATGACCCCAATCCGAATCCGGTGCTCATCGTCGGCGGCGGCAAGGTGGGGCGGGCCGCCGCTGCGGCCCTCAAGCGGCGGGAGATCCCCGTGCATATGGTGGAACGCAACCCGGAACTGGAGCCGCAAATCGCGAGCATTCCCGACCGGTTGTTCCTGGGCGACGCCGCCGACCGGCGCGTACTTGACGAAGCGGGGATCGCCGAGACACCGTGCATCCTGCTCACGACGCACGACGATGCGATGAACGTCTACCTGACGGTGTACTGCCGGCGGCTCAATCCCAACGCGC
>JADFRS010000125.1 GCA_022561145.1 Gemmatimonadota bacterium
GGCCCATCGCGCCCGCGTGGGTCGACTGAGTCTGGCTCGGTGCGGGATGACGCGAAGCGACTGGATGGCGGTCGTGGGTGTGGGAGAGAAGACCCGGGTCAACCTCCATATCGAGAGTGACGACGGCGTTCCGCGATTTGACCTGGGCTCGGTGGGGCGGAAGCAGGGCTACCCCAATGGCTCCAAGGACGACAATGGCTTCATTACAGCGAGACCAGTCGACACCGGCGACGGAACCGTGCCCTATGAGTCGGCGCTTCCGTCGTTCCTTCGTGCCGAGGACCTGGTGTGCGTCACCGATGACGACTTCGGCTACTGGGAGCTCAGAGATCGACTACTTGAGCGAGGTGCCTTCGGCAAGAGCGTGAGCCTTCATTCGATGCTGCCCGCCATGAACGTCGTCGAGAAGCTCGTCGTGTGTCACCTGAAGGGAGAGGCCGGTCAGCCGGGGCTCAGTCACAAGGGGGTCTGGGGTCGCCGGGGTCCCGGCGTTCCCGAAGGTGATTGGCGGCCACCGTTGCAAGGACTGAGGGAGAAGAAGCCCTGACGCTTCGGGCCCTTGCCGACCCGCGTAGCGCTGAGCATGGTCCCTGGGATCCGCGCCTCCCTGTCCAGAAATAGGTAGCCCATGCGTTCCCTCGCCCATACCGTCGTCCTCGGCGCGCTGGCCGCCACGGCGATCGTCCCGGCCGCTGCCGCAGCTCAGGCCACCGCCCAGATTGCGGACGCCCTCGATTCTCTGAAACTCCGCGAGGTTGGCCCCGCCGTCGCCGGCGGCCGCATCGCCGACATCAAGGTCGACCCGGAGAACACGTCCGTCTGGTACGTCGCCGTTGGCTCCGGAGGTCTCTGGAAGACCACCAACGCTGGCACGACGTGGACCCCCGTCTTCGACGATCAGCCGAGCTATTCGATCGGCACCGTTGCGATCGACCCCACGAACCCTGAGGTGGTCTGGGTCGGCACGGGCGAGAACGTCAGCGGTCGCCACGTGGGCTGGGGATCGGGTGTCTACAGAAGTAGAAATGGCGGCGCGACCTGGCAGAACGTCGGCCTGGAATCCTCCGAGCACATCGGCAAGATCCTCATCCACCCGGGTGATGGGAGTACCGTGCTGGTCGCCGCCGAGGGCCCGCTGTGGGCATCCGGAGGAGAGCGGGGCGTCTTCAAGACGAGCGATGGCGGGGAGACGTGGAGCCACGTGCTCGACATCGACGAGAGCACGGGGGTCACGGACCTCGAGTTCGACCCGAGCGATCCGGAAGTCGTGTACGCCGCGGCATACCAGCGGCGCAGGCACGTCTGGGGCCTGATGTCCGGGGGCGAGAGCTCGGGCATCTACAAGTCGACCGATGGCGGGGACAGTTGGCGAGAGGTGACGACCGGACTCCCGAAGGGTGATATGGGTAAGATCGGCCTTGCCGTGACGCCGGCCGACCCGGACCTCGTGTACGCCACCATCGAGGCGGACGACGCCGAGCGCGGCTTCTATCGCTCGACGGACAAGGGTGAGAGCTGGCAGCGCCGGAACGGCTACATCTCCGGAGGCACGGGCCCCCACTACTACCAGGAGATCGAGGCGTCGCCCACCGACCCCGACCTCGTGATCCAGATGGACGTCTTCTTCCAGATCACGCGCGACGGCGGGACGACCTTCGACAACCTGGGCACGGGGCGCGAGAAGCACTCGGACAACCACGCGCTCTGGATCGATCCGGACAACACGCAGCACATGCTTGCGGGCACCGACGCGGGGCTCTACGAGACCTTCGATCAGGGCACGACCTGGCGGCACTTCCCGAACATGCCCATCTCGCAGTTCTACAAGGTCGCGCTCTCCAACTCGGAGCCGTTTTACGAGATCCTGGGTGGGGCGCAGGACCTGGGCACGCTCTGGGGCCCGGCGCGCACGATGAACACCGAGGGCGTGCGCAACTCGGACTGGCACTTCCCCATGGGCGCCGACGGCTACGGCGTCCAGATCGATCCGTCGGATCCGGATGTCCTCTATCTCATGACGCAGCAGGGGAACCTGTACCGCACCGATCGCAGAAGTGAGGAGTCGATCCAGATCCAGCCGCAGCCAGCCCCTGGCGATCCGCCGGAGCGTTGGAATTGGGATTCGCCGATCATGATCAGCCCGCATGACTCCGACCGGCTCTACTTCGCCTCGCAGCGACTCTGGCGCAGCTCCGATCGGGGCGACTCATGGACTGCTGTCAGCGGTGACCTGACCACGAACACCAATCGATACGAGCTACCGTATATGGGCCGCGTCTGGGAGCTGGACGCGATGCACGACAACGGCGCGATGTCGCAGTACGCCACGGTGACGACGATCTCGGAGTCGCCCATCACAGAGGGTCTGCTCTATACGGGCTCGGACGACGGCCTGATCCACGCCTCCACTGACGGTGGGCAGACGTGGACCCGCGCTGCGCCGCTTCCCGGGGTGCCCGAGCGCTCGTTCATCAACAAGGTCGAGGCGGACCTGCATTCGTCGGGCACGGTCTTCGCGCTTGCCGACGCGCACAAACAGGGCGACTACAGCCCCTACGTGTTCGAGAGCACGGACAACGGGGCGAGCTGGACGTCGATCCGGGGGGATTTGCCGGACGGCACGATCCTCTGGGCCATCCAGCAGGATCATCTGAGCCCCGATCTGCTCTTTCTAGCTGCCGAATACGGCATCTACTTCTCACCGAACCGGGGTGAGAATTGGCACATGCTGTCGGCCGGAACCCCGACGATCGCGTTCCGCGATATCAAGCTGCACCGCCGCGACGACGACCTGGTCGGCGCCACCTTCGGGCGTGGCTTCTACATCCTGGACGACTACAGCCCGCTTCGGGAGATCGCGAACGGCGCGCTCGAGGGCGAAGGTGGCGTCATGCCCGTGCGCGATGCCTGGTGGTACGTGCCGTATGCGACCAACCAGGCGCAGGGGCGACCCACGCTGGGCAGTACCGCCTACGCCGCGCCTAACCCCGACTTCGGGGCGACCTTCACGTACTACCTGAAGGAGGCAAGCCAGAACCCGAGCGACATGCGGGAGACCACGGAGCGCGAGCTGAGGGAACGGGGCGGCGATGCGCCGTTCCCTGGCTACGAAGCGCTCCGTGCGGAGGCGGCGGAGAGCGGGGCCAGGGTGCTGCTTCAAGTTTCCGATGCGGCAGGCGATCCCGTGCGTTGGGTCGAAGGCCCTGCCCGCGCCGGCTTGCACCGTGTCACGTGGGACCTCAGGCGTCCCGCGCCGAATCCGATCGACCTCTCCACACCGAGCTTCACGCCGCCGTGGGTGACCGACCCCTTTGGTCCCCTAACAGCTCCAGGCACGTACTCGGTGCAAATGGTGTTGGTTTCCGCCGATGGCGTCGAGGAGATCGGTGGCGTGCAGAGCTTCGAGGTGAAGCCCGTGCCAAACGCGCCTCCGGGCACGGACTTCGTGGCCGTAGCGGACTTCCAATACCAGACGAGCGAGCTGTCCCGTCGGGTGAGTGCGGCAGGCGGCGAGATTACACGCGTGCGGGAGCGCCTGCGCTACATGCGGGCCGCGCTGGTTCGGACCCCGCGCGCGGATCCCGCACTGTTCGGTCGCATGGACGAGCTCGGGCGGACGCTGGACGGTCTGTCGCTGCGGCTCCAGGACGACCCGATTCGCGGATCGCTCAACGAGTCGAGCGTGCCTACGATCTCCAACCGGGTCGGAAACGTGATCGGAGGGCACTGGTCGACGCGCCAGAACCCCACCGCGACGCAACGGATGAACATCGAGATCGCCCAGCGGGACTTCGTGGTGCTGGAGCTGGAGCTCATCGAGCTCATCGACGGGAGGTTGTTGGCAGTGGAAGAGGCGTTGGCGGAGTCGGGAGCGCCTTGGACGCCTGGGGCTCATTTAGCCATCCGCTCGCTCCCCCGACCGCGTATCTTTCTTCCTTGACTACACCCGGAGGCCGCGGCGGGCGGACCCACCCTAGTCGCCGATGCCGGGAGAGAAGGGGAGGCGCCCGTGACCGTGCGTTGGAGGAACGTGAAGATCCAGGAGTTCAAGCTCGATCGCCTCAAGGAGGTCGTCGAAATGGAGAGCGACTGGGAGGCGGTGGACGAGGCCATCAACCGCGTCCTCTTCACGGAGGAGATCCGTTCCATGCTCGACGAGTCCGACGAGTCCGGCGACGAGCCTGTCTCCGCGGCTGACGATGACACGGGGCTGCCGTGGGACGCCTAACGCTAGCCGGCGGCTTGCACATGTGTCGCGCATGTGCGATTCTCGAGCATGTCTGTGATGATCCAGGTTAGAAATGTCCCTGAGCCTCTCCACCGCGAGTTGGTGCGCAGGGCGAGCCTGCGCGGTCAGAGCTTGACCGCGTACGTCCAGGAGATCCTGGAACGCGAAGTCCGTCGGCCGCCTCGCGCGGAAGTCGTGCGGCGAATCATGGAGCTGGAGCCCGTCAAGCTCGATCTGCCGATCTCGGACCTGATCCGGGAAGAACGTGACGAGCGCCCGGGATGATACGGCCGGTAGTCTTCGATGCCTCAGCCATCGTCGGATTCATCTTGGACCCACCCAGTCACCCGCTGGTGGTGGAGATGGTCGAGAACGAGGCCTGCGAGATTCTCGTACCGCATGTCTGTGATCTCGAGATTGTTTCGGCCCTACGCAGTGTCGTCCGTCGTCGGCTAGCGGATGCCGACCGGGCACGAGCCGCCCTTCGTCATTATATGGAGCTCCCGATCGAGCGCCTCTCTCACCTCCCGTTTCTCGACCGCGTCTTCGAGATACGCGACAACTTTTCAGCATATGATGCCGTGTATGTGGCGCTGGCGGAGGCATTTGAGGCGCCGCTCCACACGGCCGATGAACGGCTCGCACGCGCCGTCCGCGAACACACGGGGGTCCAGGTCGCAGAGGTGTGAACCCCGCTCGCGATCCACCCCGTAGCCGAGCCCTAGCCGAGTACTTCGACCGCCTCCTCCAGCCCATCGCTCACCCGGTCCAACGCCGCGGCGATCTCCCGTACGAAGAGCCGCACCTCCTCCCACTCCCGCTCCTCGATTCCTTCTCGCACGCCGGGTAGCGTCTTCACGCCATACCCGGTCCAGAAGCCCGGGGCGTAAATCATGTGGCGGAACCACGGGCGCCGCGGCAGGCCCTCGCGGCGCGTCATGCGCTGCTCCATTCCCTGCAGGATGTCATTCAACCGGTCGGCCACGTCCCTGTCCACGCCGCTTTGGCCCCAGTGGCCCATCGTCGAAGCGAGTCGTTCGTCGTACTGGGCGGCCGCCCCTTCCAGACGCGTGATGGCGTTCTGGAGGGGGGCGAAGTTCAGGTAGGGTACGGGCTCCTTCCTGTCGGGGGGCACGTAGGTCTTCGTGGGGTCGGCGGCCAGGACGAAGGCCCCTTCGTCTACCAGGCGGTTATGGCGTACCGTTTCGGTCCGCATGGTCTCGGCCAACTGCTCCACTTCGTTCAGGTACGTGCGCACGTTGTCGGCGAAGTTGCCGAATCGCAGCGGGATCACGTCCGCGTTGGCCAGGCGCAGTGTGGCCCGCCCGGCCGTCTCGGCGAGCGCGACTCCATACTCGAACGTGGGATCGCCGAAGCGCGTGTAGTGATCGAAGGAGTCGAAGATGGAATGGTACGATCCGCCTCCGTTCTCACCGCCGTAGCCGATGTTCAACGATGCGATACCCAGGTGCTGGAGGAATGGAGTGTAGTCCGACCCCGACCCGAGCGGGGAGATAGGAAGGTCGGTGCGAGCGGCCGCTTCGCTGTCATCGCTCACCAGAATCCGGGCCCTCAGCCGCTCTCGCACCGAGACGCCAGTCTGTGGGTCCTGCACGTCGGGGCCGATCTGGTTTACGAAGCGTTCCAGTGTGTGAGACCCACCGACGCCCAAGAAGCCGCGGCCGTTCCCGTCGGTATTGATGTACGCCACGGCCTTGTCCTGCAACTCGTCCCGGTGGTGCTCGGCCCATTCGGTCGACCCCAGAAGTCCGGGCTCCTCAGCATCCCACGCTGTGTACACGATGGTTCGCTTCGGCCTCCATCCCGATCGCGCCAGCTCTCCGACCACGCGGGCTTCCTCCAGGAGGGCGACCATGCCGCTCAAGGGATCCCCAGCGCCGAACACCCATCCGTCGAAGTGGTTTCCACGGATGACCCACTGATCGGGGTACTCCGACCCACGTAGGACGGCGATCACGTCATAGGCGGGCGTCAGGTCCCAGTTGAACGCCACCCTCATGTGAACCCGTGCGGGGCCTGGACCGAGGTGATAGGTGAGGGGCAGAGCCCCCCGCCACGACGCGGGCGCGACCGGACCCTCCAAGGCCTCCAGGATTGGCTTGGCGTCGCCGTAGGAGATGGGGAGCACCGGGATCTTCATGATCGTGGGGGACTCCTCCACGGTGTACCGCTCGGCATCGGCAGTGGCGCCTACGCCGGGGGTGAGCGGATCCCCGGGATATTGGGGCATGTCCTCGACCGAGCCTCGCTGGACACCGTGCTCCATGCGATAGGGGCCGTCGGGATACACATCGCCCTGGAAGTATCCGTCATCGCGGGGGTCGGAGTAGATGAGCGTGGCGATGGCGCCCCGATCTGCCGCCACCTTCGGCTTGATGCCGCGCCATGATCCGCCGTAGCGCGCGAGTACGATCTTGCCGCGAACGTCGATCCCGCGGCGCTCGAGCTCCTCGTAGTCGCCGGGAATTCCGTAGTTCACGTAGACCACTTCCGCCTCGACGTCGCCATCCGCGGAATAAGCGTTGTACGGGGGCAGCCGGTCCTGGGTCACACCCGACGTGGCGTCGGCTTCCAGCACGGGCTCGGCGAGCCTGAGCATGTAGCGTGTGGGAGCCACAAGCTCCACCATACGCTCCCGGGGCGTGGGGAAGAGGACCTGATACTCGTCGATCCGTGTGTCGAAGCCCCAGGACCGGAACTGCTCGGCGATCCACTCGGCGTTGGCTTTTGCGCCCGGCGACCCGACGTGAGTGGGATGGCGGCTGAGCTGCCGCATCCAGTCTCGAAGGTTGTCGGCGTCGAGTTGCGCGTCGAAGCGCGCCTCGAGATCGCGCTGCACGCGTGTGCTCTCGGCGGTGAATCCCAGTAGCGTGTCGTCGGCGCTCTGGGTGGGAGTGAACGCGAGCGTGGCGACGCCGGTCAGGACAGCCAGGCTGAGACGTACGTGAACGCGGGGCATCGATTCCTCCACACAGGGTGGTCCAGCAAGTGGTCCCTCCGTCACGGAAGGCTGGGGCCGCACACCCGTCGTCGCAACGGTTGACGGGCACACGTGGAAGACCAGCGCTGGCCTTGACTGGATACACTGATCACGTATCATGATTCATGAATCATCATCATGATTCCAAGTCCCGTCCTCCACGGGCGGCCGAACCGGTGCAGGTGTACTTGCGTTCGGAGGAACGGGAGCGCCTCGCCCGGCTCACCAAGGAGTTGGACACGACGAAGTCCGATGTGCTGCGCCGTGGGCTCGAGGCGCTCGAGCGACAGATGACCGATCCGGAACAACATCCCGCGCTCTGCGTCATCGGAATCGTCGGACCCTCCTCGGCAGTCCGGGCAGGTGGAGTAGATGAGGCTCGAGAGCACGACCGCGTGCTGGCGGACGATGAGGAGGCATCCTGGCGTTCGGCTGGAGCCGAGGATCAATGAGGGGCCCACTTTTCGTCGACACGAGCGCTTGGTATCCCTTGGCCGACTCCTTGCACTCGGACCATGAACTGCTCGCGGCCGCTCTGCGGGCGCGGGTGCATGCGGGGGCACGGATCGTGACAACGAACCTGGTGCTCGCGGAGACGCACGCGCTGCTCTTGCGCCGGGCTGGTCGGGACATAGCGCTCACGTTCGCGCGTACCGTGCGACAGCCTCCCAACTCTGTGGAGTACAGCACGGCCGAGCGCGAAGAGGCGGCACTCAGCAACTGGTTGGAACGGTTCAGCGACCAGCGCTTCTCGCTTACAGACGCGGTGAGCTTCGTCGTCATGGCTGAGTTGGGGATCCGTGAAGCGTTGGCCCTCGACCAGCACTTCGCTACGGCCGGTTTCGTGTTGATCTCCGACTAGCGGGCGGCCGCGTCTTCCCCTTGCCCGACCCGCCGGGGAAGTGGATCATCCGCGTCGCTCGGTCTGGCGCTGCGGACACCGAGAGAAGAACACCCAGTCACGGAGAGGCGAATGACGGGAAAGAAGGAGCGGTGGGGGTCCCGATTGGGCGTCATCCTGGCGGTCTCGGGCTCGGCGGTCGGGCTCGGGAACTTCCTGCGCTTTCCGGGGCAGGCCGCCGCCAACGGGGGAGGCGCGTTCCTCATCCCGTACTTCTGCGCGCTGATCTTCCTCGGCATCCCGATCTGCTGGGCCGAGTGGGCCATGGGACGGTATGGCGGCCAAAAGGGCTTCCACTCCGCGCCCGCGATCCTCGGCGTGATCGGCAAGGGCCGAATCGCTCGGTACCTGGGCGTGACCGGCGTCATGATTCCGCTCGCGGTCTCGTTCTACTACACGTTCATCGCCGCCTGGTGCTTGGGTTACTTCTACGCTTACGTGACGGGCACGATCGGCATCGACGGCACGATGGCCGTAGCGGAGCAGACGTCCGCCTCGACACGGTTCTACAACGACTTCACCGGTACCGCCGGCAACGGGCTCATGTTCGGCGCGGGCCGCGTGCCGACGATCGTCTTTTGGGTTCTGACGTTCGGGCTGAACGTCTACCTCATCCTACGTGGACTCTCGAAGGGTATCGAGAAGTTCGTTTCGTTCGCGATGCCGATCATGGCCGTGTGTGCGCTCATCGTGCTGATCCGAGTGCTGACACTCGGCACGCCGAACCCGGAGCTGCCGGATCAGAACGTGATGGCTGGCCTCGCCTACATGTGGAATCCCGACTTCGGTGCGCTGCTCCGCCCGCGGACGTGGCTCGCCGCGGCGGGGCAGATCTTCTTCAGCATCTCGGTGGGCTTCGGCATCATCATCAACTACGCGTCGTACCTGAAGCGCAACGACGATGTGGCGCTGTCCGGGCTCACGGCGGCTGCGACCAACGAGGCGTTCGAGGTCGGCTTCGGCGGCCTGATCACACTCACGGCTTCGTTTGTCTTTCTCGGCCTGACCGGCACGGTCGCGGCCGTGCAGACGGGCACGTTCGGCCTCGGTTTCCAGACCCTGCCTGTGGTCTTCGCCCAGATGGGCACGATCGGCCCGGCGGTGGGCGCCGTTTGGTTCTTCATGCTCTTCTTGGCCGCGGTGACGAGCTCGTTGTCGATGTATCAGCCGGCGGTCGCCTTCCTTCAGGAGTCCCTCGGCGTGGACCGGAAGCGCGGCACGCTCTACATGGTCGGGCTCTGCCTCGTTGGCTCCTTCATGGTCATCTACTTCACGGAGGGCGCGGTCTTCTGGAGCACGATCGACTTTTGGGTAGGCACCTTCCTGATCTTGATCATGGCGCTGGTCGAGATCATCTGCTTCAGCTGGATCTTCGGGATCGACATCGGGTGGGACGAGATCCATCACGGCGCTCAGATCCGGATTCCGGCGGTCTTCCGCTTCATCATGAAGTACGTCGCGCCGGTATATCTGCTGGTGGTGCTCGTCATGTTCTGCATCACCGACCTGCCGGCGTCGATCGGCCAGATCGGTGAGCAGCCATTGGCACAGCTCGCGCTCGCGCTCATCGCGGTGACGATGATCGTGCTCGTGGCCTGCGTGAGGGTCGGCGAGAAGCGCTGGAAGGCGGCCGGACTCGATTTGGATGGCAAGGAGATGTTGCCTGAGTGGACACCAGAGGCCGCGGCCAGGGAGGCGGTAGAATGACGATCGGTGGATGGATTCTGATGGTTGGCTCGCTGAGCTTCGTGTGGGGTCTGGTGGGGTGGTGTTATTGGAAGGTTTTGAGGACGCCGGACGGGGGGGAGTAGGGCGAGAGCGGCGTTGCTCGTCCGCGACCCCGCGTTTGCCCGTTCAGCCCAAAGGCTGAATACTCAACAGCGCTGAATACTCAACAGCTTCGTAACCACACCTGTCTGGAGCGTCAAAGACCGACCTCCCGGAGACGACCATGAAGACCCTCCTCTTGACCGTCAGCTTCGCGCTCGTGCTGAGCACGCCTGTTCTCGCACAGCAGCGGCGGGCTCCCGACCCCCGCGACCTGGGTGGTGGGCGGTGTGAAGCCAACGTCTACAACTGCGCGGACACCCCGAACCCACTGCCCACGGCGACGACGGTTTGGGTGGAGGAAATGACGTGGATGGATGTGCGCGACGCTCTGGCCGCCGGGAAGACGACGGTGCTGATCCCGACGGGCGGCATGGAGCCGAACGGTCCGTGGTTGGCCACCGGGAAGCACAACTACGTGCTGCATACCAACTGCGAGGCGATCGCCCGCCGGCTCGGCGACGCCCTGTGCGCTCCCATCATCCCGTTCGTGCCGGAAGGCGACATCGAACCCCCGAGCGGTCACATGAGGAGCCCGGGCACGATCAGCACCCGCCAGGAGACGTTCGAGGCCGTGCTCACCGATGTCGCGCACTCCTTCAGGATGCACGGCTTCAAAAAGATCATCTTCTTCGGCGACTCCGGCGGGAATCAAGGCGGCCAACGCGCGGTGGCGGACCGGCTCACGGAGCGGTGGGGTGGCAATCCGGTCGTGGCCCACGTCCAGGAGTATTACGACTACGCGAGCGTGACGCGGTACATGGAGGAAGAGCACGGAGTGATTTGGGGTGAAGCGGACAATCTGCACGACGACCCGATCATCTCGCTCAACATGTTCATCGACGACCCGAGCTCGATCCGCTGGGCCGAGCGCGTGGAGGCTGGCCTCGCCACGATCAACGGCGTCTCGATGGCCGATCGCGTGAAAAATCTGGAGCTGGCCCGCGCGCTCGTCGCGTTCCGGGCGAGCCATACCGTGAGCGCGATCAACGCTGCGATCGAAAACGGAGGGACGGTGCCTCCTCCTGTTCGCCCCCAGCGAGCGGGCGGTGGCGGCCGGGGTGCGGCTGGTGGTCGGGGCGGTCGAGGCCAGCGCCCGGCGCCCGATCCGCGCACGATGGGTGGTGGGGACTGCCGTCAGAACACGTACAACTGTTCGGACACGCCGAACCCGTTGCCCGAAACCAACACGGTGTGGCTCGGGGAGATGACGTGGATGGATATCCGCGACGCGCTCGCCGCTGGAAAGACCACTGCGATCATCGCGACCGGTGGCATGGAGCCGAACGGTCCCTGGCTCGTCACCGGTAAGCACAACTACGTGCTCGACGCCAACTGCGAGGCGATCGCGCGCAATCTGGGCAATGCGCTCTGCGCCCCGATCGTGAAGTGGGTTCCTGAGGGCGATATCGAACCCCAATCGGGCCACATGCGCAGCCCGGGCACGATCAGCCTTCGTCAGGAGACCTTCGAGGCTCTGCTGACCGATATCGCGCACAGCCTCAAAGTGCACGGCTTCGAGAACATCATCTTCATCGGCGACTCAGGTGGTAACCGCTCCGGCATGAACAACGTCGCAGAGACGCTGACCGCCCAATGGGCGGGTGAAGCCAAGGCGATTCACATCCCCGAGTACTACCGTGCGCCCGAAGGTTCGCGGAATGTCCTGCGTGAGAGGGGTCTGGTCACCGACGCCATGCCCGATGATGGGCTGCACGACGGCCCAGGGATCACCCGGAACATGATGGCCTCCGTTCCCGCGTCGGTCCGGGGG
>JADFRS010000126.1 GCA_022561145.1 Gemmatimonadota bacterium
CTCGCTCCAGTCGGTGCCGGAAGGCCTCGCGGGTCACGTGCTGATTTGCGCCAACGATCCCATTGCGCCGGGGCTCATCCGCCGCCTTCAACTGGCGGACGTGCCGGTCTATGTGATCGAGCCCGACGCCGACCTTGCGATGCACATGCAGGATGTCGGCACGCCGGTCTTCCTGGGCGAGGTCGACTCCGTCGAGACCTACCGAGCCGCCCGAGTGGCGCAGGCTCGCCTCGTCTTGGCCAACGCATCGGACACGGTCAACTCCAACATTGTCCTCACCGTGCGCGAGCTGTCCGAATCGGTGCCGATCGTCGCGCTGGCCGAAGTGGAAGACTCCATCGACGTGCTGGAGCTCAGCGGCGCCACGCACGTGCTGCCCCTCACGCACCAACTTGGCGAGCAGCTCGCCAACCGGGTGAGCGCGGGGAGGTCGCACGCCAACGTGATCGGAAAATTCCATGACCTGCTGCTCGCCGAGTTCCCGGTGCACAACACGCCGTTCCAGGGCCGGACTATCCGCGACACACGGTTGCGCGAGTTTACCGGGGCCACGATCGTCGGGGTGTGGGAGCGTGGGCGGTTCCTGCCCTCCCGGCCGGATTTCGAGTTCTCGCCGCTCAGCGTGCCGGTCGCGATTGGTACGCCGGAGCAGATCGCGGAGCTGGACGAAGTGCTCGTGATATACGACGCCAATCCGAATCCGGTGCTCATCGTCGGCGGCGGCAAGGTGGGGCGGGCCGCCGCTGCGGCCCTCAAGCGGCGGGAGATCCCCGTGCATATGGTGGAACGCGACCCGGAACTGGAGCCGCAAATCGCGAGCATTCCCGACCGGTTGTTTCTGGGCGACGCCGCCGACCGGCGCGTACTTGACGAAGCGGGGATCGCCGAGACACCGTGCATCCTGCTCACGACGCACGACGATGCGATGAACGTCTACCTGACGGTGTACTGCCGGCGGCTGAATCCCAACGCGCGTATCCTCACCCGGGTCACGCACGAGCGGAACGTCGAGGCCATCCAGCGCGCCGGCGCCGACTTCGTCCTGAGCTACGCGTCCCTAGGGGTGCAGATGGTGTACTCGATCGTGCAGGGACGGGAGCTCGTCGTGCTGGGCGAGGGCGTTGATCTCTTCTACGTGCCGCTCCCGCAGTCGCTCGCCGACAAGACTCTCGCCGACGCGGGGATCGGCGCGCGCACCGGCCTGAACGTGATCGGCGTCCAGAAGGACGGGCAGTTCGTCACGAATCTCCCGCCCGACCAGCGACTAGCCAAGGGGTCGACGCTCGTCGCCCTGGGCAGCGCCGAGCAGTGGGAGCGCTTCAGCGCCGTCTACGACTAGCCGCAGGGCAAGGACCCTCCGGCACAGGAAAGATCAGCAAGCCGATAACGGCCCTCTAAGCCACGAGCGCGCTCCAGCCCACCAAGATACCGAACAAAGCCCGAAGACGCTCACAATGCGAATACGGGCTTCTGAAGGGGTTCTGCTTGCGCCTACCGGACCGCTCTCGGATGTTGACCTCCGTCTGATCCCGGAGTGCGACCGTGTGCTCTCCAATCCCCATAGCCCACCCACCGCGTAGCGGATCAGCTCAACTGATCCTTTCCACACTCTCTTGACCCTCGACCCCGCCAGCCTCCGCGCTTAAAGTGTCTTGAGATCAAGTTTGAAGTGCAACACGCAAGGGGCACGCATCCACACTCTTCTGGCCCCCGGTGCCACTCTCAGTGCCAAAACCCACCGCCAGCAGTCGCCGCCCACCGCTACCGAGTCGGAGCGAAATCCTTGCTAAACGCCGTAACTAAGCCACATTTCCAATAGCGATTGGGAGCGGTAGGACGCACCTGAAGGGACTCATAATCCGAGGGTCGCTGGTTCGAGTCCAGCCGGGCCCACTTGGGAATCAGCGAGCGTCGCGAGAGGCCGGGTCAGCCCGCGGCCGCCTCCGAGAGGTCGTCGAGCAGCACGATGACCTGGCAGCCCGCTTTGGGTCCGGTAAGGATCGGGACGGTGGTGACCGTGGCCCAGAGGCGTGAACCGTCACTCGTCACGAACCGGCGCTCGGCCTTGGTGGGTTTGGCCTCGGGAGACATGGCCGCGCGGCACTCCTGCTTGACCATGTCGACATCCGCTTCTTCCCAGAAGTCCGAATAGGGTGCGCCCGCCACGCTGGCGAGGGGATAGCCCGAGGCCTGTAAGAAGACGTCATTGGCTTCCAGCACGGTGCCGTCGTCGGTAACCACCAACGCAGCCTGCCGCGCCATACTGAACAGTGCACGGTACCGGGCGGCTTCGGCAGCCTGTGCCATGTCTACAGCCTCTTCGACGGCTCCCTCGATGTAGGCGATCTCGCCACTGGAATCGCGGTGTGCGCGAGCCGTATTGCGCACACGGACCTCGGAGCCATCGAGGCGTTTTAGTGTTGTTTCAAATCCGCGCACCACCCCGTACTTTTCCAACTCCTCATCGAATGCCGGCCGATCCGCAGGGTTGAGGTAGAGGAGGGACGCATACGAGTTCTCGAGCGTCTTTGGGTCCGGGTAGCCCAGCATGCGTACGAGCGCGGGATTGGCGTCGAGAAAGTGACCGTCTGAAGTGCAGCGATAAAGGCCGATAGGGAGGTGGTCGAACATGCTGCGGTGCCGCTCTTCGCTCTCCTTGAGAGCTTCGCGGGATCGGGCGCTCTCCAGGGCGTAACGGATCGTGCGTTCGAGGATCTGGGGGTCGATCTTCCCCTTCACCAGGTAGTCGGCCGCGCCCGCCCGCATGGCCTCCTTGTCCACCTCGTGACTTCCACGACCGGTGAGCATGATCACGGGGGCCTTGAGCCGCTGCCGCCTTGCTTCTTTGAGCAGGTCGATTCCCGTTCGGTCCTCAAGGAAGTAGTCGACGATGTAGATGTCGTGCTCGCCGGCCTGGAACGCATCACGGCCCTCTTCGAAGGTCGAGACCCAGTCGAGTTGAACGGGGGGGCCCTCGATCTGGCTGGCGATGGCTCTCGTCATCTCGTAGTCCCCCTGGTCGTCGTCGATCAGGAGTGCTCGAATGGTGTTGGCCTCCAAAGCGTCCTCCAAGTCGTTGGTGCTCTTCGCGCGCCAACTGGGGGGTCCAACCTTGCCAATGATACGGGGCCTATTCGGACCCGTCCAGGCGCGGCTTTCTGCGGGCACGTTTGGTTTGCGAACGCCTGCGTTTATCCTCTAGGCGGCGCCGCCGTGCGCGAGCGGGAATTCTTGTCTTGATTCGTCGCCGCTTCCTGGTGTTTTTTTGTTCGAGCCGGTGGCGTAACCTGTCGAGAGCGATTTGCCGGTTTCGGTGCTGGCTCCGGTCCTGCCTGCTCGTGACCACGATGCCCGTCGGCCGGTGTGTGAGGCGGACGCCGCTCTCAGTCACGTTCTGATGCTGCCCGCCCTTGCCGCCGGATCGGAACGTATCGATGCGGCATTCCGCGAGTAGTCCGCGATCGTCGTCCGGAATCGGAACCAGCGGCGTTGACGGGTGTTCAGGCATAGGCGCTCTGCGTCCTGGATGCGGCGTACACGGCGGATGATCACACGACTGGGCCGGTCGTGCCGCCGCTGGAAGAAAACCAGTGGGCGATTGTAAGAAAAGGGGCATTCGTCTTGCGGGGCGCTATCTTGAGGGGTACGGACCAACGTGAGGTGCCACCTACCGGCGGGAACGGAACATCGTGATGATTCTCGACAAAGCTGAGACTTCGGGAGCCCGCTTTCTCCTGGTTGCGGCGGCAGTGGTGGTGGTCGTAGGCGGACTGAAGCTCGGTGCGCCCATCCTGCTCCCCTTCGCACTCGCGTTATTCCTCGCCGTGATGAGCCTGCCGATCATGTTCTGGCTGCAACGCCACATCCCGCCGTGGTTGTCCATCGTGATCACGGTGCTTGTCACGGTCACGTTATTCAGCGTACTGGTTTTGCTGACCGTTCAGTCGTTCTCGGAGTTGGAGCCGCGGCTCGATGGTTATCGGTCGAGCCTCACCCAGCTACGCGAAGGCGCGGTCGAGTGGGTGCGCAGGAACGAGCTGTTGGGGAACCTTGCGGTGGACCGCTATCTGACCCTGGAGGTGATCGAGGCCGGAGCCGTCTTCGACTTCCTCGGGGGAGCCGTCCGTCAGGCCGGGAGCTTCCTCTCCAGCACGTTCCTGATCCTCTTGATGATGGTCTTCATGCTCGCCGAGGCTACGGTTTTCCCGTACAAGCTGCGCGCGATCATGGGCCGCAGGGCCGGCAGCGGCCAGCGTATGACCAAGATCATCCGGGAGGTACAGGTCTACCTGGGCATCAAGACAGCGGTGAGCCTGGTTACAGGGCTCCTGATCGGAACCTGGGCATGGCTCCTGGGTCTGGACTTCCCTGTGCTCCTGGGGCTCATCGGGTTCGTCCTGAATTTTGTGCCGACGATCGGCTCGATTCTCGCCGCGATTCCCGCACTCTTCCTGAGTCTGATCCTGTTTGGCAGCCTCGGGCACGCAGTCCTGGTGCTGGGTGGATACGTGTTCGTCAACATGGTCTTCGGCAACCTCATCGAGCCCAACCTGATGGGTCGACGTTTGGGGCTGTCGACGCTGGTGGTGATCGTATCGTTGATCTTCTGGGCATGGGTTTGGGGCCCCATCGGGGCCTTGCTTGCCGTGCCGCTGACCATGGTCGTTAGAATCATGTTGGAGAACACGGAAGATCTGCGCTGGGTGGCGGTCTTGCTCGACAAGACTCCGCCACAAGCGCGCCTGGCTGTGGCGGCGGCCGGGGCGGCTCCCCCACCGCCCCTCGACGACCCGGTCGTGGATTCGTCTCCGGAAGCTCCCGATCCCACGGGCGAGGCCGGTGTGGCCTGATGGCGCGCATTGACTTCGATCAGTTGCCGGACGCATCGCGGGTTTGGGTATTCGGTGTGAGCGATGGGTTCTCGGCCTCAGAGGAGGCCAGCTTCCTGGCGGTCGTCGACGGCTTTCTCGATGTGTGGGTGGCACACGGCCACGCCCTCAGGTGCGGTCGTGACTGGCGGCACGGGAGGTTCCTGCTCGTTGCGGTGGACGAGGCCTCCGAGCCCCCGTCGGGCTGCTCCATCGACGCGATGGTACAGGTGCTCAAGGACGAACAGCGGCGCCTCGGTGTCGCGATCGTGGATCATGCCGCGGTCTGGTACTTGGAGGACGGCGAGGTCTGGCGCGTAACCAGGGCGGAGTTCAAAGCCCTGGCGGAGGCCGATCAGATCGGTGCGGACACGGTGGTGTTCGACAACACCGTGACGCGCCTCTCCCAGGTGCGAGAGGGGGGCTGGGAGCGGCCGGCGCGCGAATCGTGGCACTACCGCGCGTTTTTCAAAGAGCCGGCGGGGGCGTAGAACAGGCTACACCCCCACCGGGGCTATCAGATCTGCCTAGTGACCACCACCATCCTGTTGCTCACTGATAGGCTTGGTCACCAGCTCGAGGCCGAGCGTCTTTCCCTTCAACACAGCCGGAACGCCGCGCACCATCCACACGGCTGGGGGCGCGTCCATCAAGTAGTGGTCGAAGAACTGCTGCATACGGATTGCCCAGTCTTTCCGGTTCTGTTCCTTGCGCAGTCCGTGGGCCTCGCCGTTGTAGTTTAGCATCCACGTAGGTTTGCCGAGCCGCCGCATCGCCGAGAACATCTCGATTCCCTGGTACCAGGGCACCGCGCCATCCTTGTCGTTGTGGAGCATCAACAATGGCGTCTGGATCTTGTCCGCTTGGAACAGAGGTGAGTTCTCAATGAACTCGAGGGGGCGCTCCCAGAGCGATCCGCCGATCCGGCTCTGCGTGCGCTCGTACTGGAACTGCCTCACCATGCCGCTCCCCCAACGGATTCCGCCGTACGCACTGGTCATGTTGACCACTGGAGCGCCGGCTTCGGCCGCTGCGAACAGGTTGGTGCGCGTAACCATGTGGGCGATCTGGTAGCCGCCCCAGGAGTGGCCCTGTACCCCGATCTTGTCGGTGTCGATGAATCCTCGGCTGACCACCGAGAGCACGCCCGGAATGACTGCGTCGATCGCGCTCTCTCCCGGATGCCCGATCTCGTACGGAATATCGGGAATGAAGAGTACGTATCCCCGGCTCACGTAGAACGCATAGTTGATCGATGAGCTGCCTGCGGCTGGAACGGTGTAGCGGTGCAGCCGGTCCGACATCCTTTCGTAGAAATACACCATCATCGGGTATTTCTGCGTGGGATCGAATCCCTCGGGCTTGTAGAGGATCCCCTGCAGGGGCACTCCGTCGTTCGAGTGCCACTCAACCAACTCCGCAGTGCCCCAGCGGTACTCCGACTGTTGTGGGTTCGCATCGGACAGGCGCGTTATGTCGGAGAAGTCCGAACTGCTGGTCCAGATGTCTGGAAACTCCGTAAAGGTTTGGCGAGTGAAAATCACGACGTCGGCATCTTCAGCTTTCGTCGGGCTCGAGAGGTCGAAGTCGCCCATGACTAGGCGCTTTGGCCGGTCGTTACCGCCCAGACGGTCACGGTAATAGCCGTCCTGTTTGGTCGTGAGGTTGAACGCGGACAGCAGCGCCTCCCGGTCCAGGTCGACGGCCTTTTCGTCCGAATCCTCGCGCACGTATCGGAACCTGATGCCCTCGCTACGGCCCACGCCCTCCGTCACGTTCCGGGGCCCCTCCCGCCCGGTCGGGTCGACGAGCCAGATATCGTAGCGGTCGTAGATCAGGACACGCTCATCATCCTCCGTCCAGACCGCCTGATCTGCTGCCCTGGGTGCCTGGGGCACATCGTTCAGGATATTGTGCACCGGATGGGGGATGCCAGCGGAGATCTCGACGACTTCGCCACCATTTACGTTCATGGCGAACCAAGCCATCTCAGCACCGTTCCACCAATAGACGTACTCGGCCCCCGGTGAGAGTTGGCCACGCCCTCTCAGGGCCTCCACCGCACGCTCGCGTGAGCCGGTCTCGACGTCGATGACGTACAGGTCGTTGTAGCGTCCATCCCAGGACAACAACTGGCGATAAGGAAGATCGGTGGTGCCGAGGGCGACGTCAGCGTCCCCATCACGCCCCACCGACACGTTCGGGATCTCCGGCGTGGCCAACTGGATGACCGGTCCGCCGTCGACGTGCGTGACTGCCATGAAGCTCCGATTGCGCTCCGATTCTGCCTGAAGGAGCTGCATCGGCATCATGTAGGGGTCCTTCCAGTTCCAGATATCGAGTACGACCTCCTCGTCGTCATCATCGTCGTCTTCGTCCTCGGGTTCGGGCCGAGGTGCTGTGCCGAAGAAGACCCGTGAGCCGTCTTCCGAGAACGAAACGTCGCCCCCGTCGTTGATCCACCAGCCGCTGGGGATACCTGCGCTGCCTTCTGTGGCCCTCGCCTCGGCGTCTACGAACAGCGTGAATGCCGGCTGGTCGGCGTCCCAGTCGGGCGCGTTCGAGAGGAACGCCACGCTGCGGCCCTCCTCGTTCAGGGCCAACTGCTCGTATTCCCCTTCGCCGGTGACCACTGGAGTGGCCTCGCCGGTGGCCGTTTCAACCGCATAGACCCCGTCAGCTGTGCCATCCTCATTAGACGCCGAGTAGTAGAGCCGCTCACCATCCGCCGAGAACAGATAGTCGGTTACGTGTTCGTAACGGTGTTCCTCTCCGGTCGCGAGCACTCGCAGCACCAGAATCGTGCCCTCGGCCTTGTCGTCGTCATCCTCCTCATCCTCGTCATCACCGCTGCGCCGGCCTCGTGCGGGCCGCTCGGCCTCGGCTGCTGCCTCGTCCCCTTCATCCGCTTCATCGGCCACGGGCTTTTCCAGGAGGTACGCCACAAAACCCGCGGCGTCCTCAGGGAGCTTGAACGACTGCACTCGCTCCGCCGTGAAGTGGTCCGAGGTCACGCCTCCTCCCACCGGGAACACCGAGCGCAGGTCCATGATGCCAATGGAGTCCTTGGGTTGCTCGTTCTTGGGCACACTCTCCCGGTCGGCCTCTTTCACGGCCTCTTCTTCAGGCTCGATGGTGAACACCACGTAGCGGCTATCACTGGTGAAGTGTGCGTCAGTCCCGCGTACACGGGTGAATCGGCGGTCGGATTCTACCGTGCGAACGGTCAGCTTGCCGTCCCCGTCACCGGGAACCAACGAATACAGCAGCCAACGGCCGTCGACCGAGAGTTGCTGATCCCGAATGCGGTTCCAAACCGCGTAATCCTCGTGCTCGAGGGCCTTCCTCTGCGCCGCGAGCGGGACACCTAGGATCAAGGCGAAGAGCAGGAACGAAAACGAGCGAGCGACGGTTTTCATGGGAAGCCTCTTCATCTCTTGGTTGCCGACAGCGTATGGGGGCGGATCGCCAAGCTGATATGGGGGGCCCATGCCGCACAAGACAGGCGGACGCGTAAACGGCGGATCGGCACCCCGAGAGATGCGAATTTGGTCCGAACCTACCAACTGATGTACTTATACATCAGCCGAATCATGCGGTAGGCCCTGTCCATCGACTCGGCTTCGTATTCCACCGTCCACCCGTCCACAAGCCGCATGCCCGGGATCGCCAGCAGGATGTTGGCGCGTGTGGTGGTCGCGAATCGGATGCGCACCGTTACGGGCTCAGTCACGGTGAAGGCGCTCGCGTTTTCGAGGTCGCCCAGGGCCTCGAGCAAGACCACCCGAAGGTTTTCTCGCACGACCTCGGGGTGGTGCAGACGGGCCACCGAAGATCCGATGGCCTCCTTTGTGGACACGGTTCGGGTCGACACCAAGGCACCGAACTGCTCAGTGAAGGTCCGGTCACCCGCGGCTAGGATGACCGGCACGTCGAGCGCTCCGGCGAAGTGGGCGTTCATGCCACCTTCGCCGACCTCGACCCCGTTTAGCCAAAGCCCTTTCACCGAGCCGGAGCCCGTGTGGGCCAGGAACCCGTTCTCCGTGCCCGCTCGGGCGTGGTAGCCAAGAAAAATTGCCGCATCGAAGCTACCATCGAGACCCTGGACCATGCCGAGAGGCTTGTTGTTGCCCTGGATGTATTCGACGCGGGGGTCCAGGCGCATATGCAGCAGGTTCTGCATGTCCCCGTGCGAATCGTTGACGAGAATCTCGGCGGGCCCGAATTCGAAGACAGCAGCCACCACCGCGTTCACCTCTGCCGTCATGAGTTCACGTCCGAGGGCGTAGTCCTTTCCGGAGCGTGATGTCATGGCCGACGTACCGATACCGCCGATGCCCTCCATGTCCACGGAGATGAAAACCCTGAGAGGCTCTTGGGCCAGCGCCGGCGCGGCGACGCATGGTAGAGCGGTCTGGAGGGCGATGGCGACGGGAAGGCATGCTCTGAGCCCTGAGGTCATGGTGCTATCCTCGGCAAACCGGGTGTCGAATCGAAAACGCAGGACGTTTCCACGAACCTGGGTGACACGGGCTCGCTTTGGCAACCCGTCGCCGGGCCGCTAAGGACTGGTCGCGGTTCCCAAATGATGAGCGAGAAAGCGAGCTGCCTCCCCCTCGGCCCATGGACGTGGCCGCAGGGGGAGCCCACCTCCGATGAATCCCACGTGCCCCCCGCGTCGCGTGAACACACCCGTCAGCGCGGGATTGCGGCTCACGGCGTCCGTGGGCACGGCGTGAGCGGGTAGAAACGGATCATCCAGCGAATGAAGCAACAGCGTGGGTACGCGAATGCGGCTGAGGAACCCCGCCGAACTGGAACGGGCATAATAGTCTTCCGCTCCCGTGAAACCGTGGAGAGGAGCGGTGGCCAGCTCATCGAAGGCTCGGAGCGTCTTGGCGCGGAGCACCGCGTCGACGTCCACGGCCTCACGAAGAATCTCTCGCTTGAGGCTCGTCTTCCGACGGAGCATTCGCATGAAGTAGAAGGTGTACACGCGCCCCATGAGGCCCGTTTCCAGCATGCGGGCTCCGGCCGCCAGGTCAAACGGAATCGAAATTGCTGCCGCCGCCCGTAGCGGTGCGCCCTCGGTCCCACCGACCTCACCCAGATACTTGAGCAGTGCGTTGCCTCCCAACGAAAAGCCAACCGCCCCCATCGGCCTCCCCGGAAAGCGCTTGGCGAGCATCGCGAGGACGTGCGCCAAATCACCGGTCTCCCCGGAGTGGTAAGAGCGGGTGGTGCGGTTCGGCTCCCCACTACAGGATCGGAAGTTGAAACCAACACCCCAGAGACCCTGAGCCTCGAGCGCGGCTAGCGTGGTGAGGACGTACGACCTCCGAGTCGAGCCCTCCAGCCCGTGCAGCACGAGTACGATAGGTCGAGGCGACTGGGGCTCGGGCATGAAGTCGAGGTCGATGAAGTCCCCATCCTCGGCACCGGCAAGATGGACCTGCGCGCCATCCGCCGCATCACCCGCGAGGAGGGCCTGAGCGCCATCATCGTCGAGCAGCACCCGCAGGCCATCCTGGCCATCTCCGATGTGGCGGCCGTGCTGGACCGCGGCACCGTGGTGCACTCGGGCACGGCGCAGTCGCTGCTGGACCAGCCCGAGCTGCTGGACCGTCTGCTGGGCGTGGCACGCTGAACCTGCCACCACGACCGGTGCCCTGTCTCTGGAGGCGAGGACCCTGATGCAACTGCAACGCCGTGACCTGCTGGCCCTGTTCGGGGCTGCCTGCACATCTGCGGTCTGGGCCCAGTCCGCCTTCCCCAGGAAGGCCCTGCGCATCGTCGTGCCCTTCGGCGCTGGCGGCGTGGCCGATCTCACCGCACGCACCGTGGGCCAGAAGCTGAGCCAGACCCTGGGTCAGCCGGTGGTGATCGAGAACAAGCCTGGGGCTGGCGGTGTCGGCGCGGCCGACACCGTGGCCAAGGCCGCGCCCGATGGCCACACCCTGCTGCTGATGTCCAACGCCAGCGCGGTCACGGCCACCCTGTTCAACAAGCTGCCCTACGACACGGTCAAGGACTTCACGCCGGTCAGCACCCTGGGCTTTTTCGACATCGCGGTCGTGACCGCGAGCGAATCGAAGTTCAAGACCCTGGGCGAGGTGCTGGCCTATGCCAAGGCCCATCCGGGCCAACTCAACGTGGGCAGCATCAATATCGGCAGCACGCAGAACCTGGCCGCCGAACTGTTCAAGTCCAACGCGGGCGTGGACATGCAGATCGTGCCTTTCAACGGCACACCGGCGGTCGTGAATGCGCTGCGCGGTGGCCAGATCGAGGTGGCGGTCGAGATCGTTTCGCCCATCATGGGGCAGATCAAGGGCGGCGCCCTGCGTGCCCTGGCCATCACCGACAGCGCCAGTTGACTTGTAAGCCTCGACGAATTCGTCAAGGATGCTGGTCTTTCGCGCTAGATCTTTACACTGCTCCCATTTTTCGATTCGAACCTTCTCTCGTTCAGCTTTTTGTACCTCATCGTAGGAAAAAGCTTTAGACAGGTGGCCCTCCCAGGTTGTTACAAAACCCGGGGCGTTAGCCAGATGAATCTCCGATGGATCCTTGTGGGGGGCCAGATCAAGAAGGTGCAGGCGGTCCTTTAGAGGGGACTCCGCCAATCGGTCACGGAGGCTCTTACCAGCTTCGTCCGACTCGACGACAAGGTAGACCTTCGGAATCTGGTCCAGATACGAGGACCACTCATCACGCCAAGTATTTACTCCCGGGATGCCGAGTGCCGGGATTCCGTGGTGCCAGAGGGTGTGACAATCGGACTCGCCTTCCACCACAATCAAGTCGCGGCCCTCTTCTAACCTGTCCAGGCCGTAGAGGA
>JADFRS010000127.1 GCA_022561145.1 Gemmatimonadota bacterium
GGAGATCGTCAGGCCGCGAGCGCGCTACGTGCCGCCCGGCGTCGACCTCGTGCTCTCGGGCGTCGACGTCATTGATCCTGACAGCAACCGCGTACAGCTCACGGACGGCACCTACCTCGACTACGACTTCTTGATCATCGCGACGGGCAGTCGGATCGTCCCGGCGGAGACCGAAGGCCTGCTCGGTAGTGGGTGGCAAAAGAACATCTTCGACTTCTACACCCTGGAAGGCGCCGAGAAGTTGTTCCACGCGCTCGAGCATTTCGAGAAGGGGCGGCTGGTCCTGAACGTGGCCGAGATGCCGATCAAGTGTCCCGTTGCCCCCCTCGAGTTCCTTTTCTTGGCCGACTGGTTCTTTCACCAGAAGGGTGTCCGCGACCAGGTGGAGCTGGTGTACGCCACGCCGCTCGACGGAGCCTTCACCAAGCCCCGAGCGTCAGCGATGCTGGGTGGCCTCCTCGAGCAGAAGGGCGTGAAGGTAGAGTCACAGTTCAGCGCCAGCGAGGTGAACGGGGAGCAGCGCACTCTGTCGAGCTGGGATGGGCGCGAGATCGGGTACGATCTTCTGGTCTCGATTCCCACGAACATGGGCAGCGAGGCGGTGGAGCGCTCCGATATCGGTGACGAACTCGCCTTCATTCCCACCGATCGGCAGACGCTCCGCTCGGAGAACTGGAACAACGTCTTCATCATCGGGGACGCGACCGACCTGCCGTCCTCTAAGGCCGGATCGGTGGCCCACTTCCAGGGCGATATCCTCGAACGCAACATCCTGCGAGCGATCGAGGGGCGTCGCCTGTGCGAGAACTTCGACGGCCACGCCAACTGCTTCATAGAGACCGGCTTCGGGAAAGCCGTCCTCATCGACTTCAACTACGACGTCGAACCGCTCCCCGGACGGTTCCCACTGCCCGGCGTCGGCCCGCTGCACCTGCTCGAGGAGAGCACGGCTAACCACTGGGGGAAGCTGGCGTTTCGCTGGGTCTACTGGAATCTACTGTTGGCAGGCAAGGACCTTCCCTTGGTCAACTCGAAGATGTCCATGCGGGGGAAATGGAGCTGACCAGGAAGCGAGCTCATAGAGGAGCTTAACCACACCAGAACTAAACCGCCGTCCACCGACCGTAACTGCATAGGAGACGCACCATGAGCACTGTGATGATCGCAAGCGTGCCCATAGAGGTCGACGCCGAGGGTTTCATGACGGACCCAGACCAGTGGACGCCCGGAATTGCGATTCAGCTCGGCCGGGAGGCCGGTATCGAGCCGCTAACCGACCGACACTGGCAGGTTATCGACTTTTGCCGGAGCGACAACGCCGCCAGGGGTACGCCGCCCACCGTCCGCCGGATCACGAAGGCGACCGGCATCCCCACCAAGGAGATGTATCAACTCTTCCCGAAAGGCCCGGGCATCCTTGCATCGAGGATCGCCGGCTTGACGAAACCCAAGGGGTGCATCTGATGACGACCACACTCGAGCTGGAAAAGACCATGGAGTTCGCCGGGGTGCCCGCGCAGGACGAGCCCACGGAGAAGGAGGTGACCCGCAAGGTCGCCATCATCTGCAGTAAAGGCAGCCTGGATATGGCCTACCCCGGCCTGATCATGGCCAACGCGGCCCGCATGATGGGCATCGAGGCGATGGTGTTCTTCACCTTTTGGGGTCTGGACATCGTCACCAAGAACAAGTCCGGCAAGCTCCACGCGGGCATGCTGGGCAACCCGTCGAGCCCGATGCCCCACTCGGTCATGGGCCTTCCGGGGATGGAGGCGTTGGCCACCAAGATGATGAAGAAGAAGATGGACGACCTCGAAATTCCCGACATCCCGGAACTCCTCGAGATCCTCAACGACGCCGGCGCAGAACTCTATTCGTGCCAGTTGGCGATGGAGATGTTTGGCCTCTCCGATGAGGACCTGGTCCCGCAGATGACGGGAAGCTTGACCGCGATGGATTTTTGGGAGAAAGCGGACGGCGCCCAGGTCGTGTTTATCTAGTGTCCCGTCCCGGTCGAAAACCTAGCCTAAAGGCTACTTGCGGTCCGTACTGAGAGGGCGTGCGCGCGTTCGAGGAAGCAGGAGCTTCGGTTGGACTCGCGTAGGTTCCCAGCCTACATGTAGGACCTCCTTGTGCGTACATCCTCCCGAGCGCCGGACCGATACCGACCCCCCAGGCGTTTCGGGAGATTTCTTGTCAAGCGATCACGGTATCGACCCGAGGACAGAGGGAGCGATCAAATGACCAGGACCATGATTCTAGACGACAACGAGGGCCACGGGATTTCACGCGCGGTTCTTCCGAGTTCTTCCTACCCCGGGGGGCCGACGGTATCCGGCGCCGCATCCGTCAACTCGACCCATCCGCTGCACAGCGGTGAGGACGTCGAAGAGTATCGTGAGACCGAAGCCGTGCGACGCCGCCGAAGCCGCCGAAGCCTAAGACTTCGCCTGGGCGTCGCTGCCGTGACCGCCATCGGTATCCTGGGGGGTGCCTACTCGGGAATGCGTGCCCGCCGAACGGCCGAGCAGCTCGCCGACGCCGTCCGGTCCGAGGCGGCGACCGCCCACGTCACGAGGGAGACGAGGCGTCTGATCAACGAGCTGTGGAAGATGGAGGAACTGGATGTGCAGCGAGGCCCCTGGGCGGGACGGCGCTGATCCACGGACTGGGCTATCGGGCGTCCAATCCGGCGGTATTCGCTTACGAGATCGGCCTCTCCTTCGGCAGCATCTTGACCGACCAGATGCCGCTGTTGGTGTCGCTGAACCACACGTGACCCTTGAAGGGCATCGCACTCCACACCATGGTGGCGTTCGGCGTATACCCCGCCGGCGTGGCGGGTTTGAACACGGCGACCTCGCGGTCCTGCGTGTAGAGGTTGCCCATCAGTTCGCCGGAGACGTCCACCGCCCGGAAGCCGCCCTCGTAGTAAGCCTGGTAGAGGATGTCGTTCTCGACCCATATGTTGTGCGTGCCGAACTCGCTCACCTCGTAGCGGGCCACCATCTCCGGGTTTTCGGGGTCGGAGAAGTCGACCACCTGGATGTAGCCCCTGGTCGTCAGGGGGACTCCTCCGAGGCCAGTCTCAGGGTCGTACTGATCCGCGTACGACCCCATCGATCTCGGGTATCCCGCCCAGGCCAAACCGCTGCGGTTCATCCTCTCGTCACCGGCGAACACATACAGCTTGCCGGTGGACTGCGAGACGTACGGGAACACCGCGTGCGTGGATCCGGTCAGGCGCAACGTCGAGACCAGCTTCGGGTTTTCGATCGAGCCGCCCCAGCGGCCGTCGCCCACGTCGACCACGACGATGCCGGTGTCCCACTCCGCCGAGTAGGCGAGCCCTTCATGCACCCATACGTCGTGGAGGCGGCTGTCGGGGTGGTCGTACTCGCCGGCGAACGTCGGATTGTAGAGGTCGGTCACGTCCAGGATCACGTACTTGTCGCCGTTCGAGAGCGCGAACACGTGGGTGTTGGTCGGGAATGCGTTGTGCACTCCACCCGTGAGGCCGTGGTCCTTGTATTCGGACGCGATCACCGGATGTGCGGGGTCGGCCAGGTCCAGTATCACGACCCCGTTCTGCCGGTTCGAGGCTCCCTCGCGCGTCATGGTGGCGTACCGGCCGTCGGGAGACACCTTGACGTCGTTCACGGCGCGTGCATCTACCTGAATCGAGTCGGTTTTGACAGGATTGCCGGGATCGGTCACGTCGAAGACGAACGCATGGCCGTTCGCGACCTTGGAGCCCGTGATGACGTAGTCACGCCCGTTCACACCCTCGAACACCCAGAAGTCGGTGGTGCGCATCGTGTTCTGGAGTGCGTGGCCGACGACCTGCAGCTCCTGCACGGCGTCGCGACGTGTGACGTCCAGCATGTGGCGCGCCGAGAGCGGACCGGCCGACGCCCGGATCGTGAACACGCCGGCGAGATCTGCCACGAACTTGCCGTTGTCGATCTGGCCCGCGGCGGGCGGAGCCTTCACGCCGACGGGCGGCAGGTAGGCATGACTCCACTCGATCGGCGCATCGCCGACCGGCTTTCCGTCGGCATCCCGCACCACGGCCGTATAGCTCACCACGTCGCCCGTTCGGACTTCGTCCGGCCCACCTTCGAGTTGGATGCTTACGCCCGGGAATGGCACCACGTCGAACTGCCGGGACGCGCCGGCTCCTTCGGCCGTCGCGTTGACCGTGACGTGGCCCGAGCCGTGGGCTGTCACCACGCCGAAGCGGTCGACGGTCGCCACCGTCGCGTCCGAAGTGGACCATTCGATCTGGGGATCGATTCGCTCAGAGCCGTCACCATGATAGGCCCGTGCCGAGTGACGGAGCGTGGTACCCTCGTAGAGCCGCCCATGGTCGGCGCTGATCTCTACACGTTCGATGGCCGGCCAGGCCACCGTGACCGACACCCGCAGTTGCAGCGGTGCCCGACCGCTGTTCGGCCCGAACGAGTGGACGGCCACGACCTCGAAGGTGCCCGCCTGGAGGGCCGTGATTTGGCCCCGGCGCACCTGCAGTGCGCCCCGCGGTGCCGAGACCGTGACGCTCACGTCCACCACCTCCCCTGCGGCGTCCAGCGCAATGATCTGGAATGGCTGTGACTGCCCCACCATGAGCGAAATGTCGCCACCCGGGTGGGCTTCCAGGCGAGTTACACGAGCAGCGGCATCTTGCTGGCCTTGAAGGGGCAACGCCAGGGCGAGAAGGGCGGGGGCGAGCAGTGGCGAGCGCATCAAGATCTTGATCTCCTTATTTCGAGCCGGTGCCGGCATCGGTGGTGATCTTCGGTTCCTGCTGCCCGGCATCCATGAGGTGAACGTCGAGCCATGCCGTCCAGCGGGCCCACAGGTCGAGGATGGTCTCCTTGGTGGCCGGACCGTGATCCTCGAAGGGGTACAGGTACATTACCGCCTCCTTGCCGAGCCCGTTCAGGGCATGGAACAGGCGCGGCGAGTGGATGGGCGACGTGCCGACGTTTTGGTCATGCAGTCCGTGGTACATCAACAAGGCGCCCGTCATCTCGTTCGCGTGCATGAACGGTGACATGGAGATGTACACGTCTTTGGCGTCCCAGAAGATCCTGCGCTCGCTTTGGAAGGTGAGTGGCGTGAGCGTCCTGTTGTAGTTGCCGTCGCCCGCGATGCCGGCCTTGAAGAACGGCGTGTGGACCATGGCGTTGACGGTCGAGAACGCCCCGTAGGAGTGGCCTCCCAGGCCCAACCTCGACCTGTCGATGATGCCGCGGCCGTCCAGCTCGTCGATCACGGCCGCCAGGTTGTTCCGGAGGTCGTGCTCGTAGTTGTTGTTCATCTTGCCGGCCTCGCCGACGATGGGCGCATCGGGCTCGACTACGGCGTAGCCCAACCGAACCAGGTACTCTATGGAGCGGGTGCCCAGGTTCGGGAAGGCGTTCTTGTTGTAGGTGCGCGCTCCCTCGTCATAGCTCTCCTGGTCCTCGTACTCCCGTGGGTAGAACCAGAACATCGCCGGAAGGCGCTCACCGCCCCGGTATCCGGGCGGCAGCGTCACGTTGACCCGGAACTTGAACCCGTCAGGGCGTTCGACCACGAAGCGCTCACGGGGCGCCGCCGTGATGTCCGGCGTGTAGTCCACGTTGGCGGTCAACTGCGCGAGTTGGCCGTTCTCCAGCAAGAACGACTGGGCGACGTCGGTCGAAGACTCTCGCGATACCACGAACCTCTCGGCGTCGATGTCCAGAATCGACGTGATGCGCTCCCACCTGTTCGAGTTGTCACTCTCGTAGATGCGCTCCGTCTCGCCGGTCCGGATTTCGATCCGATCCAAGAAGCTTTTTGGAGCCTGCTCGAGTGGATCCTCGTCGTACTGTGTGCCGGCGAAGAAGACGTACTCGCCATCAGCAGAGAGTTGGACGGTCGCCTCGCTGCCACCGCCGCCTCCGCGCCGCCTCCGGCCGCGGCTCCGGCCACTTCCCGCGACTGCGCCGCCGGTCATGACCAGGCTGCCCGGGTTCGCGTAGAAGTCGTCCGTGTCGTGCTCGGTGAGCGTATACGTGGTCTCCGGGTCGTCCAGGAATACGGCATACTCCCGTACGTCGGTGCCCTGCCGCTCTCTGATGAACAGGACGTTCATGTCGGGTGAGAAGCGGTGCGCCGACATACGGTCGTCGGTAGAGTACACGACCGTCGTGCTGGTGCTGTCGAACGGCGGGAGCCATTGCATGACCCGGTCCTGCCGCCGGCTGCGGTCCTCACCCGCGCCGCCGCGCCGCCGGCTTCGACGCGCGGTCTGATCTTCGTCGTCTTCACCTTCGGGTGCCGGCTCCTGCTCGAGGTACGTCAGGCCCTGTCCGTCCGGTCGCCACGCGAGCTGGCGCCGCCCGTCCTGGTCACCGTCTTGCCCGAACTGCCCCGGACCGGGTCGCGGCTGGTCGGGGTCGCGAATGCCCAGGTTCATCTCGGTCTCGTCCACTTGAGCCAGGGTGGCGCCGGCCCGGTCCCAGATCTCCTCGACACGCGTGAAGTTGTTCACTGGCACGATGTAGCTGAACGGCTTCACGACGCGTGTGACGCGCGCGTACTCCCCCGTCGGAGAGAAGTCGAAGCTGCGGATCATCGCCGGCTCGCCGATCTCATCGACCCGGCGGTTGTCGACGTCGATCAACGCCAATTGGCCCATGGCATGCCACTCCAGGAGCGCCTCGTCGTGTGGGGTCGCCATCAGGCTGGCAAAGGTGCGGAGAAGGTTGTCGCCCTCCAAAGTGTGCTTCACCTGCGGACCGGTGGGTACCACGGGTGGGAGCGGCATGGGGTTCCGATTTTCCGGAACGAGCACTGTCGCGATCTTCTCGCCGTCGGCAGTCCATTCGAACGTGGTGACCATGGTGGCCAAAACGGGCCGGCGCGTTATCCGGCGCGACCGGCCGTTCTCCGGGTCGGCTACGTAGATGTGGGTGGCGTCGTCTGTGTGCACGTAGAAGGCGAGGCGCGACCCGTTGGGTGACCAGAGCGCGTTCGAGACGCGTGAGTCGCGTGGAGTCTCGATCTGAACCCGGGCACCGTCCGCCGCAGAGATCACCTCGAGGGAGGCGTTGTTTCGGATGGACAGGTTCCGGGTGCGGTTGGCGCGGAAGTCGATGAACAACCCGCCCAGCTCGTGGAACGGGTGCGAGAATCGGTCCATCGTGACCGGGCCGTCGCCGATCTCGTTGAAGAACCACAGCTTGTCCGGACTCACCGAGGACAGTGTCACGTTCAGGTAGCGTGGAGCGAGGGCCGCCTCGGCGATGGTAGCCCGAGGAGACACGAACTCTTTGGTGGCCAACACGGCCCGGGCATCCCACTGAGTATCCTGCGCAGAGCCCTGCGTCGGGGCCAAGAGCGTGAATGCAAGCAGGGTAACGACCCCGCTCGTAACGGCAGACTTCACACGATTCGAACCGGAATGACACCTCATGGTCGTCTCCTCGACACGGTCATCGAATGCTCCTCCGGCGGGTGCCAGCGGCAATCTCGCTCCAGGCAGGGATAGAAGTCATAAGCCCGACGGGATGCATCCACAATAGACACCGGGGTGGGGGGCCGCGTACTTTCAGTCAAGGGTGGGGAGGGGGTGTCTCTCCTGTCGATCTTTCACGGTCGCACGCACGATCAGGGGTGTTGTATGTGCATCAAACGTTCATCCGTTCTTCCAGGCGCGGTCGCCATGGCTTTGGCGGCCGCCCTCGCCGCGCCCGCCGCCGCACAGGTGCCATGGTCGCCGCTCAAGCCCGGCAGCGACAACATCGAGATCCTCGGCCACCGGCCGTTGGGACCGGGCCAAAGCGTCGCGGACCTGGACATCGAGCAGGAGCTGAGCCGGCCCTACGTGTACGTGGCCAGGAACGCGTATGGAGGAGAAGGGCCCAAGGGACTCGACATCATCAGCATCGCCGATCCGGAACGTCCCGAAGTGATCTATCGCTGGCGGATCGAGAACCAGGACCTGCACCTTGGAAACGGTGGCATGGACGTGAAGTACTTCAAGCTCCGCGGGCGTTACTACGTCGTGCAGTCGCTTCAGTTCAGGCAGGGCGGCCCCGACCCCGACCTGGGTGCGGTGGTGCTGGATGTGACCGGTCTCCCCGACCCCTCCACGGTCCGTGAGGTCGCGCGCATCAGGGAGCCCGACCACCCCGGTGGCTTCCACAACATCTTCATCTACAAGCACTCTGATGGGCGCGTCTTGCTGCTCGCTACTGTCAGCGGCCCCTACGCGCACGTGTACGACCTCGGGAGGGTCGTCGACGGTGACGCCAGCGACGCGCTGGTGGCTCGAATTCCGGTGCCGGACGCGTTCAACAACGGGCCCAACAGCCGGGGCTACCATGACTTCTACGTTGGCTACCACCCCGACACCGGCCAGGACCGGTTCTACGGCGGCGGCACCGGTGGGTACTTCGTGTACAACATCACAAATCTGGAGGCCCCCGAACTCCTCGTCACGCTCACCGGGATCAGCGGTGTCACTCGTGGCCATACCTTCACGCCCAGCCCCGACGGCCGCTACGTGATCGCAGAGACCGAGTACCAATTCGCCCCGCTCCGGATCTTCGACCTTCAGCCCGCGTTGGACGGTGAACAACTCAACATTCGCACGCCGATCTCCGGCTGGACGGCCGACTGGCGGAACCTCACCCACAACCACGAGGTGCGGTGGCCGTACGTGTTCGTATCGGGCTATCTGGACGGGCTCCAGATCTTCAGTCTCATGGACCCGAAGAACCCGGTGACGGTGGGTTACTACGACACGTATCCGGGTGCGCCCAGTCAGCGGGGCAATCCCATGTTCAACGGTGCGTGGGGGGTCGACGTGCGGAACGCCGATGGGCTCATCGTCGTCAGCGACATGACCACCGGCCTCTGGACCTTCCGCATGGAGGGTTTCGACGGGTGGAATGGCGAGGATTGGGGCATGCCGGATATCTCGAGCGCCCAGAAGTGGGACGATCCGCCGCGGCGGCCGATCAGCCAGGATCGGTGACCTCGATGACGGCTGCATCCGTGACCGCCTTGCTTGCGGTGGTCTTCGGCTCAGCGAGCCCTGGTGCTCCGGTGCGTGCCGCGAAGGCTCCGGTGACGTGCTCCGTGGCCGAGCCACCCGCGTATTACGCGTTTCCGCTGGTTTCCACGAGGCGGGTGCCCGGCTCGGGCCGAGCCGCTGGGGTAGGGCAGCTCACGTTCGCCCCATCCCCGTTCGGTCTCGCGCTGTCCGCCGAGGGACACTACCGGTACCGGATCGCGTTGACGGTCGATCGGCTCGCCTCACCCGCCGTGGGCACGTACGTGGTGTGGGTCACGACGCCCGAGCTTGACCGGATAGAGGTTGCGGGAGCGTTCGATGATCGACATGCGATGGAGGTCGAGGTCGATTTCAACAAGTTTCTCGTGGTGATCACGCTCGAGGACGCCTACGACCCGGAGGCGGCGATGTGGTCGGGACCCATTGTGCTTCGAGGAATGTCCAGGAGTGGCATGATGCACACCATGGCGGGCCATGGCCCGTTCGAGCAGGAGAACTGTGCGGCCTACGGCTACTGATCCGGCGAGGCGAGGGCGCGTCTCCGCCCTCGGGTTATTGGCCGCCCTTTTGCTCGCCATGCCCGGGGCCGCGGCGGCCCAAGCCGGCATGACGCATCGAGCTATGCTTCCCGGCGGCTGGCGGATGCCTCCCATGGACTCGGAGATGCCTGTTCTGCCGGGTCTCGGGGGAGCCGTGCCCCCAGTGTCGGCGTTTCTGCCTGGTGTCGGAGTGGACTTGTCGTCCCTCCCCGAGGCAAAGCCGAGCGTTGTGGTCGAGATGGCTGACGGGGACACGCTGGACATTGTGATCTCGCTGGTGCGCCGCGAGATTCTCGGCCGGGATTACGCCATGTACGGGTACAACGGCCAGTATCCCGGCCCTCTGATCCGCGCCGAGCAGGGCTCTACAGTCGTGGTGCGTGTCACCAACGAGATCGAGTTGCCCTCGTCGGTACACTGGCATGGCGTCCGCATCGAGAACCGGTTCGACGGCGTACCCGGCGTCACGCAGGCCCCGATCGAGACAGGAGAGAGTTTCACGTACGAAGTGCGTGTCCCCGACGCCGGCATGTTCTGGTACCACCCGCACTCCCGCGAAGACGTCCAGCAGGACCTCGGGCTATACGGAAACTTGTTGGTGTCGTCTCCCGATCCGGGTTACTTCGGGCCGGCGCACCGGGAAGAGGTGCTCGTTCTGGACGACATCCTCATGGACGACCAGGGCATGATCCCGTGGGGCGGCGAGTCGCCGACCCATGCGCTCATGGGGCGCTTCGGCACGGTCATGCTGGTGAACGGTCTCACGGATTACCACCTCGATGTGCGCCGTGGAGAGGTCGTTCGGTTCTACCTCACCAACGTCGCCAACACGCGCACGTTCAATGTGCGCTTCCCCGGCGCGCGCCTCAAAATCGTCGCTTCGGACATCGGGAAGTTCGAACGGGAAGAGTGGGTGGGCTCGGTGCCCATCGCTCCCGCCGAGCGGTATGTCGTGGACGTACGGTTCGACCGCTCCGGCGAGACGCACATCTTGAACTCCATCCAGGCCATCAACCACTTCAGGGGTGAGTTCTACCCGCACGTCGATACGTTGGGTACGGTGTCGGTGTCGGAGGAGCTGGCGGAGTCCGCGATTTCGCAAGGATTCGAGACCCTGCGCGAGAACGAAGACGTGCAGGCCGATATCGACGGATTCAGGCAGCACTTTGCCCGCCCGCCCGATTACGAGTTGGAGACCACTCTGAGAGTGCGTAACCTCCCACTCTCGATCGTCCGCCTCATGGAGATCGATACGCTGTACGTGCCGCCCATGGAGTGGAACGACGCCATGCCGATGATGAACTGGCTGTCCACGGGCACTCAGGTGACGTGGATCCTGCGCGACAGGGCTACGGGCGCGGAGAACGGCGACATCGACTGGACCTTCGACGTGGGTGACGTGGTCAAGATCCGCATCTTCAACAATCCGGACGCGTTCCATCCGATGCACCATCCTATCCATGTGCACGGACAGCGCTACCTCGTTCTCGAACGCGACGGCGTGCCCAATCCGAATCTGGTGTGGAAGGACACCGCTGTGGTACCGGTGGGCTCGACGATGGACATTCTGGTGGAAATGTCCAATCCGGGCGAGTGGATGATCCACTGCCACATCGCCGAGCATTTGCACGCGGGTATGATGTTTTCGTTCGAAGTACGCGGTGACGCGAACTGACGGCTACGGAACCCGGTCGGATTTTGGTTAGGCCATGACGTGAACAGCGTGTTGGCGGTGTTCGGCCGCAGTCGGCCCCTCCAGGCACTGGCTTACCTGCTCGCGTGGACAGCGCTCGGCGCCATCTCCGCCAGCCAGGCTGTAATCACCTACGCGCTCGCGGGGGATGCGCCGCCGGTTCTGCTGATCTTCAAGCTGGCTCTTCCCACCTGGTATACGTGGGCGGTACTCACTCCTGTGATCTTCCTGGCGGCTCGCCGGTTTCCACTGGACCGAGCCGGTTGGGCCGCCCGCTTGCCGGTGCACCTGGGCCTGAACCTGATCATGCTCTTCGTGTCGGGCGGCATCGTCATCGGCGGGCTCCTGGCGTATGGCTGCACCCAGATCGGGCT
>JADFRS010000128.1 GCA_022561145.1 Gemmatimonadota bacterium
TGGTCTCGGTGCTCGGGGACGCCGGAGTGGGAAAGAGCCGACTCCTCCACGAGTTCCGAAGCTCGTTGGCCGACGACAGCATCCGCTATGTGCAGGGCCGCTGCCACGCCAACGGCAGCCTAACCCCGTTCCTCCCCTTCATCGAGTGTGTGAAGGCCATGCTCGGGACCGCCCGGTCCCAGGAGGAGCAGGCGCACGACCATGTCGTGGAGAGAACCCGGTCGCTGGCCTCCGAGCTCGAGATCTACATTCCCGTGCTCCTCCACCTACTGTCCATCGAGAGCGACGAGTACCGCCTGCCGGACTACCTGGCCGGCGAAGACCTGCGAGGGACAGTCGCCGAGGCGCTGGTCTCTCTGTTCACCCTGGGGTCTCGGGGCCAGCCGTTGGTGATGCTGCTCGAGGACTGGCACTGGTCCGACGGCGGATCCAGTGACGTGCTCGACCAGTTGGCTGAGATGGTGTCGGCGTACCCCCTGCTCGTGGTTGTCACGGCCCGACCGGAGCTGGACGCGCAGCGCCCATCACCCCGAGGCCAGATCCACCTGGACCTGGCGCCACTGGACCCGACCTCAGCGGTGGAGGTCATGCGGGCCTCGCTCGAGGGCGCGCGCGTGCCGGTGGAGCTCGCCGAACGCATCGGGGAGAAGACCGGCGGCAACCCGTTCTTCATCGAAGAGCTCTGCCACGCGTTCCTGGAGAGCGGAACCATCGTCGTGGAGGGTGGCGAGGCCCGCCTGGACGGGTCGCTCGATCGCCTGGCCATTCCCGACACCGTGCAGGCCGTGCTGAAGACGCGGCTGGATCGCCTCGATCCCGAAGCCAGGGAAGTACTCCGGAGCGCTTCGGTCATCGGCCGACAGTTCGGCCTCGAGCTCCTGGGCCGCATCGTACCTTCCCCCTCCCGCCTGGAGGGGGCGCTGAACGGGCTCAGGGCCGCAGGCCTGATCCAACGCACCAGCCTGGTGCCGGAGCCCACCTACCGCTTCAAGCACGCTCTCACGCTGGATGTGACCTACGACAGCCTGCTGGAGCGCCAGCGGAAAGAGCGGCACGCGTTGGTGGGAGAGGCCATGGAGACGATCTACGAGGGTCGGCTCGACGAATTTTCCGAGCGACTCGCCAACCACTTCGCCTGCGCCGAAGACTGGGACCGGGCGGTGCGTTACGGATTCGCGGCGGCTGAGCGGGCCGCCAGCCTATGGCTCATCGAGTCGGCTGTGGACTCACTCGGCCGCACGCATGAGTGGGTCGAGCGTCGCGGGGGGGAGGACTCGGAGCGCCGGGCGACCCTAGTTCGCCTTCTCCTGGAGGAAGAGCGTCACCTGGAGACGCTGGGGCGCAGGGATCGGCAGCAGGCTGTGATCGACGAGCTGTTGACCCTGGTCCCTGAGCAGCCTACGGCCGAGAGGGCCATAGTCCTCGTTCGGCAAGGCGAGCTGTACACGCTGCTCGGCAGGCAGGACGCTGCCCAGGAAGCCTTCGCCGCCGCCATCGAGGTTGCCGACGCTTGTGAGGCCGTCGACGAGAGGGCGATGGCGCTCAGAGGCACGGGTCACCGCTGCTGGCGCCTCGGCCTGTATGCCGAAGCCGTGGCTCCCCTCACCGAGGTGGTGGAGCACGACCGATTGACCGCACCTCCGAAGGTGCTTCTCCGCGACCTGGTCAACCTGGGCCGGGTGCGCCGGGAGCTGGGTGATTGGGACGAGGCACAGGCCATCGGCGACGAGGTGCGGGCCCTGGCGGAGTCCACGATGAGCCCCGCGGACCAGGAGTTGACCTCCGACTACATGGGGCACCTGCTTCGTACGATGGGCCGCCCCCAGGAAGCGATCAAGGCGTTCGCCGAGTCGGCCGTGGTCGCATCCGAATCCCAGATGCCGCTCCAACACAGCTTCCATTTTCTGGCCATGGCGGCCATCCATCTGGAAATAGGCCAGACCGACCAGTCTCTGGCCGCCTACGAGGAAGCGATCCTCCTTTCGCGCCGAGCCAGCCGTGCGGACAACCTGGCCCACGCCTTGATCCTCCAGGCCGACTCGCTGATGACCATCGGTAGAGCCGCCGACGCGGTGCCCTCCTACGAAGAGGCCGTCGCGATCCTCCGCCGGCTGGCGACCGACGGCACACTGTCGGCGGCCATGGGCAAGGTGGCCCAGGCGTACGAGGCCGCCTCGCAAACCGACGCCGCCGCCGCCTGGCGAAAGGCCAAGGAAGTGCGTCTCGCCTTGGACGACCAGAGCGGGGCGTTGGAGGCCGCTGAGCATGAAGCACGGCTGCACGCCGGGGACGCGGACACCGTTCGGGAGCTTCAAGAGGCGGCCCTGGACCTGGCCACCAGGCTGGGAGATGGCGCGGCAGAGGCCCGGATTCGGAACAGCCTGGCAATCCTTGCCTGGCGCGGCGGAGACCTAGAGGCCGCCTGCTCCCAGTATGAAGCTACGGCAGAGTGCCTCCGAAGCGGCGACGAGCCGGACGGCCTGGGCGTCGTACTGAACGGTTGGGGCGCCGTGCTCACCAAGCTCGACCGCCACGCCGAGGCGCAGTCAGTGCTTCTCGAGGCCCTTGAAGCCAACCGGGCGGTGGAGAACGTGGCCCGGGAGGCGGACAGCCTTGCGGCCCTCGGTGCATCATTCAAGGCGTCGCATGACTTGACGCAGGCCTACGATTGGTACCAAGAATGTCTGGACAAGCGCCGGGCAGCGAAAGATCGGGCCGGCGAAGCGTGGGCTCTTCACCGGCTGGCCGAGTTGTCCGTGGAGGCCGAGGCGCCAGAGCGAGCGGTAACGTTCGCCGCTGAGGCATTCACCATCGCCCGGGAGATCCACGACACTGAGCTGGAAGCCCGCTGCGCACCGGTGAACCCCACGGGTCGCGCAGATTCTACCTGACAGAGCCCCAACCAAGGAAGACCTAACAATGCCACGCTACATCATCGAACGAGAGATGGGTGACGGCTTCAGCGTCGACGCACTTCCGGCTGCGGGCCGCAAGTCCAACGAAGTCCTGGACAGCATGGAAGGCGTGGTTTGGATCCGAAGCTACATCTCAGAGGCGGAGGGCAAGATCTACTGCGAGTACGAGGCGCCCAACCCGGAAGCCGTGTACGAGCACGCCCGCCGTGCAGGCCTCCCGGCGACCAAAGTATCCGAAATCACCATGGAGATCGATCCGTCCATGTTCCGGTAGCGTTGTCGATCTGATCTCGGTTCCGGAGGATTCGGGCCACTGAGGGATTATCCTACTGCGGGATTCCCTCGCTACTCTTTGAGCACCATGTCGATGCACATGACGGCGGCCAATATCAACACACGAATCCGACTCTCAGGCGCCACGTCCTGGGAGATCTCGAGTACGTAGTTGTCTGCGCTCGTAAACAGTTCCTTCCCCGCTCCGGCCCATTTCTTGGTCACCCGGGCAAACTCTCTGTCCCCCGCTAGAAACTTGAACTCCCACCCCGTCCACTTGCCCTTGAGCGAGCACAGCACGCGGTCGTCTTGGTCCAACACGTCGAACGCTCCCCCGAGGGAGAACAGCTTTTGCTTGAATCCACCGATCACCACATTGTCCGCGTCCAAAACCTCGACCCGAGACAAGAATAGGGACACCCCCCGCGTGATACGTAGGATCGGTCGGCCCGAGGTGTCCGTGAGGTGGATGTCGAACGGCGTGTACCGCTTGTAATCGGTAAAGCGGAGGAGTTTGGTGAGGCCGCCCAACTTGGGCTCCCGACACTCCATGATGATGCTACCGGTCGCCGGGTCGTAGATGTCATAGTTGTTAGCGGCCTTGAACATGCCAACGTGCTCTTTGACCAGAAACAGATTCCTGCTCAGCAACTCATGCATGGCGACATCGACCGGCGAGACGCTACCGGTTCCTCTCGTAGGCCAGGTTGCGCGGAATCAGCTTCCACTCGTAGTCCCGCGTGAAGATCTGACCGCCGGCCACTCGAATGTCGGGACGATTCGTCCCTAAGACGGCGGTGATCCGGACGCCGAGAATGTCGTCGAAGTCGTTCGTGTTGTCCGCGTCGTACGGGTTGCCTTCGTCGTACTCGTCCAGGTCGACGAAAATCATCTTGGTTTCCCAGGACTTCACGCCGTACGCGAGCGGGGAACCCTTGAGGTCTCCATTAACTTCAAACTGGTCGGCGCGGTAGAGGATCTCCCCCTGGACGTAGTAGACGATCGCCTGAAGCTTCTGCACGATGGTGCTGAAGCGATCCAACCGCACCCCGCCCTTGAACGCGGACTCGAAGTGGAGCAGCGTCGTGTCAGCGGAGAAGGTCACTTCCACCGTGCTTCCGAGGTTGTTGACGGCCGTTATCAGGATCAGCCGCCGTTCGGCGTTGATCTGCAGGCGGGCGAGGTCACCCCGTTTCAAGTCGAAGGAACCGTCGGGGGCTAACTTCAGGTCGATGCAGTAGGCCCCACACGTGCCACCGGGGTCGAGCGGGTTGTTGACGCCGCCCGGGGGAGAGATCTCGTACGGAAACGCTTCGGTCGGAATCCACGGGACGTAGAGCACGACCAGCGTGTCGTTGAAGGTGGTCAACGTACCGAACCGAATCCCGCTCTCGATACCTACGCCCGTGGTTTGGATATCACGCTCCAGGGTCATGCCGATGAAGCGGGCGCTCCGGTAGACCTCCTCGCGAAGTCTGTTACCCTCGGAGCCGCGGAACGTGGAGATCGCGAAACTGAGAGAAGCTGCCACGACCACGACGCCCAAGACGAGCGAGATCAGCAACTCAACCAGGGTGAAGCCCTGTCGCCTTCCCGAAACACGCTCGGCTACCCTAATACACACCATCATAAATCCAGGTCAGGAGTGAGATTGGGCTCGACCGGGGCGTCGTGACGATCACCGTGATCTCGTTGAGGTGCAGACTTATGGTCGTCACCGTGAGTTCGCGTGTGAAAACCCCACCACTGTCCAGCTCCCCCCTGTCGTTCACCCTTACCGCGGCCTCTGCCACGAGGGTGAGAGGATCGCGGCTCTTCACGTCCTCGATGTATCCGCGAGCAATGTTGAGTGCAGTCGTCCGAACGGACATGGTCGTTTGCATCGACACCGACTGTGTAAGCACCCCAGAGATGCTCAGCACGCCGACCGAGAGCAGGACGATCGCCACCAAAACGGAAATCAAGCCGAAGCCGGCGGCAGGCCGCTGAACGGCCAGTTCGTATTTCTGTCGCGTTGTCATCGCCATTCCCCCTCTTCTGGCCACCAGCGCCAAGCTTTGAACGAGCCCGAGGAAGCGATGAAGATGGCGGAGACCGCGTTCTCGTCGTCCCGATGAACGAGATACACGGTTCCCATGGTCCCCCACGGCTCGGGCACACCTTGAACACTCAGGTTGAGTTTGTTGTCGGTTAGGCCCACGGCCAGCCCCAAAGTGTCGCCCGGGATCGCCGAGGCGTTTCCCCGGCCGAACTGGACAAAGTTGCCGAGTTCGCGCTCCCCGAACGCAGGGAATGCACTCACCTCAGCTGCAATCTCGGTGATGGCGTCGTTTCGGTCGTCGTCCACATAAGCCGTATACTTATTTGCTACCTCGTCGAAGACCACCCGTGTCATCTGGCGCCTACCCAGAGCGTGACTGCGAGCCAGCTCCAGGTGCGCCACCAGCTGGTAGGCCCTGCCTTCGACTCGGCGTGTGGGGCTCACCCGGATGCGCGGCGCTATGATCCCGGTCAGGATCATGAGCATGGCCACCACCACGACCAGCTCGACGAGCGTAAAGCCTTGAGTACCTCGGGCCGAGCGCTTCTCAATACCGGCAAAGATGGGGCGCATTTCGCCGTGCTCTAGAAGACGGGCCGGAAGGCCGTGTGGATCACGTTGCCGACCACGGGAGTTCCCGGCGGCAGGTTTGCCGGGTCCTCGAAGCGAGTGTCGAACTCCCAGTCACGGGCGGGCGGGCTGTAGTAGCCACCATTCCACGCGCCGTCCGCCTGCACTGCGTAGTGCAGCGACACGAGTGAGCCACGGTACGTGAACGTCCTACCGCTCCACCTCTCGAGAAAGCGCGGGAAGTTCTCCAGACCACCGCCGTACGGACTCGTTGCGCCGCATCCGGGCGCATGGTGGTCACACGGCGTCTCGGCGTGCCCGGCCAGGATGGCAGCGTACACGGTCGTGTTCGACGCGTTCGGCTTGATGACCGTAGGCGCCTGGTGAGCACCGTCGTTCCACGCATTCGACAGGAAGTAAATCGCATCACCGACGAGCGCCACAGGCGCCCAACCGTCCGTGTTGAAGTCGCTTTGCACGTACAGCGGGTGCTTCGTCGCGATCGTGATCGGATTTTCGATTTTGTCGCCGTTGACCAGTCGCACGACCGGGTACGTCCCGTCCCCCTTGGGATCCACACCGGCGTTTCCAGTGAAATGGATGTAGATGACGTTTGTGGTACGGCTGGGATTCCCGTTCGACCACTTGAAGAGCTCGTCGAGATCGATGTCGAGGATGTCGACATAGTTCTGTTGGCGCCCCTCGTACCACTTGTCGTAGGTGAGCTTGAAGATTTGCATGCATTGCCCCATGGCCGGCAGATTCTTGCCGGCGCTCCGCACCGAGATCATGTTTTGGCAGAGGGTCGGGGGGTTGCTGTTCGTGATCGCGTCGAGCGGGATCGTGATGTACCAATCCGCCTTCCACGCGAACTTGGCGTTCTTCTCGAGTGTGCCATCACTGCCCTTGCGTTCCTGCATGACCTCGGCTGGGTCCATTCCTTCGGGCAGCGGCACCTTCAGCGAGTCGACGCCGTAGGCGTTCGTCTTGAGACGGTTGTCGAAGCGATCGTCGCTCTTGGCCCGGAACGCGTTCTCGTTCGGCGTGTCTCGGCTGTCGAAGTCGAGCTTGACGTTCGAGGCCGTCGCGTCGTCGATATACACGCCGGTCCTGATCAGATGCCTGTCCTTCCGGTCGTGGTACACGTTGTTCGGCGTCGTGACCAGATCCTGGAAGTACTGGTTGGACGAGCTCAAGTAGATGTTGCCGTTCGAGTGCACCCACCCGGCGAAATCCAGACGCGGTCCATTCGTGATCTCCAGGTCCTTCTCATAGAACACACCGAACTGGAAGACCGGGATCGCCTGAGCTTTGGCAGTGACCAGGATCGCCGAAGAGTTGAAATCGCCGTCCGCCGCCTCGGAGTGGATCTCCACGATCTGCGTGAGGGAGTACAGACCAGCGAACGGCCCGTCCGTGATCCGCTCCGTCTGGACGCTTCCGATCTTACGGACGCTGAAGCTGTCGAAAGTGAAGCCGGCAATGGTCGGAGCGGCGATCATGCTGAGCTCGTCATCCTCGATGACCGCGTCCTCGAGGGCCTCGGCAAGCTGCGCCATCGCGGACTCGGCACCGGCCTCCGCGGCATAGTATGTACGGGATTTGCCCAAGTCGGTCATTCCGGCACGGTAGGACGCCATCGCGTTCGCGAAGACGGTCACAACCAGAATGGAAAGAAGGACCAGGACGGCAAGAGCGGCGGCCAAGGCGAACCCGGAACGACTGTCGTTCGGGGCCCGCGTCGGGGAGGTCTGGTTCGTCGTGTACATAGTAAGCTCGGACTCGGGTAACGTTCGCCGCGGTCTTCCTCCGAGTCGCGTCTTGTGCGCCCGCGTGAGACTCGCGTTCGGCGGGTACATTGCGCAAGCGCCGTGCCACCGCAGTTCGCTCATGCCAAACCCTTGTTCCACAATAACTTAGGACATGCACATCGTGCCGGAGGGACCATAGTCCTAATCGAAGATGCGCCACATTTTTGCCAAAGTAAAGAACCTTGTTTCCGGATTATGATTATGCGGGCTTTCGATGATTCGGGCCCCTGGATAGGGGCGTGAGAGGCCCCGGAGGGTCACTGGGGCCGGGTCGGGCTCGGTTCTAGGCCGCTGCTCGAGCTACCTCCCCGAAGCCTGCAATGCTTCATCCAGCATCGCGATCAGGCTCTGGCGATCGTACGAATACGCGTGGCGTTCGTTCAACTGAACCAGTTCTTGAATCGCCTGCCGGATGGTGATCTCGGCCTCGCGCTGGTTCGGCACCACCAGGTAGCGCCGCTTGGGGTTCTCGTCCGACATGAAGTCCAGCACGGCCTCCGCCACCTCATCCGGCTCCTTGTATTGTGACCGATCGTCCGGTCCACTGAACATGCCTCGAAGCTGCTCCTCGAACAGTGATCCCTCGAACGTCCGACTGTTCTCCTCCATGCGGCGGCGCAGGCTCGCGAAGACGAAATACCCTTTCGCCGCGAGGTGCTCGGTGATCTTCAGGCCTATGCCAGAACTCGCCCCGGTAACCAGGACCGCTCTTTGTGCCTGCTGCGCAACGACCCGTGTGTCTGGAGGCGAGTCCGCGCTGGTTCCGCGACCAACAGATCCGGCCAATGCCCACGCGATCAATCCGGCAAGAATCACACTACTGCGGAATCTCATCTCGGTCCTCGAATCCTTGAAGAAATAGGCCTCGTCCTCGCATGCTAGGCATCAGGAAGGCCCTGTCGACTTTCCTCGAACCCGCCGAACCGGGCTATGTTCAGCCCACCATGGAAAGAGACCAAGCAACCCATGCGAGTGGGCACCCACCATTGGACCCGGACCTCGTCACGCGCCTAAAGGAGCTTTGCCACGAGGGATGGGAGATCTGGAGCCGGTTCGACGTGCGGGTCCGCCGTGAGTCGTTCCACCCCTTCGTCGCCGCCGAGTATGAGGATGTGCTCCCAGCGTTGATATCTGTGCGCGCGCCCGGTCGACGCTTCCTCGAGTGGGGGTCCGCCACAGGGGTCATCACGATCATGGCTGACCTTCTCGGATTCGAGGCCTACGGAATCGAACTGGACGTGGATCTGGTTGGGGAGGCGAGAGGTCTCGCTGATGCCTGGGGCTCGGGTGCGCGCTTTGCCGCCGGGAGCCTACTCCCCACGGGGTACCGCTTCCGAGGCAGGCGAGAAGGTGAACACCTCGGCACCATCGGTGAAGGGACGTCGGGCTACCTGGAGTTGGGGCATCCCTTGGAGGACTTCGACGTGGTGTACGGGTTCCCGTGGAGCGGCGAGGAAGCCATGATGCTGGATCTCATGCGGTGCTACGGTCGTTCAGACGCCCTGCTCCTACTGAATACCGGGGATCATGGAATGACGATGTACCGGGGAGGGCGGTCGATGGTCCAGAAACGCCAAGGGGAGTCATTGTGAGGGATTTCAGGGATTCGAACGTTGCACGCCGCTCGTTCCTGACCACCTCCGGACTTCTCCTCGGGTCTTTGGCCGCCACCCGGGTTGCTGCGTTGGAGCCGCTCCTGATTCCCGGATGCGGCCCGGCCGAAGTGCAACGCGGGACCTGGCACCCTTCAGAAACGCTTCTCCAGCGGCTGCCGGGCCTCATGCGAGAGGCCTCGGTTCCGGCGGTTTCCATCGGCGTGGTGGAGGGGGGCGAAGTGACCTTCGCGCGCGCCCTCGGCGTCCGGAAGTCCACCACCGGTGAACCGGCGAACGAGCATACGGTGTTCGAAGCGGCCTCGCTCTCGAAGCCGCCCGTCGCTTATGTAGCCATGCTGCTTCGTGAGGAGGGACTGCTCGACATCGACCGGCCACTCGTGGAGTACTTGGAGCCGGCCCAGTTGCTCGATGATCCGAGAGCGCGCCGCATCACGGCTCGACATCTGATGAGCCAGAGTTCGGGCCTGCGCAACTGGCGCCGGCCGCGGGACACGGAATTCCCGCTCTCTTTCCAGCCGGGCTCACAATACCAGTACTCGGGAGGGGGCTTCGTCTGGCTGGTCCGCGTACTCGAGCAAGTCACGGGGACGGGGTTCGTCCGCTTCATGCGCGAGCGTCTCTTCGACCCGCTTGGATTGGATGCGACGACATTTCTATGGAATCCGTCCTTTTCCGATCGTATGGCCACAGGCCACGACCGACAGGGCGACCCGACGCGTGGCGGGATGCACCTGACCATGGCTCGCGCCCATCATGAGATCGCAGCGAAGTGGAACAAGCCGGTGGAAGACTGGATGTGGGACGACCTCGTAAGGGCGGCCCGCCAGGAGAATCCCACACGGGAGCCGGCGGCCGGCGGACTCGTGCCCAACGCGGCGGCCTCGCTCCTCACCACCGCAGCGCAATACGCGCTGTTCACCGCACAGGTGCTGGACTCTCCGCCGCCGGGGCCGGCAGCCCTGAGCCCGGAATCACGCGCGTTGATGCTCACGTTGCACACTACCGTGCAAGGACCGTTGGCATGGGGGCTCGGCTTCGCTCTCGAGGACCGGGACGACTCACGCTACGTGTGGCACTGGGGCAACAACGGTGATTTCCACTCGTTCGTCATCGGCGACGTCACCGCCGGGCGCACGCTCGTCGTACTCACGAACGCGACCGGCGGACCGAGCGTGTACAACGCCATCGTTCGCGACATCGTAGGCTTCGACCCGGCGTCGCTCGACTGGATCTAGCCCCCGACAGAACACCTGCACCAAGGTCGCTTTGCCATATGTCGGCATACTGGCCATTCTAGTCCGCCCCGATTCGAACCACCCTGAACCCACGCGTCCAATGTCGAGATACGCCATCAGAGCACTCGCCCTCGCAGCGGTCCTCCTGGTCGCACCCCTGGCCTTCCTCGCCGACTCCGCTGGGTTGTCCGCGCAGGAGCCGACTGGCCGGGAGAACGGGAAAGGGTCGGAAGAGAAGGACCTCCCACTGGAGCCGGGCCGAAAGCTGGCCTTCACCGCGTCCGAGGGCACATGGATGTCGCTCGACGTAAGCCCCGACGGTAGCACTCTGGTCTTCGATCTTCTGGGAGACCTCTATACGCTCCCTATCGACGGCGGGCAGGCGACTCGACTCACCAGCGGAATGGCGCACGACGTCCAGCCGAGGTTCAGCCCAGACGGCTCGCGCGTGGTGTTCATCTCCGACCGCAGCGGTTCGGAAAACCTTTGGATTATCTCCCTCGACCGCGCAGACACGGTCGCGCTCACCGAGGAGAAAACGGGGGATTTCCTTTCGCCTGAGTGGACGCCCGACGGCCGGTACATCGTGGCCTCGAAGGGCCGTCGGAATCTCAAGCTCTGGTTGTACCATGTGGACGGTGGGAGCGGCACCGAGCTTCATGATGGCGGGAACGAGCAGTCGCATATGGCCGGGGCGGCCTTCGGAGCCGACGGACAGCATGTGTGGTACGCATCCCGGAACGGTCGTCACCAGTACAACGCCGTGTTCCCGCTCTACCAACTCTCCGTTTACGACCGCAAGACGGGCACTGCGACCACGATGACGTCGCGCTACGGCTCCGCGGTGAGACCGACCCTCTCGCCCGACGGCAGGTGGCTGGTCTACGGCACTCGCCACCGGGGCGAGACCGGACTCCGCCTTCGCGAGCTGGACAGCGGGAACGAGCGTTGGCTGGCCTACCCGGTCCAGAGAGACGACCAGGAGTCGGTCGCGCCGATGGACGCCCTTCCCGGCTTCTCCTTCACGCCCGATTCGCGGAGCCTGATCGCATCCTACGGCGGGAAGGACTCTATAACTGGCGCAAAACACCCGTCACGCGCGATGGTTTCGTGCCGAAGATGGCGGCCGTATTCGGTTTGAGCCAAATAGGATCGGCGGAAACCGAAAAGTTCATCGAGTTTCTC
>JADFRS010000129.1 GCA_022561145.1 Gemmatimonadota bacterium
TCTCGATCGTCGCCTGGGTCGGCACCGGGCTCGGCGACGGCGTCGCGGCCGCCTTTGGAGCCGGCGTCGAGGTGGCCTCCGGGGTCGGCGTGGGAGTCGAGACCGGGTCCGAGCCGACAGGCTCGTCGCTACTTACCTGGCCGGATGGCGAGCCCTGCTCGGGTTCGGCGCTCAGGCCGATGCTCTCCACCACCGTAGTCGGCTGCAAGGCGGTAACACTCGACCCGTCATCGAGCGTCCCCGCTGAGGAGGGCTCGGCTTCGGATGTCGTCTCTGAGGTCAAGCCATCGGCTGTCAGCGTGCCGTCTTCGAGAGCGTCGGGCGCCGGCTCGGCGGTCGGCTCCGAGGACGTGATGACTGCCCGGCCAAGTCCTGGCGGCGTGGTGACGTAGATGACTCCGACCAGTATGAGGGCCGCCGCCATCACTGCCACGGCCGCCGAGAAGTATCGGCTCTGGAAAACGCTCATGAGGTCGCCGGATGCCGGAGGCTGACGAGAGTCAGAGTCAGCCGCTGGCTGCCTCCAGATACCCGACGTCGGCGAAAGTCACGCCACAATGAACTCTACCCCTCCTCACATTGGTTGAGCCCGACGCCGTTCGGCCAGCGCATGGGCGATTTGACGTCTAGTCCAGTGTAGGAATGGGTAGGCCGACGCCACATCAACCTAAGTTCCTACCGCGTGTGGGAAAAAAGTCACGCGGAGGTGAGCATATTCGTCGCACCGGCACACACAGCCGTGCGCTGAGGTTTCGACGGTGGACGAACGCGCCACGGCGATCCTGATCAACCAGGGCGGCGCGCAGTTCGTGGTCGAACACCGGCTGCCGGTCGGCTTCGGCCCGGAGAGGAAGTCGACGTCCACGCGGCCGACGAGCGCATACGCCACGACCAGAACCGGCGAGGCGAGGTAGTTGGCGCGGATCAGCGGATGGATCCGGGCCTCGTAGTTACGATTCCCGCTGAGCACCGACGCGACCACCAGGCCCTTCTCGGTCACCGCCTCGTCGATGGGCTCGGGCAGCGGGCCGCTGTTGCCGATGCAGGTGGTGCACCCATACCCGACCACGTCGAAGCCGAGCTTTTCCAGATACGGCATGAGCCCGGCCGACTCGAGGTAATCGGTCACCACCTTGGAGCCGGGCGCCATGCTGGTCTTCACCCAAGGTTGAGCCGTCAGGCCACGCTCGACGGCATTTCTGGCCAGGAGCCCGGCGCCCACCATCACGGACGGGTTCGATGTGTTTGTGCAGCTCGTGATCGCGGCGATCACGATCGTACCGTCGCTGATCTCGTACGCCTCGCCGTCCACATCGACGGTTACGGAGCGCTGCCCGTTGCTACCCTCTCCACCGTCCCCTAGGGAGAACCCTGCGGGAAGCAGAGCGGGGAGGTCACGCGTAAATGAGCTGGCGAGGTCCGTGAGCGAGATTCGGTCCTGCGGGCGCTTGGGACCGGCGAGGCTGGGCTCCACAGTGCCGAGGTCCAGCTCAACGGTTTCCGTGTATTCCGGGTCGGGCGTGCCGTCCGTGCGGAAGAGCCCCTGTTCCTTGCTGATGCGCTCGACGCGCTCGACCAGCCCCGGGTCTCGGCCCGTCCCCTCCAGGTATATGAGCGTCTGGTCGTCCACCGGAAAGAACCCGATCGTCGCGCCGTACTCGGGAGACATGTTGGCCAGCGTGGCCCGGTCCGGGAGCGTGAGGTTGGCCAGGCCAGGTCCGAAGTATTCGACGAAGCGGCCGACCACGCCGTGGGCTCGAAGCTGTTCGGTCACCGTGAGCACGAGATCTGTAGCGGTGGCGCCCTCGGGTAGCTTGCCCGTGAGCTTCACGCCGACCACCTCGGGAAGGAGCATGTAGTACGGCTGGCCTGTGAGCACCGCCTCGGCCTCGATGCCGCCTACGCCCCAGCCCACCACGCCGAGGCCGTTGATCATGGTGGTGTGCGAGTCGGTGCCCACCAACGTGTCCGGATAGGCCATCCACACTCCGTTCTCCTTCCTGCGGTGCACCACGGAGGCCAGGTACTCGAGGTTGACCTGGTGCACGATTCCCGTGCCGGGCGGTACGACCGAGAAGTGCTCGAAAGCGTGTTGGGCCCAGCGGAGCAGGCCGTAACGCTCGCGGTTGCGCTCGAACTCGCGCTCAACGTTCAGGCGGTAGGCCTCGGAATTGCCCGAGTAATCGACCTGCACGGAGTGGTCGATCACCAGGTCGGCGGGCACCACAGGGTTGATGCGCGCCGGATCTCCACCCAGGGCCTTGATGCCGTCCCTCATGGCCGCGAGGTCCACTACAGCCGGTACGCCCGTGAAGTCCTGCAGGACCACTCGTGTCGGCATGAAGGGCAGATCGGCGCCGGCGTTGGTCGGGCTCCAGGCGGCTACGGCCTTTACGTGTTCCTCCGTTACGTGGTCGCCTCCCGCATGGCGCAGGACGTTCTCGAGCAGAATCCGAATCGAAAAGGGGAGTCGGTCGAGTTCCACGACCCCTGCGTCTTCGAGGGCTCCTAGCCGATAGAACGAGGTCGGGCCTTCCTGTAGATCCGCGCTGGCGAGGGCGCCGAAGGGGTCCGTGAATTGATCGGCCACGATGGATCCTCTCACTGGTCGTTTGGGGACGGGCGACGGGGGTCGCCGGCCCGATGAAAACAATATCAAAGGGCTTGGCCGGAGGGTACCCCGGGCTGTGGTCGGACCCTATGAGCGTTGACGGCGCGGCGGCCCGGACTGGGCGAAGACGCACGAACGCGCGGCTCACGATCTGACCGGTAGCATGGCTCCACCCTCGATCATGAGCAGCAGAGCCCAACCGTACCGGAATTCTACACGATCTGGCTGAGCGCCTTTTCGAGCCTCCGCACCGTACCTTCGACGTCTTGGAGCTTGTCCAGGCCGAAGAGCCCGAGGCGGAAGGTCTGGAAGTCCTCCGGCTCATCGCATCGCATGGGCACACCCGCGGCGATCTGCACCCCGCGCTCCGAGAATTTCTTGCCCGTGTGAATGCCCTCGTCGTCCGTATAGTAGACCACGACGCCGGGGGCCTCGAACCCCTCCGCCGCAACGCTCTTCATGCCTTTGCTGGCGAGCAGCGCCCGCACCTTCGTTCCGAGTTCTTCTTGCTGCCGACGAACGGTATCGAGACCGCGCTGCACGGTCTCTTTCATGACATCACGGAACGTTCGTAGTGCGTCGGTGGGCATCGTCGCGTGATAGGCGTGGCCACCTTTCTCGAACGCTTCCATGATTTGCAGCCACTTGAGCAGGTCACAGGCGAAGCTGGTGCTCGATGTCGATTCTATCCTCTCCCTGCCGAGCGGACTCAACATGACCAGGCCGCTGCAGGGGGACCCAGTCCAGCCCTTTTGCGGAGCGCTGATCAGGACATCCACGCCGCTGGCCTCCATGTCCACCCAGATCGTGCCCGAGGCGATGCAGTCCAAGACGAACAGGCCGTCGACCGAGTGCACGGCATCTGCTACCGAGCGAATGTAATCGTCGGGCAGGATCATCCCCGATGACGTCTCGACGTGCGGGGCGAAGACGACCGCGGGTTTTTCCGAACGGATCGTCGCCACCACTTCATCGATGGGTGCGGGCGCGAACCCCGGTTGTCTGCCCTCGCCGACGGGGCGGGCCATGAGAACGACGGTCTCCGATGGGATGTCACCCATGTCGAAGATCTGGGTCCAGCGAAAACTGAACCACCCGTTGCGGATGACGAGGCATTTCCTGCCGGTGGCGAACTGCCGTGCCACCGCTTCCATCGCATAGGTCCCGCCACCCGGGACGACTACGACGGCTTTGGCCTTGTAGACACTCTTGAGCGTAGCGGAGATATCGTTCATCACGTCCCGGAAGGATTGGGACATGTGATTGAGTGAGCGGTCCGTGTAGACCACCGAGTACTCCAAGAGTCCATCGGGGTCGACCTGGGGAAGTAATCCTGGCATCTACGCCTCCGCTGGATTCGTGTTCGCTTCGCCGCCGCGTCGTCAGAGCGTGGTTAGGATCGCACGAACTCCATGGCCGAGCAACGTCGACACGGACCTTGCCGGAGGACGGAAGCGGTCCACCGGGCGGAGGCCGTGCTGGTGTGTTGGTGGAGGTGCTGGCACATTCTCGGGTAGCGGTGGGAAGGACTCGCCGCGCCGCCACCACGCATACTGGAAGCCAGGAAGCCGAAATGGATCGCGACGGACTCGACCGCAGGGAAATCCTGAAACTCGGCGCCGCCGGCCTGGGACTCGCCGCGGTTGGGATGGCGAGCGCCTGTGCAGGAGTCTCGGGTGCCCACCCGGTCTTCCAGGCACCGGATCTCGGCTCGGCACCCTTGGAGCCGTTCGCCGCTCCGCCGATGGACGTGGTGCGCATCGGTTACGTGGGCGTCGGCGGCATGGGCAGCGCACACGTGCGGAACCTTCTCAAGATCGAGGGATGCGTCATCCAAGCCGTGTGTGACATCGTGCCCGAGAAGGTGGAGCGCATCCAGGGCTGGATCGAAGAGGCGGGCTTCCCCCGGCCCACGGGCTACACCCGAGGTGAGCGGGATTTCGAGCGGCTTTGCCAGGAAGAAGACCTGGACCTGGTCTACAACGCCACGCCGTGGGAATGGCACGTGCCGATTTGCGTCGCGGCCATGGAGAACGGCAAGCATGCCGCGACCGAGGTGCCGGCCGCGTACACGCTGGAGGACTGCTGGAAGCTGGTGGAGTCCGCCGAGCGGTACGAGAAGCACTGCATCATGATGGAGAACGTCAACTACGGCCGCATGGAGATGATGGTCTTCCACATGGCGAGACAGGGTGTGTTCGGCGAGATCCTCCACGGCGAGGGCGGCTATCTCCACGATCTGCGCGAGATCAAGTTCTCGGAGGAAGGCGAAGGCCTGTGGCGGCGCGCGCACTCGATGGTGCGTAACGGCAACATGTATCCCACACACGGGTTGGGGCCGATCGCCAACTGCATGGACATCAACCGGGGAGACCGTTTCCACACGGTGGTCTCGATGAGCGGTCCCTCGCGCGGGTTACAGGCCTACGCGGAGGCCAACTACCCTCCAGGGCATCCCAAACGGCAGGAGCGCTACGTGCTCGGGGATGTAAACGTGAGCCTGATCAAGACCGCCAACGGGCGCACCATCTATGTGGGGCACGACACCAACCTTCCGCGGCCCTACAGTCGCATCCACATGCTTCAGGGGACCAAGGGCATCTTTCAGGGCTACCCAGACCGCGTATACGTGGAGGGGCGGAGCGAACAGGCTCACAGGTGGGACGAGGCCGAGGCGTGGCTCGAGGAATTCGAGCACCCACTCTGGCGTGAGATGGAAGAGCGCTCCCAGGGCGCGGGCCATGGCGGCATGGACTTCATGGAGGACTACCGCCTCATCAAGTGCCTGAGGGAAGGGATCCCCACGGACATGAACGTCTACGACGCTGCCGCCCTCAGCGCGGTCACGCCGCTGTCCGAGTGGTCCGTGGCCAACGGCAGTCAGCCGATCGAATTTCCGGATTTCACGCGGGGTCGGTGGAAGTCGTGGCCGCAGTTGGGGCTGGTCACCGCCTGACGGACGACGCCCGGCTCGCCTTCGAATCCCGTTTCGGAGAAGCCGAGCCTCCCCGAGTGGCTCGTGCTCCCGGCCGCATCAACCTCATCGGCGATCACATCGACTATTGCGGGCTTCCGGTGCTTCCCCTGGCCATCGACCGCGCCGTCCGCGTGACGTTTCGGCGGGCGAAGTCGTCACGCTGCCGGTTCACCAACGTCGATCCGGCCTTTGGCGGGCGAGAGTTCGACCTCTCCGAACTCGATGATGCCACCGAACCCGGCGATTGGGGGACGTACCTGGTAGCCGCGGCACGAAAGCTGGTGGACCGCCACGGCTTGAGCGTCGGCATCGACGCGCTGGTTTCGTCGGATCTCCCGGTCGCTGCGGGCCTGTCGTCGTCCTCGGCCCTCGTGATCGCGGCGGCTTTGGCCCTGATCGACGTCAACGGGTTGGACGTGCCGCCCCCGGACCTTGCCGAGGCCATGGCGGCCGCCGAGCGGCATACGGGCACCCGGGGTGGCGGCATGGATCAGGCGGTTTCGTTGATGGCCGAGGAGGGGCACGCCTGTCTGATCGAGTTCAGTCCGCTGGCCGTTCGCTCCGTGCCTCTGCCGCCAGGCTGGCGGTTCGTAGTGGCCGACAGTCTGGTGCCGGCCGAGAAGTCCGGCGCGGCGCAGGCGGCCTACAACAGTGGACCGGTCGTCGCCCGCGAGGCGCTCGTCGCGATCGCCGAGGGCCTGGACTTCGACGGATCGGCCGAGCTCACGTACCTGGGGCTGATCTCCGAGTACGGGGTTGCCGAGTTGTTGAGCCGTGCTCGTGCGGCCGCGCCGGACGACCCCCACTTCAGGCGGTTCCGGCACGTGGTCACAGAGGCAGACCGCGTGCGACTCGCGCTTGCGGCCATGGGGCAGGGCGACATCGAGTCCTTTGGCACGGCCATGAACGCGTCTCACGAGAGCCTGCGAGACGATTGTGGAGTGAGCTGTCCGGAGTTGGACGAGATCGTGGGTGTCGCGCGCGCGGCCGGCGCGGCCGGCGCGCGCCTCACGGGTGCGGGCTTCGGCGGATGCGCCATCGCGCTCTGCACCGCCGAGTCGGCGCCGCTGGTGCTCGAGGCACTGGAGGCGGGCTTTTACGCCCGGCGCGGAATAGGCGCGAAGTTGGACGACCATCTGTTCTTGGCCGACTCCGGACCCGCGGCCTCGGTGGTGGCTACGAGCTGAAGCCCACCCGGGGCAGCAGGCGCAACACTCCCCATCCGGCCAGGCCCGCGACTGCCAAGGACACCACCCCCGGCGCCGTCTCTCCGTAGAGCAAATAGCCGGTGCCGAACAGCGCTCCGTAGACGAGCACGCAACCCAGGAACCAGCTCATGAAGGCCGCGGTCAGGCTTTCGCCCGACGGGCTGGCCTCGGCGGCGGATGTGTCCACGGCGCCGTCCCAACCCGGGCCCAACGGCCGAATCCGGTCGTAAAACTCCTGGAGCGTCGCCCGATCGACCGGGGGAGACAGGAACGTAGCTACAACCCAGGCGACGGTGGTGATGCCCACACCGACCACCAGTGTCAGAGACGCGTCCCAAGCCTCGAAGCCGAGCCTCGTGTGCACGAACTGGAAATAGATGGCCACCAGGAACGATGAGATCATCGCGACGATCTCACTCCACGCGTTGATGCGCCACCAGAACCAGCGCAGCAGGAAGACCAGCCCGGTGCCGGCGCCGATCTGCAGCAGGATCTGAAAGGCCTGCATCGCGTTCTCGAGCCAAAGGCCCACCGCACTCGACAGCACGATGAGCACCACGGTGGACAGGCGCGCGACCAAGACGTAGTCGCGCTCCTCCCGGTCAGGCGCGATGAACCGCCGGTAGACATCGTCCACGATGTACGAGGCGCCCCAGTTGAGGTGCGTGCTGATCGTGGACATATAGGCCGCGGCCAAAGAGGCCACGACGAGGCCCAGCAGGCCGTGTGGCACGAACACCAGCATGGCCGGATACGCGAGGTCGTTGTGCACGATGGACGGGTCGAGCGAGGGGAACGCCGCAACGATCGAGTCCAGGCTCGGATAGACCAACAACGAGGCGAGCGCGACGATGATCCACGGCCAAGGCCGAATTGCGTAATGGGCCACGTTGAACCATAAGGTGGCCTGCAGGGACTCCTTTTCGTTCTTTGCGGCCAGCATGCGCTGGGCGCTGTAACCGCCTCCGCCCGGCTCGGCGCCGGGATACCAGGTGCTCCACCACTGTACCGCGATCGGCACGATGAACACTGCGGCAGCCGTGTGCCAATCCGAAAAATCCGGCATGAAGCTGAGCTTGTCGCGCAGCGCAGGATTGCTTATCAGGCCCGAGAGCCCGCCCACCTCCGGCTGCTGGAGCGCGTAATACGCCGCGGCCAGCGACCCGGCCATCGAAATCACGAAGAGAAGCAGGTCCGTCACCACCACGCCCCAGAGTCCGGACGTAGCTGCGTAGAGCGCCGTAATGCTTCCCGCCACCAGCACCACCGCGTACTTGTCGACCCCAAGCAGCACGCCACCGATCTTGATGGCTGCCAGAGTGACGCTGGCCATGATCATGACGTTGAAGAACACGCCCAGGTAGATGGCGCGGAAGCCACGCAAGAAAGCGGCGGGCTTTCCCGAGTAGCGAAGTTCGTAGAAGCCCACGTCGGTAAAGACGCCCGACCTCCGCCAGAGCTTGGCGTAGAAGAAGACCGTGCACATGCCCGTGATCAGGAAGGCCCACCAGATCCAGTTCTGGCTCACCCCACCCGTACGCACGAGGTCGGTGACCAGGTTGGGCGTGTCCGTCGAGAAGGTAGTCGCGACCATCGACGTGCCGAGCAGCCACCAGGGGGCGTTCCTGCCCGCCAGGAAGTACTCCTCCGTACCCCTACCGGCACGGCGTGCGAAGAAGAGCCCCACGCCCAGCGCCAGAACCCCGTAGAGGCCGACGACCACCCAGTCCGCCATGGTCAACCGCATGTGCTCTCCTGTGCGTTGTGGGCCGCCATGCCCGCGAACGCCGTGGCGAGATCGAGTGGATACTCACCGCGCGAAATCAGATCTTCGATCCTCTGGGCACACGGGCCGAGATCTTCGGCAAACGTGACCCCGAACGGGCGCTCCTGCGTCGGAATCACTCGCACGGTGATACTCCCGGCCCGGATCAGCGCGTCGATGGCCGCGCTAAGATAGAACTCGGCGTCCGGATCGGAACACCGCGAGTCGAGGAAGTCGGATAGCCGGTCACGAAGGAGTGGAAAGATTCTGGGGGTGAGCGCCCAGATATTCATGGATACCTGCTCGTCCCCGCTCAGGGTGAGTGGATTCCCGCCCAACGCCGGACGGCCGTGAGTCGCCCCAGCCACGCACCGCACGTCGAGCAGTTCCTGCACACCGGTGAGCTGCCCGTGGGGGGCCACCTCACAGATGGCGCGTGACACACCACCGGACGACGCGAGCGTACGGTCCAAGCGGTAGGCCGGCATGGCGAAGTCGGTTGCTCCGCCAGCTCGGACGGACTGCAGGTGGGCTGCCATGGCCTCGATGGTGCCACGACCATAAAAATCGTCGGCGTTGAGAACCAGGAAGGGCCCGTCGACTACAGATTCGGCCGCCAAGAGAGCATGCCCCGTGCCCCACGGCCGCACGCGATCAGCGGGCGACGCGAAGCCAGCCGGGAGGCAGGTGAGGCGCTGCACCGTGAACGTGCACTTCATCACGCCATTTGTAAGACGCTCGACGTGGCCTTTCACCTCGTCTCGGCCTCCGTCACTGACCACGAAGACGGCGTGCGCAAACCCCGCCCGCGCGGCGTCGTACAGCGTGTAGTCGAGCAGGGCTTCCCCCCCGGGCCCTGCAGGCGCTAGCTGTTTGAGTGGCCCGTAGCGCCGAGAAAGACCGGCGGCCAGGATGACAAGGCTAGGATGCACGCTCGTAATACCTCGGCTAGGAGCAGATGGAGGAGGCAACCTGCCGGAGGGCCCGACGCATTGCAAGCGACGCCAAGATGGCTATCCTTCTTGTTCAGCGCTTGGCAGCCGGGGTGGCGGAACGGTAGACGCGAGGGCCTCAAAAGCCCTTGCCTTTCGGGGCGTGCGGGTTCGATTCCCGCCCCCGGTATTCAAGCCTGAGTCCAACGGCGGCTCCCTACGGCGGCGCTGCCTCCGGAGGGTCGCTCGGCTCAACGCCCATCCGCCGCTCGTGGTCCGGCGTCACGGGCTGACGACCGGCGAAGCCGTCTGTGATTTCGTGCCACTGATCCACCCTCGACTCCCCTCTCTTCCAGCAGAGGTAGACCCACCGCCCGTCCAAGGTCGTCGGGAAGTCCAGCAGTCCATGCTCGAGGCCTCCAGGGGGAAAACGAATGCCTCGGGCCAGGATCTCTTCTCGCATCCGGGCCTGGATCCGTTCCACGGCCTCATCCCGCGCAGCTCGGTGGCGCAGGAACTCCGAGTGATCGGGGTTTTCGGAGATCAGAACCTGGGGTCCCCAGAGCGCGTCCAAGATCTGAAGCTGTGTGTCATGGCTGTCCACCAGATCTCGGAGGTGGGCGATCTCCTCCATCACGGCCTCCATCGTGGCGATGAGACCGTTCGCCTCCTCTACGGTGAAGGCCTTGTGGGGAAACGACTGGGTCACGTCGGCGTCACTCATCCGCCCCTTCGCCGGCAAAGAGCTGGTCGGTCTTGGCTCTGGCATCGGGCAGGATAAGCCTCACCGCCCGCCGGTAGAAGACGTAGTTCCATGCCCAGTTGACCAGCACCAGCATCCGATTCCGGAAGCCGATGAGCCAAGCCAGGTGGATCGTCAGCCAGAGCACCCAGGCAGGCAACCCTGTGAACGTCCTTCCCCACACTTGTGCAACCGCGGCGTTACGTCCTACGACCGCCAGCAAGCCGAGGTCCCTGTAGACGAACGGCCGGGGCGCCTTCCCCTCGCGCAGCCGGACGATGTTGTCGGCCGCGGCGTTGCCCTGCTGCAGTGCGACCTGGGCTACTTGAGGGAGCGGTGTTCCGCCGGACTCCAGGTATGCCAGGTCCCCCACCACGAAGACCTCCGGATGGCCGGGGACCTGGAGGGTCTCCTCGACCGGCACTCGGCCGGAGCGCCCGACCGGAAGGCCCCACGCGCCCACGGCTGGATCTCCTCTCACACCGGCCGCCCACACCACCGTGTGGGTCGCGAGGTCTCCGTCCACGCTCGTCACCACACGGCGCGGCCCGACAGCTTGGACCTGTGAGCCGAGGCGGATCTTGACGCGCCGTTTCACCAGGCGAGTGTGAGCGTACTCCTGAAGGCGGGGTGCCATGCCCGGTAGGAGGCGCTCCCCTCCTTCGATGAGGGTCACCTCTACCTCGTCTCTCGAGATCTCCGCGTAGTCTTCCAGGAGCGGCCCATAGATCAACTCCGCAAGCGCGCCCGCATACTCGACTCCGGTGTGCCCCCCCCCGACGATCGCGAAACGAAGGAGCGCCGTACGCGCCTCGGCGTCCTCGGCCTGCGCCGCCCGCTCGAAGCAATCCAGGATCTGATACCGGAGGGGAATCGCATCGTCCATGGTGCGAAGGGGAAAGGCGTGCTCTTCGGCGCCGTCGACCCCAAAGAAGTTGGGCACGCTCCCGGGAGCCAACACGAGGAAGTCGTACTCGATCGTAGTCTCTTCGGTCGTAAGGCGTCTCGCTTCGAGCAATGTCGCCGAATCCGATGGCGAATGTTTGGACAGGTGAGCTGGAAGCACGACTCATCATCCAGACAATCAGGCTCGAATCAATCCCACCGCTCAGGAAACTCCCGATCGGGACATCGCTGACCATTTGACGTTCCACAGCACGACCAAAGATTTCAAGAATCTCTTCCTTCCAGTCGGATTCGCGAACGGGATCAGAATACCCATGAGACCAGTATCTCACACACTCAAACCTACCTTCTTGCCAGAGCGCATAGTGGCCCGGCTTAAGCTTCTGGATTCCGCGAAAGGCCGTTCGAGGCGCAGAGATATACCCGAGTGTCAGGAAT
>JADFRS010000130.1 GCA_022561145.1 Gemmatimonadota bacterium
GATCCGATTATCGGGCGTAGCACCGAGATCGAGCGTGTCATCGAAATCCTGTGCCGCCGCAAGAAGAACAACCCCGTGCTCATTGGCGAGCCGGGGGTGGGTAAGACCGCGATCGTGGAAGGCCTCGCTCAAATCATCTCGCGCGACGAGGTGACCGAGTCACTGAAGGGCTATCGCGTGCTGGCACTCGACATGGCCGCGGTCATCGCGGGCACGAAATACCGCGGTCAGTTCGAGGAGCGCCTGAAGACGGTCATGAACGAGATCCTGCAAGCACAAACCGTGATCCTTTTCATCGACGAGTTGCACACGCTCGTTGGAGCCGGGGCCGCGGAAGGTGCTATCGACGCGTCCAACATGCTCAAGCCCGCCCTCGCGCGAGGCGAACTCCAATGCATCGGAGCCTCCACGCTCAACGAGTACCGCAAGTACATCGAGAAAGACGGCGCTCTGGAGCGGCGCTTTCAGCCGGTGATCGTGGACCCGCCGAATGTCGAGGATACCGTAGAGATCCTCAAGGGCCTGCGCACCCACTACGAGGACCACCATCGCGTGGTGATCCCCGACGAGGCGCTCGTGCAGTCGGTCAAGCTCGCGAACCGGTACATCACGGACCGGTTCCTTCCCGACAAGGCTATCGATGTCATCGACGAGGCCGGGGCCCGCGCTCGCATTGCAAGCCAGGTGCCGCCCCCCGAAGTCGAAGAGTTGAAAGACGAGCTCTCGGAGATCGCCGGAAAGAAGGAAGGTGCCATTCGGGATCAGGACTTCGAACGGGCTGCCGAGTTGCGTGACGAAGAGCGTGCGCTCCAGGAACGTATCAAGGGAGAGCAGGAGGAGTGGGAGGAAGAGCGTAAGCGGCACCGGCCGGAGATCTCCGTGGACGACGTTGCCTTCATCGTCAGTCGATGGACGGGCATTCCTCTCATGCGGCTACAGCAGACCGAGACCGACCGCCTCGTGCATATGGAGGATGAACTCCACAAGCGCGTCATAGGGCAGAATGACGCCATTGCGGCGATCGCGCGCGCCATCCGGCGTAGCCGCGCTGGCCTCAAGGACCCGCAGCGCCCGATCGGATCGTTCATCTTTTCGGGCCCCACCGGGGTCGGCAAGACCGAATTGGCTCGAGCCCTTGCCGAGTTCCTTTTTGCAGACCGGGAAGCCCTTATCCGTGTCGATATGAGCGAGTACATGGAGAAGTTTTCCGTGTCGCGGCTCATTGGCGCCCCTCCGGGCTACGTTGGTTACGAAGATTCCGGTGCTCTGACCAAGGCTGTGCGAAGAAGGCCTTACTCGGTTGTGCTCCTGGATGAAATCGAAAAGGCGCATCCGGACGTCTTCAACATTCTGCTCCAGGTCCTCGACGAAGGGCACCTCACAGACAACTTCGGGCGAGTGATCGACTTCAAGAATACGGTCTTGATCATGACGTCCAACCTCGGCGCCCGTGAGATCTCGAAGGGTTCTTCGCTCGGGTTCCAGCAGAGCGACGCCACGTCGAGCTACGAGGTGATGCGGGACAAGGTGGTAGCCGAGATCGAGCGTGCCTTCAATCCCGAGTTCTTGAATCGCGTCGATGAGTCGATCGTGTTCCATCCGTTGTCGCGGGAGAACATCACCGAGATCGTGCACATCCTGCTCGCGGATGTAAGCCGTCGGCTCGAGGAGGAGGAGTTGAAGCTGACGCTCACCGACGCGGCCATCGCGTTCTTGGCTGACAAAGGATTCGACGAAAAACTCGGCGCGCGGCCCCTCAAGCGGGCCATTCAGCGATATCTGGAAGATCCGCTCTCCGAGAAGATCCTCCTCTCGGCCTTCACGACGGGCGATGAGATCGCCGTCGATCTGGATGCGAGCGGTGAGGAGCTATCCCTGGAAGTCGCTTCTCCGACGACAACGTGAAGCTGGCGATTCTAGGCAATACGGGAGCCGGCATCCCAAATGGCATCGGAATGCGACGATTAGCAGCCCTCTCCGTCTTGATCACGATGTCGGCGGCGGTCGGTCGGCTCGATGCGCAAGTCGCGCAGCGAGAGGCTCCAGGTGGACCGGTCCAGGTGGATTCGGTGGTTATCAATGGCAACGTCCGCCAATCCGACGACACGATTCTGGCCATCGCTGCCCTGTTCGCCGGGAACACCTACACGATCTTCGACATCCAAAGCGCGACCAAGCGTCTTTGGGCGTCGGGCCAATTCCTCGACATCGAAGTATCGGCGCTCGGGACCGTCGGTCAGAGCGTGACGCTGGTCATCGACGTGGAGGAGGCCGACCTCCTCCGCAACGTCGTGATCGCAGGGCTCGAGCACGTAAGCACGAGCGAGGTCCGCGAGATCTCCGACCTGAGGCCGGGACTACCATTCTCTCCCGCCAAGCTCCATGTGGCCCGGCGCTTTATTCGCGACGAGTTGGCAGCTGATGGCATCCCCTTCGCCAGAATCGACGACCGATTCGAACCCGTGTCGAACCGGCCCAAGGAGATCGTCCTCTTTCTTGATGTGACCGAAGGTACACGCATCACGGTGGCCGCCATCAGGTTTACGGGCAACGAGGTGTTCACCGGCGACGAGCTGCGTGCGGCCATGCAGATCCACTCGGAGGGCTTCTGGTGGTGGAAGCGGGGGTCGTACGACCGTGTCCGCTTCGAGCAAGATCTTCTCGTCACCCTGCCGGAGCGCTACGCCAGCCGCGGCTACCTCGACTTTCAGGTGCTTCGAGACACCCTGATCATCGACGAACAGACTGGCAAGACGCGTATCGAAATCGAGGTGATCGAAGGCGATCAATACTTCATCAACGAACTCACTATCTCGGGTAACGAGTACTTCGATACTGCCGATATCGAGGCGTACTTCCGCCGCCAAGGTGGAGGGCTCTTCAGTCGATTCAGTTTTGGTGACGGTGAGTCCGAGAACGACGACGAGATCTTCGACCGAACGTCGTTCATGAGCGCGGTGGGGCAGGTCACCACGGCCTACAACAACGAGGGCTATCTGTTCTCCCAGATCGTGCCTGAGGTCGTGCCCAGGCCGCGGACGGAGGGCGAGCCACCCACGGTCGACCTGCTCCTCCGGATCGAGGAGGGCCCTCAGGCCTATATCGCCAGGGTGGACATCGAGGGTAACGAGTACACTCATGAGCGCGTGATCCGGGAAAAGATCTTTCTTCTTCCGGGCGACGTGTACTCCCTCGACCGTGTGATCCAGAGCTATCAGAGCATCGCTTCGCTCGGCTACTTCGAGATGCCGCTTCCGGAGCCTGCCATCGATGTCGAGGGCGGCGACGTGAACATCACGTTCACGGTCAAGGAACAGCCTACCGGATCGGTGAACTTCGGCACGTCCGTCGGTGGTGGCACCGGAATTTCCGGCTTCATCGGCTACGACCAGCCGAACCTCTTCGGCCAGGCCAAGAACGGAAGTTTTCGCTGGGATTTCGGACGATTCTCCAACAACCTGTTGCTCACGTACACCGATCCGTCATTGCGCCAAAGCCGGGTCTCCGGATCGCTCTCGCTTTTCAACACTTCGGACCGCTTCATCACGTTCAACTCCGGGCGCCGAAAGCGCATTGGTGGCAGCTTACGTTTTGGCTTTCCGCTGCCCAACTCGAGATTCACGCGACTCTTTGTGGGATACGGACTCTCGCGCACGGAGTTCACGCTGAGGGATGGGGCCGAGGACACTTCGCTGTTCGGCGGCCAGGCGGGCGTGCAGTCCACGTTGTCGTTGGGAGTCACGCGCCAGACCTTGAACCATCCACTTTTCCCGACGGCCGGTTCACGACAGAGCGTGAATCTCGAATTCAACGGCGGCCCGCTCGGTGGTGACGGCAACTTCTCGAAGTGGACGGCGGAAGGTACCTGGTGGGTGCCTGTCGGCGCCCTCGGAGGGGGTGGACAGCCGGGGCAGGGCATGCAACTCACGACTGGGATCTCCCTGAAGACCGGCGGGGTGGTCGGGAATACCGACCGATTCCCGTTCGAACGCTTTTGGATGGGAGGCGTCCAGTTCGGCGAAAAACTCCGAGGCTACGACGAGACGTCGGTCACTCCGCTCGGATTCTTTCCCGAAAACACGGCGCGGGGGATCATTAACGACATCGACCGGCTCGGCAACGCCTTCCTTTCGATGACAGCCGAGTTCCGGATCAACATGGGCGGACAGCTGGCGGTGTCGACTTTCTTCGACGCCGGCAATGTCTACCGGTCTCCCCAAGAAATCGATCCATCGAAAATGTTCCGGGGAGCCGGATTCGGGGTTCAGCTCGTGACTCCGTTCGGCCCCGTGGGTCTCGCCTATGCATACGGTTTCGACAAAGCCGTGCCCGGCTGGCAGTTGCACTTCCAGCTCGGACCCGGCTTATGATTGGAGTCTCCACGTAATGCGCCGCGCCAGTCTCCCAATCGCCGCACTGCTGGTTTCCCTGTGGGGAGCGCCGGCCGTGGCCCAAACCGGTCTTCAACTCGGATACGTCCACTCGCAGGCTATCCTGGCCCAGAGCCCCGAAGCCTCCGTGGCCAGGGACCAATTCAAGCGGGATATGCTCCCGTACGAAAACGAGCTACGCGGGATGGAGGAACGTATCAGCCGGCTCCTGGCCCAATACAGCGCGCAGCAGCTCACTCTCACGCCCGAGGCGCGAGTCCTCCGCCAGCAACAGATCGTCGATCTACGCTCGGGCTACGAAACGCGCGTGCGGGAGATCGAAGTGGAGGCAGCCAAGCGGCAGGAGGCACTGATGAGTCCCGTCATGGAGAAGATCAACTCGATCATTCAACAACTCCGTATCGAGGGCGGTTATGCGTTCATCTTCGATGCCTCCGCGGGTGCTCTTCTGGCGGCGGACGAGGCCCTCGACCTTACAGGAGAGGTCGTGCGCCGCCTCAACGCACAGCCGTTGGGATCAGGCGGCGGCGAGCGATAAGACCCTCGCCCACGGTCTCCGGACCTGTCCTTCCTCCGTTCTCTTGCCGGAACACCTCAGCTTCGGGAGCGGGGGTTTTTTCTTTGACCACTTCATGGAGCCCCTGCGATGAACCAGGACCCACCGGATCAGGCTGACACACTGACGGTCGCTGCGATTGCCGAGTTGGTGAACGGCACCGTGAGAGGCGACGGCTCCGTTCCAATCCGTGAGGTCGCTCCTCTTCACCAGGCCCTCTCCGACGAAATCGGCGTGCTCTTCGACCGGCGCTATCTGAAACACCTGGAGAAGTCCCGGGCCGGTGCCGTGTTGCTCTCCTCGGAGTTCTCCGATTCCGTTGACCCGGAGATGAACTGTGTGATCGTCGATGACGCGCGACTCGCGCTCGGGACGCTTGTAGCTCGTCTACATCCTCCGGAGCCGGCGCCGGCCGGGGTCCATCCGACCGCCGTGATCGGTCGAGGGGTGGCGCTTGGGGAAGAGGTCTTCGTGGGGCCCTACGTGGTACTCGAAGATGGCGCGACCGTAGGAGATCGGACACGATTGCACGCACACGTCGTGGTGGGTCGGGAAGTCGCTATCGGAAGCGACACGGTGATCCACCCCCACGTTGTGCTCTATCGAAGCGTCGTTCTCGGAGACCGCGTAGTGCTGCACTCGGGTGTCCGCATCGGAGTCGACGGATTCGGCTATACGAGCACGCCGGCCGGGATCGAAAAGATTCCTCACGTGGGATGCTGCACCATCGGCGACGATGTCGAGATCGGCGCAAACACGTGCATCGACCGCGGCACGATCGGTGTCACAAGCGTCGGGGCGGGCACCAAACTCGACAATCTCGTGCAGCTCGGTCACAACGTCGATGTGGGACCGAATTGCCTCATGGCGGCCCAAGTGGGCATCGGCGGCTCGACCCAGATCGGCGCCAGGACCACCTGGGGCGGGCAGTCGGGTGCCATCGACCACATGGTCGTTCCCGAGGGTGTGACGGTGGCCGGCAAGGCCGCCATCACGCATGACGTCGAGCCGGGCGACGTGGTGGCGGGATTCCCTGCACGGAAGCTCAAGGATTTCCGCCGTGCCATGGCGGGACTCTACAGGCTCGACGGCTTGAGGAAGAAGGTCAGGAAAGTGGAGAAGGCTGTGGCGGAGCTTCAGGCGCGTGCGTCATGAAATCACCTAGGTCAGACCATGCGTTTTCGTTAGCTTTTTTTGCTGTGGACCACCCCGATCTCAACTGGCGGCGACTACCCGGATCATGAGCCCCGACACGCAGAAAACCGTTCTTCGCAGCGTTTCGGTCGAGGGTATCGGCGTACACTCGGGTGAACCCGCGGTCCTGACATTGCGCCCCGCCGAGCCGGACACGGGTGTTCGCTTCCGGCGGGTGGACCTCGATGGCACTCCGGAAATTCCAGCAGATCTCGCTCATGTCGCGGCTACCGATCTCGGCACGAGTCTCTGTGAGGGAGACGTCCGTGTGCTTACGGTCGAACACGTGCTCGCCGCGCTCGCCGCCCATCGCGTAGACAATGTGATGCTCGAGCTCTCGGGCCCGGAGCCGCCGATCCGAGACGGCAGCTTCGTGGCCTATTTCGATGCCATCAAGGAGGCCGGCCTTACGGATCAGGGCGTGCCTGCCAGGATCGTGGAAGTCACCGACCCGCTGGAAGTCAGGGTCGACTCCGGGGCCTCATACGTAGTGGCAGCGAACTCGAATCTGCGGATTTCTGCGACGATCGACTTCGAGCATCCGGCCATCGGCCGCCAATTCGGCACCTTCGACATTACGCGGCAAGCGTTCGAGTCGGAGCTGGCGACCGCTCGCACGTTCGGATTCAAGGCGGATGCCGAAGCGCTCCACGAACGCGGCCTCGCCCTGGGCGCCTCGCTCGAAAATACCGTAGTGTTGGACGACCATCGAGTCCTGAATGACGAGTTACGCTTCCCGGACGAGTTCCTCCGCCACAAGGTGGGGGACCTTGTTGGCGACCTGGCACTCCTTGGGGCCCAAGTGAGGGGTCATATCGTGGCGGACCGCCCCAGTCATGAGGGCAATGTCGCCCTGGCTCGGGCGTTGGCCGGGCAAGATCGAAGAAAGCGAGGCAACGGAGTCGTGGACATACAGCGGATCATGAAGTGCCTGCCACATCGCTACCCGATGCTTCTCATCGACAAGATCCTCGAGTTCGAGGCCGAGAAGAGAATCGTGGGTATCAAGAACGTCACGATCAATGAACCCTTCTTTCAGGGCCACTTTCCGGACCATCCGATCATGCCCGGTGTCTTGTTGATCGAGGCCATGGCTCAGGTCGGCGGCTTGCTGCTCATGGAGAGCGCCGAGCATCCGGAAGACAGTGTCGTGTATTTCATGTCCATGGATCGCGTGAAATGGCGCAAGCCCGTAGTGCCGGGTGACCAAGTGGTCTTCGAGGTCGAGTTGCTTCAGCGCCGCGGCACCGTATTCCGAATTGGGGGCGTCGGCAAAGTGGATGGCGAAGTCGTGGTGGAGGGCGAATTGACGGCCAAGGTCATGGACAAATGAGCGAGATCGCCTTCGACACCGGCGAGCAGTGTGAGGCCAGGATTCATGACACGGCCATCGTTCATGAGGACGCGCGTCTGGGTCAGGACGTTGTCGTGGGGCCCCACGCGATCATCGGTCCGGGAGTAACTATCGGCAACGGGACCCAGGTCGGCTCGAACGTCTTGATCGAGCGAGACACCACAGTCGGACAGCGGTGCCGCTTCTCTCACGGTGCCGTTCTCGGTACCGACCCACAGGATCTCAAGTACGAGGGAGAGGCTTCCCACCTCTACGTGGGAGACAGAACCGTGGTGCGTGAGTACGCGACGCTCAATCGGGGCACGAAAGCGTCGGGCAAGACCGTGGTCGGAAGTGACTGCCTGATTATGGCCTATGCTCACGTCGCACACGACTGCGAGATCGGTAGCCATGTGGTTCTGGCCAACTCGGTAAACATGGGAGGACACGTCACCATCGAGGATTGGGCTATCGTGGGCGGGGTCACCGCGATCCACCAGTTCGTGCGCATGGGTGCCCATTCCTTCTGTGGGGGGGGCTCACGCATTCCTCAGGATATCCCACCGTACCTGCGGGCAGCGGGAAACCCCTGCAAGCTCTACGGCCTCAATACTGTGGGTTTCGATCGGCGCGGCGTTTCCGACGACGTCAGGCGTGCCCTCAAGAGCGCCTATCGGATTCTGTTCCAGTCCAAGCTGAACCTGTCTCAGGCGCTCATAAAGGCCGAGTCCGAGGTTGACCAGATCCCCGAAGTCAGGCACCTGCTCACCTTCATTCGGGACAGCGAGCGGGGCATCACCACCTGATGTCCCAGGACGATCCGGCGATCGGCGTCATAGGAGCCGGGAGCCTGGGGTTCCAACACGCCCGCATTCTCGCCGGCCTGAAGGGTGTCCTGATGGCCGGCGTATTCGACCTCGATCCGGCCCGCTCTCACCACGCCGCGACGGAGTTGGGCGTCGCGATCCACGAATCGATGGATGCCCTCTTGAGCGTGGCGGACGGTGTGGTGGTGGCTGTGCCGACCTCGGACCACGAAGCCGTGGCGATCGCCGTGCTCGAGCAGGGCGTGCACGTGTTGATCGAGAAACCCATGGCGCCGAGCCTCGATGCCGCCGACCGAATCCTCGCAGCCGCGGAATCGTCGGGTGCCGTCGTGCAGGTGGGCCACGTCGAGCGATTCAACCGAGCCGTGTTGGCGGCCGAGCCCTACCTCGACGAGCCGCTGTTCATCGAGTCACACAGGCTCGCGCCTTTCAACCCCCGTGGCACCGACGTGGCGGTGGTCTTGGACCTCATGATCCACGATGTGGATCTCGTTCAGAGCCTGGTCGGTGGGGACATCCGTGATATTGCGGCAACCGGCATTCCCATCTTCACGGATACGGTGGACATCGCAAGCGCGCGATTGACCTTCGAGGGCGGCGCGGTTGCCAACCTGACGGCGAGCCGCGTGTCAGTCGAGCGCATGCGAAAGCTCCGGATCTTTCAGGCATCGGGCTACTTGAGCCTCAACCTGGCCGACGGCTCGGGTGAGTTTCTCAGGCTCAAACGCGGTCTTCCGGTGTTCTCCGAACACAGTGCCTGGGAAGGAGTCGACGACGAAGGACTGGCCTCCTTGGTGGAGCGCATCCCGCTGGTCGGTGAAGACGCCGAGCCTCTCGCCAAGGAGTTGGAGAATTTTCGTGATGCGGTGCAAGGAGTCGCACCTCCGGCCGTGAGTGGGCGGGATGGTCGTTCGGCTCTGGCCGTGTCTCTAGCGATCGAAGAACGGATTAAGGCCCATGTCGCTAATACGTATTCGGCGTAACCGCAAGAAGGTTTGGATCGATTCCAAGAAGGGATCCCCTCCCTCGAGGCTGATGTTGCTGCTTGTCATCGTCGGGCTGGCCATCTGGTATCTCGGGACGCGATTCTGAGGTCCGGGTGACGCCCAGGATCCTGCTGTTGGCCGGAGAGGCCTCCGGCGACAAGCACGGAGCCGGCGTGGTGCGGGCGCTGAAGGCTCGCTATCCGGATAGCGAGTTCGTGGGACTCGGCGGCCCCCTCATGCAGGCCCAGGGGGTCGAGTTGATGGTGGGCCTGGAGCAGCTCGCCGTCATGGGCTTCGTCGAGGTCGCCTTCCGTCTCCTGTTTTTCTGGAAGCTCGAGAGGCGCATCCACAGTTTGTTGGACGGCGGGACGATCGATCTCGTCATCCCTATCGACTATCCTGGATTCAACCTGCGAGCTGCCCGCGCCGCTCATAGGCGCGGCATTCCCGTGCTCTACTACATCGCGCCCCAAGTCTGGGCGTGGAAGCCGGGACGCGCCGCGAAGATCGCCGAGTACGCTGATCGCCTGGCGGTCATTCTCCCGTTCGAGACGGAGGTCTTCGAGGCGGCCGGGGCCGCCGTGACCTTCGTAGGGCACCCCCTTCTGGACCTGGCCGGGCCGGAAACGACAGAGCTGGAGTTTCGCCGACGCTGGGGCCTCCACGCTGAGCGTCCCATCCTTGCGCTCATGCCCGGCTCGCGTCGTCAGGAAATCGACCGCCACCTCGATATCTTCGTCCGCGCCGCCGCACTCGTCCGCGAAAAACATCCCGATCTGCAGTCCGTGCTCGCACGCGCCTCACCGGTACCGCTGACCGCCCTCGACGGTAGAGGCCTTCCTGTGGTGGAGGACGCCCGCACTCTGTTGGCCTATTCCAGAGCGGCGCTGGTCAAGTCCGGCACCGGAACATTGGAGGCTGCGCTCGAGGGCACGCCGTTCATTACCGTATATCGGACCCATCCGTTGACGTACGCACTGGCCCGTCGTCTGATGAATACCGACCGCATCGGCCTCGCGAACCTCGTGGCCGATGAAGCTGTCGTGCCGGAGGTGATTCAACGGGAAGCGACGCCGGAACGGCTGGCAGAGCTGCTCGAGCCCCTCTTGGTCGAGGGCTCCCGCGAGCGTACCGAAATGGTCGCAGGCCTGGGGCGCATCCGTGGCTCCCTAGGCTCCGCGGGCGCTTCGGAGCGGGTGGCCGCGCTCGCCGCCGAACTCCTGGACAGCGCCTGACCATGCGCACGAGCCTCCGACTCCAGATCGCGGGTATCCTCGGTCACGGAATGCTTGGATCGCTATTTCTCACACTGCGGTATCGCCTCACGGGCGTGGAGCACCTCGAGCGGCTTCGTGCGGCCGGTCGTCCGGTGATCTTCGTCTTCTGGCACGGACAGATGCTGCCTTTGGTACACCTCCATCGCAACGAGGGCTCTGTAGTCCTGGTGAGCGAACACGCGGATGGCGAGTACATCACGCAGATCCTGAGACGCTACCGCTTCGGCACCGTCAGGGGATCGAGCACGCGTGGGGCGGTGAAGGGGCTCAAAGGCATGATCCGCGCCGCGCGCCGTGGCCGGGACTTGGCGCTGACGCCCGACGGACCACAGGGCCCGCGGTTCCGGTTCAAGGCCGGGGCGTTGATGGTCGCCCAGGTGACGGGACTGCCCATCCTACCGGTGGCCACCGGCGCGACAGCGGCCTGGTGGATGAGTAGCTGGGACCGCTTCATGCTACCCAAGCCATTCTCTCGCGTGAACGTCGAGTATGGGGCGCCTCACGTCATCCCGCGCCGCGCGAATGAAGATGAGCTCCGTGACTGTGCGGCGGCGCTGGAATCCGAGTTGATGCGGATGACTGAGCGAGTGAACGGCCGGGGCGCCGCAAGCGAGGTGCCGGAGGCGTGATGGCGGCCGCCCCCGATGGATTCATCGCACGCTGGTGGCGGGGCGAAGCGGGCCCAGCGGGCTCCCTCGCCTCCTTGCTCGCCCTCCCCGCAGAGGCTGCGTACCGTGGGGTGACCGGGCTGAGGAACATGGCCTTCGATCGAGGCCTGTTGGGCGTCGACCAGGTCGACGTACCCGTCATCTCGGTCGGCAACATCACGGTGGGCGGCAGCGGGAAGACGCCGTTCGCCGGCTGGGTCGTGCGTGAGTTGCTGGCCGATGGCCGAACCCCGGCGCTCCTGTGCCGAGGTCATGGCTC
>JADFRS010000131.1 GCA_022561145.1 Gemmatimonadota bacterium
CTTGATGCCCGCATTCGTGGTGAGGAACAGCACGAGACTCTGCTGGTGGATCGAGCGGGCAATGAGTACGCGTACACCATCAAGCGTCCGAATCAGGGGCGGCTTTTCGCCGCTATTGGCGGGGCTTTTCTCGGGGCCATCTCCGTGGGGCTCGCCGAGCTCCAGGAATACCATCTCATTGCCCGGTGCCGGGTGCCGTCGCCCGTGGCGGTGGCGACATCGATATTCGTGGTCGTCGTATCTGTCTTGGTGGCCTCTCTGGGCCACTTCTACTATTTCGCGACGTCGGCCGACGCCGGGGTCCTCTCCCAGGTGCTAAGTATCGTGATGTTCACAATTCCGGGGGTGGTCCTGGGTGGTCAGCTCGGTCCGATGGTCCAAGCCACCGTGGACCCCGATCGGGTAAAGCTGGGGATCGCCTTGCTGTTCATCGGCGTGGGGATGTTCATGCTTTTCATGGTGCTGTAGTGTGGCCTCGTGGAGCTCAATGGGGCCTGGGCCGTCCGCCGGGCCGTCCGCCGGACCATTGGCCGAGGAGTGGTCTGTGGAGAAAGTGCGCTCGTCGTTTCGCCGCCTCGACCCCGACGACTATCCCGAGGTCAGCGACTACTCGTGGGACGAGGTCTACGGACACGGCGACAACATGGCGCCGGGTGGCCTCTACCTCGCTTCACGGATCGCCCGGTCCCTGAATCTCCAAAGGGGGGACAGGGTCCTCGACCTGGCCTGCGGGAAGGGAGATTCCTCCATGTTCCTCGCGAAGCATTTCGGGGTTTCGGTGGTGTGCTTCGATGCTTGGACGTCGGCGACCTACCTCGGCCGCAAGTTCGAAGCCGCGGGCCTCGGTAATGCCGTCCTTCCCCTCGATCTCGATGCCACGCAGGAGCTGCCGTTTCCGGACGACTATTTCCAGGCGTTCTTCTGCATGCAGGCGCTCCACTCTTTCGGCACAGACGCTGACGTCGTGAGGCGTCTTCTCAGGCACCTCAAACCGGGCGGACGGTTCGGCGTGGGAGGCACGTGCTTCGAGCAGGAGCCCCAGGAGCCCTTGCCGGAGGTCTTTCGAGAGACCGCGGGCTGGGAGGCCGAGTACCGTAACTACCACTCTCCCGCATGGTGGCGGGCCCTGTTCGAAGAGACGCGGCTCGTCGACATCGTGAGCTGCGAGGAGTTGGACGACGGGCTGGTCATGTGGGAAGACGACGTCCTTTACCACGGCGAGCGCGCCGGCTGGGACAGCGGGTGGTTCGAGAAGTCAAAGTGGCTGATCGACCAACTCGTCTTCAGCCGGGATCATCGACCGGCCCTGACGCACTACATCGCTACGGTTGAGAAAAAGGATTGGTCCGGTGGTGTCTCGGGCTCAAGACCGAGAATGAGCGGAGGCGCCGATGATTCCGGCCCCGCTTCTTGGCGATAGGCAAAATCGCGGAAGCTCAGGCAGCCGCACGGAGATGCCTCATGCGCACTCACGCCCCACGTCTTACCTTGCTCCCCTCATGACCTGCCCGGGGATGCCTGCGTCGATCTGTTACACGCAGATGTCGGCGGTCCCTGACTTCGGAGGAGGTAGACGGTGCGTACCACGATGAGATCAGGCACGGCGTTCTTCGGCTTGGTGATGGCGGCGGCGCTAGTGGCCCCCGCCCCCGTTTCCGCACAGCGCACGGCTAAGCCCGTCCTGCATGGCCGGCACTGGATGGCCATCACGGGTAAGCCGCTCGGCGCCACGGCGGGTTCGATGATCTTCCAGCAGGGTGGCAACGCGGTGGACGCTGCGGCCGCCATGCTGGCGGCCACGGCGACCATGTGGGATGTGCTGAGTTGGGGCGGTGAGACGCAGGCGCTGATCTACAACCCCCATACGCAGAAAGTCATCGGCATCAATGCGTTGGGCGTGGCGCCGTCTGGCGCCACGGCGGAGTTCTTCCGTGAGCAGGGCATGGAGCATCCGCCCGAGTCGGGTGCGCACGCCGCGGTGACGCCCGGCACTCCCGGGGGGCTGATGACCATGGTGGCCGAGTGGGGTCGGCTGAGCCTCGCTGAAGTGCTGGCGCCCGCCATCGAGATGGCCGAGGGCTATCCCATGGAGGCAGGCACGGCCGGGCGCATTCGCGGTGCAGCCGAGCAGATCAGGCAGTGGCGGTACTCGCGCGAGGTCTATCTGACCCATCCCGATGACATGGAGAACCCCGCGCCCCGGGCCGGCGAGATCTTCCGGCAGCCCGACCTCAAGGCCACGCTCGAGAAGCTCGTGGAGGCCGAAGCCGAGGCGTTGGCGCGCGGTGCCAGCCGCAAGGAGGCGGTCTACGCGGCCTACGACCGGTTCTACCGGGGTGACATCGCCGAAGAGTTCATCCGGGGAGCCCAGGAAGAGGGCTCCATGATGACGATGGAGGATCTGGACACCTGGCAGGTCTACATCGAAGAGCCGGTCAAGACCAACTACAAGGGCATCGACGTCTACAAGCTGACGAGCTGGACGCAGGGTCCCGTGCTTCTCCAGACGCTCAACATTCTGGAGAACTTCGATGTGAAGGCGATGGGCTACAACAGCACCCGCTACCTGCACACGCTCTACCAGGCCATGAACATGGCCTACGCGGATCGCGATTTTTACTACGGCGACCCGTACTTCCCGCCCGAAGAGCCCCTGGAGGGCCTTCTGTCGAAGGAGTACGCCAAGGCGCGTGCCGAGCAGATCAACTGGGAGCGCAACGACCCCAACATGGGGCCGGGCGATCCCTATCCGTTCCAGGGCGGCACGAACCCCTACCTCCACTATCTGGAGCGCTGGAACTCGACCGCTCGGCCGGTCACCGAGGCGGCGGGCCCGCAGGCGATGGCCGACTTCGACGAGGACTTCTACCGCGGTACCACGTCCATCGAGGCGGCGGACGAGGAGGGTTGGGTGGTGTCCATTACGCCCAGCGGGGGATGGGTTCCCGCGGTGATCGCGGGCCGCACGGGTGTCGGCATGAGCCAGCGGGCGCAGAGCTTCGTGCTGAGCGAGGCCGAGAACCCTTACAACGTGATCGAGCCGGGCAAGCGGCCGCGCGCCACCCTGACCCCGAGCATGGCGCTCAAGGACGGCAAGCCGTTCCTGGCGTTCGCCGTGCAAGGTGGAGACGGCCAGGACCAGAACCTGCTCCAGTTCTTCCTGAACATCGTCGAGTTCGGCATGAACGTTCAGCAGGCTGCCGAAGCCGCCAACATGAACTCGTCACAGATGCGCGGTTCGTTCGGCGCCCATGAGTCGAGCCCGGGCCGCATGCTGCTGCAAGAGGAGACCTCTCCGTGGGTGAGGCGGGCGCTCACCGACATGGGCTACCGGCTCAGGTTCTCGGAGCGCACGTCCGGCCCCATCAACGCGATCTACTTCGATTGGGAGCACGGGAGTTTCTGGGGCGGCTCCAGCCATCACGGCGACGACTACGGGATCGCCTGGTAGCGTGACGGAAGGGGAGGGCCACGCCGGCACGGTCGGCGTGGCCCTGGTCACCGATGTCTTCCACGACGACCCGGACGGCCATCGGCTGACCGAGCGCCTTGCGGAGTGCCGCGATCGGGGCGCGACGCTAGCCGTACTTCCCGAGTTGCCGCTCAACACCTGGGCTCCCGCCAGCAAGACGCCTCGCGACGAGGACGCAGAGCCACCCAACGGGCCGCGCCACAGGCTTCAGGCGGAGGCGGCCCGCGCCGTCGGGATTTCCCTGGTGGGTGGGGCCATCGTCGCGGATCCCGTCACGGGCAGCCGGCACAACACGGCGTTCGTGTTCGGGCCGGATGGCGAGGTGTTGGTCGAGACGACCGATCCGGTGGCGGTGGTGTCCGTGGACCGTGACGTGCTGTCGAACGTCCGCGAGGTGTACCCGGGCTACCTGGACCGGCCGGCTTCGGTCTACGCGCGTGCGTGGGAAGCCGTGGGCGGCTGAATCAGCCCGCGGCCGGATCCTTGACGGATCAGCGATCCCGCTTCGTCGAGCGTGGTGCGGGTGATGCCGGGGCTGAAGCCTCGACGGGTGAGAAACCCGTAGAGTCGCCGTCGAACCTTCTCGCGATCCGTCGACGGCGAGGACGAAACCAGCGTGTCCAGCGTGTCGAGGCTCTGGCTGCGAATCCACTTCTTGAGAGCTTTCCGAGCGAGTGCCGACTCGGTGATACCCTCGGCTTCGAGCACACCGACCACCGCATCATGGGCCACATCGGGCGCGACGCCTTTCTTGCGAAGCTCCTGCTCGATACGAAAGGGTCCCCGGGGCCGGGCCGAAATGTGGCTCCGCGCATACGAGGCCGCGAAGGCCCGATCGTCGAGCAGGCCGTGCTCGGAGAGCGTCTCCAGGCACTGCTTGATGAGCGGGGCCCGGAAGCCCTTTTCCTTGAGGCGTCGCCTGAGCTCTTCGGTTCCGCGAATCCGGTACGAGAGCAGGTGGAGCGCGGCCTGGCGGACCCGCCACTTCGCGTCGTGCTCGACGAGCGTGCGAAGCGTGTGGGACGCGACGGTGTCGCCGGGTCCGAGGCTGTGGCGTTCCAGCACCTCCAGGGCGAGCTCGACAGGCTCGCCGGAGTCCAGATGGAGGAGGATGCGCTCCTTCTTACGGCGCAGGATCTCGACGCGTACGATGATCATTGGCTGAACCACCCTCCTCCCAGGAGGTCCTTATACAGGATGACCGGCCGGCCGTCCTCCAGGACCAAAGCGTAGTATTCTCGTGAGATGGGATTGCGCCACCACTCGTCGTCGATGCGCCAACGCTCGCGGACGGAGATGACGCGGAACCGCTTTCCTCGGCGCAACAACTCGACCGGGAACCCCTCGCCATCGACCTGGACACGAGCGGGTGCGGGTGTTCTCAGGGGACGCAGCCGTTCGGTGGATGGCTTCATCGGCGCCGCCCCAGGTTTCGGGGGTTCGTCTTTGATGAACGGATGGTCGCTCATGGATCGAAGTGCAGCAGCGCATGCCTGCGTTCCGGGATGCGGGACCAGGGATCCACTTCGACCACACGATACAGGGGAGAGTATCCCAACTTGAGCTTGAGCTCCTTCACGGCTTCCCGTAGTGCGAAGGGTACCTCGCCCTGCGTCAACTCGCGGCCCGCCGCCTCACGTCCGCCTTCTTCCCTGCGGTCGAAGATGTCCATCTGAGAGGTGGGGGGGCCGAACTGGAAGAACTCCAGGATCAGCGTCTCCACGGCCCGGGGCGGGGGGGAGATCGACATGCGTGAGCGTAGGGGGAAAGCGATCTTTTCCCGCTGTGCCGTGGGCTCGCGCAATACGACCTCGATCGACCAGGATCCGCCACCCTCCAACAATGCGTCCATGCGTACGCCTTGAATGCTCCTGCCCCGCCTGGCGGGACGTGACAGCCCTCGCTCCAGCAACCGGTCCAGCGCTCCGTGGAGCGTGCCCACTTGCCCCACCGGCGTGGGGAAGTCCAAGGAAGATCGAATGGGGAGTGGGCGATGGCATGGCCGGACACGATCGATGCGCTCTCCCGTGGACCAGGCCCTGGCTTTCTGGCCCTCCGGGCCGAACTGGCCCACCAGGGCAGGGGTGGGGAAGGCTCGCAGCTCGTCCAGCGTCCCGATTCCCAGCCGCTCGAGCCGCTCGATCATTTTCGGCTCCACGGGGAGGACGGACACCGGGCACTTGGCCAGGAAAGCGATCAGCTCTTCGTCGGTGATGATGGTGGGCCTGCCCGGACCCGCGCTGGCCGCGGCGACCCAGGCGCCGAACTTTCCGGAAGCCCATCCCGCCCGGGTGGCGGCCACCAGCGGTCGAGGAAAGACGCGGAGCAGGGTATGCAGGGCCTGCTCCACCTGCCGGGCTGGCGAGCCGTAGAGCCGTCCCAAGCCGTCCATGCCCACGAACACCCGTCCTCGTCCCGCCGGCTCGATGATGGGACTCAGCTCGGCGAGCGCTTCGAGCAGCTCTTCCTGGGTGGCGTCGTAGTGCGCCGGGTCGGGCTCGAGAAAAGTCAAAGAGGGGTTGAGCGAGACCGCCTGAGAGACGAGCTGCCCGGGGCGAACACCGGAGTGGGCGGCCCGCTCGGAGACCTGCCAGACCGTCCGGCGGGTGGTTTCGTTGGGGGAGAGGAGGGCGACCGAGGTGGAGTCGAGCTCGGGGGAGCGGACGAGTTCCAGGCGTAGCTCGAAGGTGGGTAGCCAGAGGCATAGGGCGTGGCGGCTTCCTCGATGGGAGGTCGATGCACTGGACTCCCACCCTCCATCGATCGGGTGGGTGGGAACACTGTAGTGACGCCGCCGAGTCTCGGACATGGTTGATTGGGACACGTTCGCCTCAAGGATACCGAATAGAAACCGAAAGACGAAGATAAGCCGAAGATTGCCGGACTGCAAGCGAATTATTGACCCCCGGAGCCATGCGGGTGCCTCGAGGGTTTGTCCACTATTGGTGGACAGGAAGAACACTGTTGACGTTATAACGTTATAACGTCATAATGCGTACTATGGACACCAAACCCAAACGAACCACGGTCTATTTCGATGCCGCGATCCACAGGGCACTGCGCTTCAAGGCCGCGGAGACCGACCAGAGTGTGTCGGACCTCGTGAACGCTGCCGTGAGAGAGAGCCTTGCTGAAGACGCCGACGATCTGGAGGCCTTCGAGGCTCGCGCCAAGGAGCCGAGTCTCTCCTTTGAGGATGTCCTCAAGGATCTGAGATGCCGTGGCGAGCTATGAGCTCCGGATCAAGCCTTCGGCGGTGAAGGAGTTGGAGGCACTGCAGCAGAAGGAGCGCCGCCGCGTCGTGGACGAGATTCAAGGCTTGAGTGAGGAGTGTCGGCCACATGGGTGCGAAAAACTCACAGGGCACGACCGCTACCGAGTTCGCCAGGGTGTGTTTCGTATCCTCTATGAAGTAGACGACGACGCCCGGACCGTTACGGTGGTGAAGATCGGGCATCGGAGGGACGTGTACCGGTAAGTCCGGTGCTGGGTCGTCCGTCGGGTATACGTATGTTTTGATTCAAATCATACGTATACGATGAAATGGTCCTGGGAGGCATCGGGAAGGGGGTCCTGCTCCGCTACGGTCCTTGAGCGGGCGACCGATGCCGCCATCGCGTCGCCCCTCCCGATCCGGCAGCATCCGGCATGATCAAGCACGCGAAGGCACGCACCCGGGACTCCGATCCCGAGGACCTGCTCTCGCGGATGGACGAGGAGATCGTGCTCCGCGGTTTCGCTCGCGGGACACGCAGACTCTATATGGCGCACGTTCGCCGGTTTCTCGAGAACTCCGTGCCAGCGCCCGACTCCGAAGAGGAGGTCCGCAGGTGGGCCTTGTCGCTACCGTGCTCTATGCGCACGTAGCCCGGAAGGACGCGGTCCAGGTGGAGAGTCCGGTGGACCGGCTATTTCGGGACGAGTAACTGGGGGAACGTCGCAGATAGGCGACGGGGCGACGTCCATCACAATTGCGAGCTGACTGTTACGTGGCAGGACTATACGCCGTTGACGTATATACGCCATTGACGTACTTTTAGTATGGTCATCGTAGAGACTTCGGTCTTCACGAAGAGAGTCGACAAGCTGCTGAATCGTGAGTCGTTTCGACTTCTGCAGTTGAGGCTAGTGGCTGAGCCTGATGCAGGCGACGTCGTTAAGGGAACCGGAGGGTTGAGGAAGATCCGATGGCAGGGATCCGGTCGTGGAAAGCGCGGTGGAGTCCGGGTCATCTACTACTTGGCACGAGAGGACGAAGTGATTCTGCTGCTCCTGATCTATGGGAAGAACGAGCGAGATGACCTCACGACAAGACAGAAGGCCATCCTGAAGGGGTTGGTTGAGGAGGAATTCTCATGAATGACGATCTCTTCAAGGAACTCGTGGCGAGCGTGCGCGAAGGAGGTGGCATTTTCCGAGGCGAGACGGATGTCTCCCGCACCTTTGTTGCGACGGAGCCTGATGTGGTCGCGATCCGGGAGGAGTACGGACTGTCCCAAACGAAATTCGCAGCGCTCCTCGGAATCAGTGTGCGGACTCTGCAGAACTGGGAACAGGGACGGAGGCAGCCGCAGGGCCCGGCCCGTGTTCTCCTCAAGGTCGCGGCCAGACACCCAAGGGCCGTCCTCGACACTGTGAAGTAATTATTGCTTTTCTGCCCGCGCGCCTCTGTCGCTATTGGGTGACATTGGCGACATGCGTCGTGTAATGATCGAGAACAGGGCGATTAGTCGAACAGTCCTCCGGGATGGTGTCGCGCACATTAGGAGCGAAGCGTACGTTCGTAGCTGGCCCGGCCGCTTCGCGGACACTCCGGCTCGCTTCGCTCACCTCCGCGTCGGGAGTCGTTTGGGCCGTTATCTGACAGCGTGGAAGCGGACTGCTGGACGTGGAATGCGTGGTTAATGTGCGAATGAAGGGGCGATAGAGGACTCCTTCTGCCCAGGAGGTTGGCTGGATGGGACGTTGGAAAGTTGTTCGGAAATGGGGAAGTCGGGCCGTAGTTATCGGACTTTCGGCGGCCGTGATTCTCGGAAGCATGGGGTGGTTATGGGAGCGCTCCCAACATGAGGCGTTCCTGGAGGCTGGCTTCGATCCCCCGGGGCGCATGGTGTCGGTTGGGGAACAGACGTTACACGTGGTCACCGATGGGGAAGGTCCTCCTGGCGTGTTGCTTATCTCCGGCCTCGGCGACGGCTATGGGGTATGGAGCGAGGTCCAGCGTCGCCTTGCTGAATCGACACGTGTGGTGAGCGACGACCGTCCTGGCCTGGGGTGGAGCCCTCCCCGCCAGGGTGTATTGACGCTGGATGCTGCGGTCGAAGACATCGCGCACCTCCTGGCGGATCCGGAGCTTTTCGACGGCCCGCCGATCTTGGTGGGGCATTCGCTGGGAGGACAGGTTGCCCGACGATTCGCGTATGCGCATCCGTCGGACGTCTCGGGGCTGATCTTGCTGGATCCACCGCCCGACGAGATGCCGGCGCTGCTGTTGAAGGTGGAAGGGGTCTTTCATCGAGTGGAGGCGTGGCTGGCATCGATTGGTTTCGTGAGATGGCGGTACTACCGCGCGCATCAGGCCCTTTCGCGAGACCAGAGACTCAGACAGGCACACTTCCGAGCGAGCGCTTCGATCAAGCGAGAGATCGTACGCGAGTTGCGAGGACTGGAGAGCGGGGAGCGGTTCGTTCCACCAGAACGGGGCCTCGGTGCACTGCCGCTGACCCTCTTCCTCGCCAACTTCGACGTCCCACCGCCTTTCAGCGGTGCTGTGACGCGAATGAATGAAGCGAAGCGCCTCATTCCGCGAGAATCGGAAGATGGACGCCTGATCGAACTCCTATCGCAGCACTACATCCAAGAGGAGCATCCTGAGGCGGTGATCGCTGAAGTCCTCAGGATGCTCTCTGCTGTTGATTCGGCGATGGCCGCAAAGACCGAGGCAGACCCGGAGGGGCAAACGGGGGGTGTACCGTAGCAGGGAAATCCCGTTCGCCAGATGGGTCTGGGCTGAGCAGCCGTCAGATAACAAATGGGCCTCCGGCTCCGGCCGCCTGTGGCGGCCTCCGACCCAACCGGCCACGCGCTGGGTGAGTCGGTGAGCAGAAGTGGTTGATCGAAGAATGAAGCCGTTGGAAGCAGAAGTGATTTGGGCCGGTTCGGAGGCCCTGAACGTTATCGGACATTGTTCGAGCGTGAGGTGATGTCGTATTGGGATTTCCTTTGCGACTCGTCTCGGCAACTCTGGTACAGCATAACCAAGATTAGGCATCGCCTGGGCCACCGGCCCACAGCTGGACGAGCAACGTTTTCGAAGGCTGGGGCCTGGAGCCACGTGGAGGAGTCAGCCGCCGCCTCCGAGCAGTTCCCGCGCCTCATCTTCGGTAAGCCCGACCTCGTCCACGTCCTCACCGGCTTCGAGCAATTCCCGGTCCTCCGCCCTCCTGGCCAGGGCCAGCGCACTAGCAGCGGAGCCGGCACCGGCCGCTGCGAACACTGGGCCCAACACCACCAGATTCCCTAAGAAAGCGGGGTCCTCTGCGAGGGCCACGACTACGACAAAGATTGCAGACAACAAGAAACCCCCAGCTGCCCCCCACCCTGCGAAGCGCGGAAGGGACATCTGATCAAACCGGCGACGGCCCTCGACAATCCCCAGGACCCCAGAGAACGTGACGCCGGCGACAAAACCGAACGCACCAAACCCGAGGGGATACGGGACGTCGGCTCCGGTACTACCGGTTACCAGCAGGAACCCCAGCAGCATGATCATGCCCGCGCCGAACCATGCTGTGGCCCAGGTCAGGCCCATTCCGATGGCGCCGCGGATGCGTCTCAGCCACTTCTTCATTGCGACCTCCCGTTGCACTTGTCCATATCTACCCGCCGACGTCTTTCTTACCTTACACATAGTACTTTGCGATGCAAAGTACACGAAAGAGGGTCGAAAACAATGCCCTGGCCTAGGCCGATCCTGCGTTTCCACCGTCGCGGGGCGATGCCTAACAAACATTTGCTGTTGGCGGGTAACGCTTGCGAAGGGCGCTGCGCGCATAGCATCCGAGGCCCGCAACAGGAATGGAAAAGTCGTTAACTCTCCCTTCCACGCACCGCAGGTGTCCCGAGCATTCGGAAAAACAACGCCCGATAACGCCGGGCTCGCGCACGGGCCCTTAGCGGTTTTGCTGCGAACGCCATAGGTTGATCCCAACAAGGGCCCGGCCGCTTCGCGGACACTCCGTCCTGCGTACGTATGTTTTGGATCAGTTTATACGTATAGGTCGCAGGACTCCGCGTCGGGAGCCCATTAGCCCGTTATGCGTCATTGTTCGAGCATGAGGTGATGTCGTGTTGGGGTTGCTTATGCGACAGGGCTCGGCGACTCTGATGCAGCAGAATTGAGAGTTAGAAGGCGACTTCGGGGGGAGGTGATCATGTGGCGTTGGACCGGATGCATGGTCGCCGTCTTCGTCTGGCTTCCGGGTGGGCTCGGGGCGCAGGACCGGTCCGAGGGACTGCTGAGCTTCAGCATGGTCGGGCTCACCTTCGTCGCGATTCAGACGCCGGATGTGGCGGCGGCTGCCGCCTGGTACGAAACGGTTTTCGGGCTACCCGAGGTCAACCGCATCGACACTCCAGATGGTCTGTACTCCATCCGCATACTGTCTCGTGAAGGACTGACCGTCGAACTGATCCAAACTCGTGGTGCCCTGTCCCCGTCGGACCGACACCTCGGCCTCTTCAAGGCGGGGATCTACGTGGACGACATCGACGCGGCGCATCAATGGTTGATCGAGCACCGGGTCGACTCGGACGATTCCGTCTTCATCGACGAGGCGCTCCAGGCGCGGAGCTTCGTCTTCCGCGACCTCGACGGAAACCGGCTGCAAGTCTTCGAGCTGTGCCAGGGACCGTGCGTGTGATCGTCTGGCGGTCGCCATCTAACAAGCAATTGCTACTGACGCGGTAGCCGTCAGGCTCGCGCGCTTCGCTTGCGGTCACCACATT
>JADFRS010000132.1 GCA_022561145.1 Gemmatimonadota bacterium
TTGCGAACCCTGTACCGCGCTGCATTATCTTGTTGTTTACGGTGTCCGATGCTGGCCCAGCCGCCTGACTGACGCCCCGCAGGACGCCGCCCGACGACGTAGACCGCTGAGCCATCGACGGGAACCTACACATCTGGTCACAAGGAGGCCGTCATGCGTCCGCTCCTTCCCGCTGCTGCGCTGGCTCTCCTAGCCGCCTGCGCGCCGCCTCCTGAGCCGCCAACCCCCGCTCCTGCACCAGTTGAAGTCACGACAGCATCATCCGAGGCGTACGAGAAGTACACGGAGGCCCGGCGATTGGTCATGGAGGACGGCGACCGTCGGGGCAGCGTTGCGCGACTCCGTGAAGCTCTGGCGCTGGATCCTGAGTTTGCGATGGCGTGGAGGCTGCTAGCGGTCAATTTCAACGCCCAGGGACGCGTTGGGGAAAGTCGCCACGCATTGCAGCAGGCTCTCGAGTACAGCTCGCACGCCAGCGCAACGGAACAACTCCACATCGCCGCGGTCCACGCGCAGTACTCCGACTACAACCTCCAGGAATCCATCCGCCTCTACGGCGAGTTGCTCGCGCGAAGTCCGAACGACAGCCTTGCGCACTACAATCGGGCTTTGGCGCTCCGCCGGCTGGGCGCTTATGGCGACGCTCTGCTTCATCTCGACCGGGTCAGGGAACTCTCACCGCAAGGTATGTCACGCCCGGCCGCCAGAGTTCGGTTTCGCACGCTCGTCTCCCTCGGTCGTATCGAAGAGGCCGAGACATTTCTTCCGAATCTGCGCGAGGTCGATAGACGAGTGGGGGCCATGACCCTGGCGATGGCGCGACGCGACTGGGCGATCGCCGAGAGCTTGGGGGTGGCGACTGGAGGAGAGCATTCATCAACACCGTGGTGGCGGGTCATCGTTGCCAGTGCCCGAGCAGCTCGAGGTGCTGTCCGGGCGGCAGACAGTACCCTCCACATCTCTACCACGGGGAGCTGGCAGCAGCACCGTTTGATTCTCGCCCTCGCCACAGAATGCGTGAATGCTGTGGGGCGGATCATGCCGATTCGCGCCGCCCTGCCCGATACCACGTACGCCATCCTCGTGCGCCAAGCGATGTGGGCGGCCACTGTTGCAGATACAGCCAGGGCGCGGCACCTCCAAGAGTCGGCCAGCCACCGACCGAATCATGAGATCTTACCGCTTCAGACGTGGAACACACTCGTCGACGCCCTCAGCAGTCGCGCCGCGCAAGATTGGCCAGCCGTCGTCGAAGTGGCGGCTCGGGCTGCGGGCCGAGGAGAACATCGCTTCGTGGGCACGCTGGCGCTCCGGTGGTTGGTGGGCGAGGCGTACGACCGCCTGGGGCAACTCGACTCTGCAATCGCCTACTTCCTGCTGATCGTCGATGATGCTCCACAACCCCGCGCGGCCATTATGGATCGCGGATTCGCCTATCCGTTCGCTCAGCGCCGACTCGCGTCGCTGTACGCACGGCTCGGCCAATTCGTGGCTGCCGAAGCGCACTGGGAGACGTTCCGATCCGCATTCACCACTCCTGATCCGCAACTCCAGTGGTTAGTCGAGATCTCGCCCCTCGAGTTGGCAAAGACTGCCGTTGACGTCGCAGTCGCTGAGGCGGAACGGTGGCGGGAGACCTGTACCGCTTATCACGCGGAGCGTATCGAAGAAATGCAATCAGCACTGTGGCTGTTGCGCGAGGCGCAGGATTCCTTCTACGCGGAACATCGGAGGTACGCGCCGGAACATCATCACATACAGGAACACATGCGGCGCGTGGCCGCGCTGCGCCAGACGCAGCCGATCTCACGCTGGAACGTTCGCCGATGGATGGCGCACGTAGACGTACGAGATGCGAGTCCGCTTGGCGTCTCGATTTGGATCACGCACGGGGATTCCACGAGCTGGAGCGCGGAGGTTATCCATCATCGAAGTTACGCGGTTTGTCGCGTGACCGTGAACGGTCCCCCCGGCCAGAGTCGCTGGTCTCCTGTTTGCGAAGAACGCGATCCCGCAGATGTGCATCGGGAAGAGGCCGCGTACATGGCTATGCAAAAAAGTCTGTTGACGCTCGCGGCCGCGAAGGAGGCCGATTTCCGGGACAATGGGACGCTCACTAGGGACACGGCCCTGCCATGGTCCCACGATGGGGACGGCGGATCCAGCTGGCGTCCCTTTGGTGGGTCAAGAGTTGATATACGACAAGCTGATGGTCGAAGGTTCCTGGCTCTAGCGACTCATCCGGATACCGAAATCACGTGTGCGCTGAAACTGGACGACCAAGCGTTCCGGAACCTGGTCCGCAACGTGAACCTTACGGATAGGGTCGCCTGCACTCGTGGTCCAAGCCTCGCGCTGCTTAGCTTTCCTACCTACGAGCAAGAGTGGGTGAGTCTCGAACAGTTAACTGTTCCGGCCGAGGCCCAGCAGTTCGGCGCCTACGTGGCGATCAGCGATGGACAGATCATGATCGCCGAGCCGACGAATCAGCGCAGTCCCTCGACGATCTACACATACGGGCAATCCGGCGACAGTTGGGAGCAAATCGGCACAATGCTGGCGCCCCCCCATGACGGTCGTGGGGACAACTTCGGTCGCTTTTTCACGATGGATGACCGCTCGATGATCGTGGGTGGCACCCTCTACGAGAACTCGACCGGCGCGGTCTGGGTGTATCGCAGGGACGGCGACAGCTTGGAGCTCGAATCGATCCTCCAGCCAGAGGCGGTGGCGGAGGGCGAGGCTTTTGGCCGTTTTGGGGAGCTGTACGGGGACTTTCTGTTCGTGTCTTCGCTCGGGTTCGGGGGAATCGGCGCGGTGTGGGTCTACGAGCGTGACGGCTCGGGTTCCTTCGTCGAGCGTGCGACCCTACAACCTGAGAGTCCCGCCGAGGGTGAATTCTTCGGATGGAGGCTTTCCTACAACGGGGAGAAGCTGATCGTAGGCTCGTTCGCGGGCGACGCGGGCACCGGCGCAGCGTACATCTTTTCCCAGGATGATGCTGGAAGCTGGGTCCAGGAGACACGCCTCGCGCTCCCGGCAGGCGAGTCGCGGCCCGCCGACATCGGATTGCCCGGCATTCCAGGCGCCGGCACGCTCGATGTGGGGTGGTTTGAGGGCATGGCCCTTCTGGGGCTCCCCGGCCGGGATAATGCGGAGGGCGCCGTCTACACGTACACGTATCGGCCGCTCACGGGCGACTGGGTTCTCGGCACGACACTCAGCGCTTTCGATCGGCGACCGGGTGCCTTTTTCGGTCACCGCTTCCACACTACCGAGGACGAGCTCTGGATCTCCGCACCGGGCGCTGATTTTACTGGTGCCATCTACCGGTTCACTTTCGACTCCGACGCCCGCACCTTTGGGCCAGCGACCAAGATCACGAACACCATCGATCCGACCGAAGGCGATGGGTTTGGAGGAGCCGTGGCCACAGGAGGTGATCTCGCGATCGTCGGGCAGCCGGGCAACGACGGCGGCCTCGGATCGGCGGTGGTGATGCGAAACCAGGGCGGCACGTGGATATCTGAGGCCAAGCTCCTGATCCCTTCCAAGACCGCTCTTCCGGCCCTGGTCGGGCGTGAGATCGCCTGCGGCGACACCGGCAAGGCGGATCAGTTCGACTGCTCGCGGGTTGCCATCCTCTCATTCCTTCCGATCGAAGCAATCGGCGGGGGCCGCAGGACCCAAGCGAATGACGTCTGGGGATGGACCGACCCGGAGACGGGCCGCGAGTACGCAATTGTGGGCCGTACGGACGGCACATCGTTCATCGACATCTCGGACCCGCTCAACCCGGTGCACCTTTGAGCCCGACGCGCTGTACGAGGGAATCGCGAGCGCGCACAACATCGCCATCAACGAGGACAGCGGCACCGCCTACGCCCTGGGAGCGAGCATGGGTGGCGAGACGTGCGGGGGCGGCCTCCACATGATCGACATCAATGATCCGCTTCGTCCCGCATTCATAGGATGCTTCCAGGACACGAGCACCGGACGCGCGGGGACCGGATACACGCACGATGCGATGTGCATCATTTACCAAGGACCCGACACGGAATACGCAGGGAAGGAGATCTGCTTCGGCGCGAACGAGACCGCGCTCTCCATAGCGGACGTATCCGACAAGGCAAACCCGGTCGCGCTCTCCAGGGCCTCACATCCCAACGTCGCCTATGCACACCAGGGGTGGATCACCGAGGACCACCGATATTTCTACCTTGGCGACGAGCTGGATGAAGGCCAAGCTAGAAGCGGTCAGGCACCGGAGATGGAGGGCTCGCGAACCCTGATCTGGGACGTGTCCGACCTCGACGACCCGATCCTGATCAAAGAGCACTTCGGGGAGACCTTCACGACGGACCACAACTTGTACATCAAGGGCGACCTGATGTACCAGTCGAATTACATGAGCGGGCTCAGGATTCTGAACATCCGCGACCCGGAGAGTCCGGTCGAGGTCGGCTTCCTCGACACGGTCCCATGGGACGAGTCGGTGAGGATGCAGGGCTCTTGGTCGAACTACCCCTTCTTCGAGAGTGGAACGATCGTGGTCACAAGCATGCAGCAGGGCGTCTTCTTCGTTCGGTACCGCCCGAGGGAGGTCCTTTAGGGGCCTAGGGGCCGCTTGCCGGTCTCACCCACGTGCCCTGGAAGCGGCGGGTACCATTTCCGTCCGTGAACTCCTGGGTCCACACCCTGCGAAATCCCTCGGTCGTCAGCTCGGCGTCTCGTGCCAAGAAACGGTCCTCTGCCCACCCCCAAACGGAGTTGAACCGGAACGGAGTCGGGTACGCCGCGAACGCCGCACGGTACTCGGATCGTCCGTCACGAAGCCGGCCTTCGAGCCGGGCAGGATAGAAACGTCCCGACACCTCGGCATCAAACCGCTCCTGCATTTCGCGGGAGCTCAGCCATTCCCCCGACCCGCCGACCCCCGGGGACTCAACCGGATCGGGGCGCACGGTGAGCCGCACGTAATTCTCTACGTCGAGGAACGTCCCCGCGGCGTCTCGAATGGTCTCGGGCGTGAGCGCTTCTACCACTGGTGGGAAGCCTAGGATGCGCTCGAGTGGGTCCTCTCCCCTCAGGTCACTCGTCCGGAGCTCGCTGCTCCAGAAGCCGTTCCGCCGAATGCTCATTTCGTAACCGTCGAGCAGCCTCGACTTGACATCGGCAGTCTCTTCCTCCGACGGACCGAGCGTCTGAAGGCGTTCGACCTCAACGAAGACCCGCTGAATGATCTCATCGGTGCGCTCCGGGTCCGACCCGAAAGCGACAGACAACTCGTACCTGTCGTCAGGCTGGTATCCCATACGGTATCGGACACTGACGAAATAGCCGTCACCGAGGTCGGTTGCGAGCACCTCGCTGAGCCGGGCCTGCAACGTTGCAGCTAGCGCGCGGACCCTTACGCGTTGCTCCAAACTCCCGTATTCGAAGGGGCCGTGGAACAGGATCCGCGTGTTACTCCCGGGGTCGATTCTCGTGTATACGGTCTCGTCGACCACACCGCTTGGGATCCGTATGCCCAAATCGCGCCATGTCTCCTGTCGTCCGGTCGAGGGCAGTGCTCCCAGGTAACGCTCGACCAGGGGACGTATGGTATCGAGGTCGAAACTACCCACGAAGTTGAACGCGAAGTCGCCGGCATCGGCAAAACGGTCCTCGTAGAAGGCGAGCGACCGCTCCAGATCGGTTTCCTCGAGCATTTGCACGGTCAGCGGCCGCCTCCTGAGATGGTCTTGCGTGGTGATCCGGTTCCAAGCATCGCGGAACAGTCTCCCCACAGTGGGACGCCGGTCCCTCAGCTCTTGCTCGCGCGCTCGCTTCCAGCCCTCGAAGGAGAACTCATCGGCCCGCGGTGCAGTGAACCTCAGGTAAATCAGCTGAAGCAGGGTCTCCAGATCGCTGGATGAGGCTCTGCCCCGAACCGTTTCCCCCGACTCGGAGATACGGGACGCGACCCTCACACTCCGACCGGAGAGCGCCTGACGTAGGGCAAGAGGTGTGAAGTCTCCGACACCACCCATTCCGATCGCCTGGGCAGCGGTGCGAGCTGGGACGAAGTCTTCATCGCTTGCCAGAGACGTACCACCTGGACTGACCCCAAGGGCGAGTACCTGGTCCGCTTGAAAATCCGTCGGCTTCAGGACAACCCTGACTCCGTTGGCCAACGTCCATACCGTGATGTCCTCCGGGTACGTGCTGGTGGCAACGATTTCCGCGCCCCGGGGGAGTTCGGCAAGATCGGTAACGCTCATGAGAGCGTCTGCCTCGGGGGCGATCGGTCCTCCCCTCTTCCGGCCGGTGACCGGACCCACGAGCTCCAGGACAGTGGAGCTTTCCGTTCGTATCCGCTGCCGCATGCCCGCTGCCGGCATGCTCATGGTCATCACCTGCTCAGTCTTGGTGGCACTGCTCAGAATCAACCCGCGATCGAGGGAGAACGTGGTCGAGCCGCTCAGGCTAGCGTCGTTCAGGCTAACCGTGAACGGTAGGCCCTCCCCTCGCCCCGAGTCGTCGAGCTCAATAGTGCCTTCGTGAAGGATCAGGACCACGCGCTCGTCCGATTGATTCTCGAACCCGGTGACCGTGTGTCGGGTTTCGGAGGTCATATTGCCCCCGAACATCGGCATGGGCATCTCGGAGTGGGTGGTCCAAGAATCGCCCAAGCCTACCGGGGCCTCGGGCAACGTTCCTACCCCCCCCATGAACTCAGATACCATCCGTTCCTCGCCGAACATCGACCCGAGTTGCTCCTCCATCATGGGTGCAATCCGCGGATCCAGCCCTTCGAGCATGGCGGCGAGCATGGCATCGCCCCCCCGCACCTCGAGGATCTCGCCGAGAGGCGTCATGACGACCGTCAGGGTCCGCCCGAGCATGGCCTCGAGCGGTGCGACCATGCGGCTCTGCGGTGTGTCGGCTAGGCTCGTGTCGGGACGGTCCGAATCCCAGTCGAAGCTCGTTCCGCCCAGCTCGGTCGACATCTGCATCCGGGTGTAGGTCCAGTCGACCGTGATATTCCCGTTTGCCTCGACCTGGCGCACAGCGGCCTCGAGCGTCAGGGTCTGAAGCTGGGAGGTGCGAATCGACTGCCCCATCATTTGACCGGACTCTGGGGAGCGAAGTGGGTCACCGCGGGTCAACGTGCTCTGGGTCAGGCGGTATTCCCAGGTGTCCCCGGCCTGGAATCCCCAACGAAGGAGTTCCTGGCCCCGGACCGGCCCGGGGACGGTGAGGGCCAGGGCGCGCGGTCGCGGCGGCGCCCGGTTGTATCGCCGTTGCGGTCCTCTCGCTGGAGAGAGCATCAGCTCAGCTCCCTCGATCACGAAGCGGAACGTGGTAATCTCTATTCGCATTGGGGCGGAATCCACGACGATCATCCTGAGCCTATCACCCCGATCCACGCTGTACGTGCCCAGGGTGTCAGTGCGAAATGGCCGTCGAAAATACAGGTTCCCGTCGGCGGCAAACGTCTCGAACGCGGTGCCACCAGCCGGGTGCTGATACGACCATGTGCCAACGATCGGTGGAACACCGGCATTCAGAGTCTCCACTCGCTTCATACGACGAATTTCTTGACCGCTACCCTCATCCGTTTGAATCAGGGTGTCACCGCTGATCCGAAAGCCGTAACTGTCTTCCGACAGCTCGCCGGTGGATGCGTCCACGAAGGTCGTGATGAGACGCGCGTCCTCCACCCGGTAAGTGAAGTCAACCATCGCACCGAAGACTTGGGTCACCACGCTATCGGCGTGGAACTCCAGCGTGTTACCGATACCGCCCTGGGATCGGTCGACGGATTCCCATTTTCCCACGATACCCACTCCCGGGAGCATACCAGGGAGGTCAAGATCCGCGATGCGCACAGGCGTCCCGCCACAGGCCCCGACGGCGAGACTGCCAATCAGCGCACCGAGGCTCAGGCCCGACCCAGCGGGTCTTTGGATGAAGGACAGTACGGCGAGGGGCAGGAAGCTAGGGCGCGTGATCATGGGGCTACCCTCGAATCAGGAGCAAGCTGAGCATCTGGCAGTCGGCGGGGCAAAGACAAGACATAGAAGGAATCTGCTTTCCCCTATCCCAAGTATCGCCCTTGGTACTGGAGGCGTCCAGCCAGTGGGATGAGTGTACCCGGGCAGTCTCCGGTAGCCTTTCATGTCCGGTACGGGACGATTCGTACCACTGCTCCGCTGTTTGCCAGCCTGTGAGTCGGTCATTGGCACCCCCGGGCATCCCAAATAGCCCCGAACCCACGATCCGGGGCTGCCGGTACAACCGGCGAGCGTCCACGTTCCGACGAGATCGGCACGGCATGGGCGACAGCAAAGCTCGGCCTCGGGCTCGTGGCAGTCGCCCGGCGCAAGTGCCGACGCACGACCTTATCCCGTCAACTGCCGAGCACGCCGATCCCCGTGTAGGCGAAGCCCTGCTTGCGGAGTCCGTACATAGACCAAATGTTGCGCGCATCGAGCAAGAACGGTGTGCGCATGGCCTCCTTGATGCGTCCGAAGTCCGGGTTCTGGTACTGACGCCACTCCGTCACGAGGACCAGCGCGTCGGCGTCCTTCACGGCGTCATACGGTCGATCGACGACCTGAATCGTGTCGCCGAACCTGCGGCGGGCTTCGTCGCCCGCCTCCGGGTCGTGGGCGGCCACGCTCGCCCCCTCTGCAAACAGGCCGTCGATGAGGGTGAGCGCCGGTGATTCGCGGATGTCGTCGGTGCGCGGCTTGAACGCGATCCCCCAGATAGCGATCTTCTTGCCCCGCAGATCACCCTGGAAGTGCTGCTTGAGCTTGCGCAGCATCACTCCCTTCTGACGTTGGTTGACGTTCTCGGTGGCCTGCGCCAGTTCGAGCGGCATCCCGAACTCGCGCCCCACGTGAACAAGTGCGAGCACGTCCTTTGGGAAACAGGAGCCGCCATAGCCCGGCCCCGCATAGAGGAACTCGGGCCCGATCCGGCGGTCCGAGCCCACGCCCTTACGAACGTCGTTGACGTCGGCATCGACCTTCTCGCACAGCGCGGCGATCTCGTTCATGAAGGAGATGCGCATCGCGAGCATCGTATTGGCCACGTACTTGGTGATCTCCGCGCTCTGCGGAGACATCCAGACCGTCTTGTCCGTCTTGAGCGACACGGGGTGGTAGAGCCGGCTCATCAAGTCGCGCGCAAAGCCGTCGTCCGGCGGGCAACCGATCACGATCCGGTCAGGTCGCAAGAAGTCCCCGACGGCATCGCCCTCCTTCAGGAATTCCGGATTGCTCACGACGTGAATGGGATGGTCCGTCGCGTTCCTCACGATGCGGCTCACGCGCTCGTTCGCACCGACCGGCACCGTGCTCTTCAACACCAACACGCATTCTCGTTTGGAGGCCTTGGCCACTGTTTCCGCGACGGCGTCCACCGCCGACAGGTTCGCTCCCCCATCCGATCGTTGCGGCGTACCGACCGCGACGAAGATCACCTCCGCATCGGCGACCGCCGACTCCACGTCGCTCGTGAACCGCAGACGGCCGCCGTCCACGTTGCGGGCGATCATCGAGTCGAGCCCCGGTTCCGAGATCGGAGTCTCCCCGCGTTCGAGCGCCGCGATCTTGTCTTCGTCGACGTCGGCACAAATGACGTCGTTCCCCATCTCAGCGAATCCCGCCCCCGTCACCAATCCGACATAGCCGGAGCCGACAACACAGATCTTCATTGGGATACTCCATCGCACGCGTGATGGGACGCAGATACTGCTCCCGGAAGTCGCGAGCTCGCCGTCCCACAATTCGATCTCCGGTCGGGGTGGACGCGGCGCGTCGAGCACCTCGCACGCCCCTGGAACACCCGCTTGAACTGCACCATGCCGGCGTTGGTGAACAGCAGTGTCGGATCGCCCAACGGCAGCAGCGACGACGACGGGACCTCGTGGTGGCCGCGATCGCGGAAGAAATCGATGAACGAACGGCGGATATCTGAGGCGTTCATGCGAGATAAACTAACGGGGGACAGGTCAGGCGAGAAAGTGGAGCAGGAACCGAGACCGATAGACGGCTAGCCGTCTGGGGTGTTTGGGGCTACACGCGCACCGGCGCGCCTCCGTCGCGTCCGCTCACGCCGTCCCGCCGTCCCAACCTCTTTCGCCACACAACACGTCCGCAATCCGATCGGCGGTCCTCCCGTCCCAGCGCTCGATCTCCACGTCCACCCTCCGCGGGTCGCTGAGGATCGCTCGGGACTCGCCCTCCAAGATCGCCCCGTCCGGCTGGACCAGCCGATTGGTGCCGGCGCTCACGGTAATCGGTCGCTCGGTGTTGGGCCGCACGGTGAGACACGGAACGCCGAGGTAGGACGTCTCCTCCTGGAGCCCTCCGGAGTCCGTGATCACCAGGGCGGCCCCGTCCACGAGGCTCAGCATCTCCACGTAGCCGACGGGCTCGATCAGTCGAAGATCCGTGTTCGTCTCGGGCGCGAGGCCGAGGTCGCTCAGTCTGGCCCTCGTGCGCGGGTGCACGGGAAAGACGACTGGGACCGTGCGCGCGATTTGCGTCAGGGCGCCGAACAAGTCGGTGAGCACCGCTGGGTCATCCACATTGGCCGGGCGGTGTAGCGTGGTCACGACGTACGGGCGGCCCGCCAGGGCGTGCTGAGCGGGAGCGTCGAGCGCGCGCGCCGCCGGAAGCACGTAGACCAGCGTGTCGATCATGATGTTGCCGACGAAGTGGATCCGCTTCTCCGGAACGCCCTCCGCGATGAGGTTGTCGTCCGCGTCGCGCGAGGGGGTGAACAGGAGGTTGGAGAGGCGGTCGGTGACTGCGCGATTGATCTCTTCGGGCATGGACCAGTCGCGGCTGCGCAGCCCCGCCTCTACGTGGCCCACCTCCACTCCGAGCTTAGCCGAGACCAGCGCCGCCGCCACCGTGGAGTTGACGTCACCGTATACGAGGACCACGTCCGGTTGCACCTCGAGACATGCCCCTTCGAACCGCTGCATGATCGCGGCGGTCTGCTGGGCGTGCGTGCCGGAGCCGACCTCCAGGTTCAGATCGGGATCGGGGATCCCGAGATCGCGGAAGAACGCCCCGGACATACCAATATCGTAGTGCTGCCCGGTATGCACGACGACATGCCGGAGGTCGCGCCGGGAAGCCAGGGCCCGAGCCAGCGGCGCCAGCTTCATGAAGTTCGGGCGGGCACCGACGACGGAGATGATGGTACGTTGTGTCATGAGGCTACTTGTTAGCCCTTGTTCACCGCAGAGCACGCAGAGTTCGCAGAGGTCATTCAGGAAGCTCGTTGAC
>JADFRS010000133.1 GCA_022561145.1 Gemmatimonadota bacterium
ATCCCAACTGGAAGATGGGCGCGAAGATTTCCGTCGACTCGGCGACGCTGATGAACAAGGGCCTCGAGCTGATCGAGGCTCATTATCTGTTCGACCTTCCCGCCGACCAGATCGAGGTGGTGATCCATCCGCAGTCGGTGGTGCACAGCCTGGTCGCCTACATCGACGGCTCGGTGCTGGCCCAGCTCGGGTCGCCCGACATGCGGACGCCGATCGCCTATACCCTGGGCTGGCCGCGGCGCATCGGCACGCCGGCGGCCCGGCTCGACCTCGCGGAAATCGCCCAGCTCACCTTCGAGAGGCCCGACGACGGGCGCTTTCCGGCGCTCGGGCTCGCCCGCCAGGCCTTGAAGGCTGGCGACGGCGCACCTACTATCCTTAGTGCGGCGAACGAGATCGCCGTACACGCCTTCCTGGCCGGCAAGATCGGCTTCCTCGACATCGTGCGAATCGTCGAACGGGCTTTGGAAAAGGTGCCGCGCAACGAAATTACCAGCCTCGACGACGTTCATGCGATCGATGCCGCGGCACGCGAGGCGGCCACCAGCCTGCTCGAAGGCAAATGACACTTAATTACCGGTGACACATGGATCTGATTAACCTCATCTGGACCAACGGTCTTTCGTTCATCTTCATCCTCAGCGTCATCGTCTTCGGACACGAGCTGGGGCACTACGTGATCGCCCGCTGGAACGGCGTGCGGGTCGAGATCTTTTCGATCGGTTTCGGGCCCGAACTGTTCGGCTGGGACAGCGCCAACGGCACTCGCTGGAAGGTGAGCCTGTTGCCGTTGGGCGGCTACGTGAAGATGTTTGGCGACGCCGACGCCTCGAGCAAACCGGGCGAGGACGTGCCCCAGATGAGCCCCGAGGACCGCGCCGTATCGTTCCACCACAAGCCACTCGGCCAGCGCACGGCGATCATTTTGGGTGGCCCGCTCGCCAATTTCGTGCTCGCCATCATCATCCTGGCCTGCATGTTCGCCACCGTCGGCCAGCGCATCACGCCGGCCGATATCAGCATCGTCCAGCCCGACAGCCCGGCCGAGGCGGCGGGCATGATGCCGGGCGACAGGATCATCGGCATCGACGGCCAGGCGATCGACCGCTTCGAGGCCCTGCAGATGATCGTCCGCGCCAGTGCCGGCGAGCCGCTGAACTTCACGGTGCTGCGCGATGGCGCCGAGATCGAGCTGGTCATCGTTCCGCGCATGGTCGAGGTGACGGACCGGTTCGGCAACGTGCGGGAATTCGGCCAGATCGGAATCGGCCGCGAGGGCGTCGAGTTCGTGCGTCTCGACCCGCTCGTGGCGATCTGGGCGGCGGTGGAAGAGACCTGGTATCTGTCGGCCGCGACCCTCGAGGCGCTTGGCCAGATCATTGCCGGCACCCGGGGCAGCGATGAACTCGGCGGGCCAATCCTCATCGCCCAGGTTTCGGGACAGGTGGCCGAAGACGGCCTGATCGCGGTGTTCTGGTTCATGGCCCTGCTGTCCATAAACCTCGGGCTGATCAACCTGTTTCCGATTCCCATGCTCGACGGCGGACATCTGCTGTTCTACGTCTTCGAGGCGATTCGCGGCAGGCCGCTGAGCGAACGCGCGCAAGAATACGGTTTTCGCATCGGCCTCGCGATGGTATTAACGCTCATGATTTTCGTGACTTGGAAAGATCTCGACCGCCTGCAGGTGGTGGATTTCTTCATCAATCTGTTTTCGTAAAATCAGCGGCGATAAATCGGGAGGCGTTTTGTCGCGCTTTGTTTGGTTGATTGGGTTGATCGCCACGGCGCTGGCGACGATCGCCGTCGCGCCGCCGGCGGCGGCGCAGGAATCGGGCGGCCTGATCAACGCCATCCGCGTCGACGGCAATCAGCGCATCGAGGCCGCGACCGTCGAATCCTATATGTCCATCGCCGTCGGCGACCGGTTCGACAACCAACTGATCGACCGCTCGCTGAAGACCCTTTTCGCGACCGGGCTCTTCGGAACGGTCGCCGTGGAGTCGAAGTTCACGGAGATCCTCAGTTCCAAGACGGCCAAGTTCTCCCCAGCGTACGACGGCGCCGTGGCCCGGCTGGCTGAGGCATCGTGGAGGTCCATGTACGAGTCCCTTTTATCGGATCCGAAGCGCTTCGGGAAACTGGACGCGGCTCAACTCGTGAAGCACTACCTCGGGATGCGTCACTCCCTCACGGACGAACCGGGCGAGAACGTGCTCATGTACGTGTTCTGGGAGCCTCTGAACGCGACCGACCTTCCAGAGTTCTCCTCGCATCGCTCTGAAGTCGATCACTTCGCTGCGGAGGTCGCTGATTCCGCGGTTCGGTTCGTTTCCCTGAGCCACTCCGAGCTTTGGACTGCCTGGGAAGCCTCCTGCGAGTGGCCGCACCTGCCTGAGCACATCGGCGCTCTTCGAGCGAGATATGAGGTGAATGTGCGACCGCCCGCTGCCTAACAAGCATTTGCTGCTGACGCGGTGAGCTTGCGCGGCGCTAGACGCGAGATGCATCCTAGGCGCGCAGCAGAATCGCAGAATCGTTAGTCAGCACCTAACCGCCGAAGGCTTCGGCCACTGGTGCGCCGATGTTGGAGAGCGGAGTCATCCCCTAACGCCGTACCTTGCTTCTTTCCTCACTCTTCGCGGAGCGTGGTTACGGGGTCCACTCTAATCGCACGGAGGGTCGGCGACCAGCACGCCACCACTGCGACCACGGAGAAGATCGCTACAGCTCCAGCATACGAGGCAGGATCGAGTGGTGCGACGCCGAATAGGCGGTTCTGAAGGAGCTGCGAGAGACTGTAGGCACCGGCGAGGCCCAGGGCCGTCCCCGACCCAACGATGGCGCTTACGTTTCGCGCCACCAATCGAGCGATCCGACTCCCGTCGGCACCGAGGGCGAGGCGCACGCCGAACTCACGTTGCCGGGCGGCGACCGTGAACGCCACGACACCGTAAAGTCCGACGGCGGATAGGATGACAGCAATCGCGGAAAGCAGGGCGAGCAGTGTGCTGTATACGCGGGCCTCCTCGTTGATGTCATCCAGCCGGTTCGAAATCGGTTGCGGGTCGGGAACGGGCTCATCGGGGAGCTCGGCTTCCACCACGCTCCGGATGCGATTGGCCACCTCAGGGTTGAACGGGTGGACGCCCATGAGGAGAGTGAAGTACGACAGGCCCCGGGGCATCGCGGCCGGCATCACGAAGAAGGTGTCCTCGGGCCGATCGGGGTGGTAGGCCGACCGGATGTCCGCGACTACTCCGATGATCTCCATTGGTTCGGGACGTCCGAATCCCGCCTCCACCACGCGTCCGGCCACATCGGTCCTTCCGAAGAGGCGGTAAGCTAAGGACTCGGTCAGGATGACAATGCTCTTTGCTCCGGAACCCCAGTCGGTGTCCCAGAAGGGTCGACCGCTTACCGTCCGTACGTTCAGTAGTTCGAACCACCCTGGAGTGACTGGGAGCATTTTGGTGCGCAGGTCTTGGCCGTCTGGAGTCTCCGGGAGCCGAATCCGACCAATAAAGCTCGGGCCAAAGGGACCGTAGGCATCGCCCGCAGCGCCTTGCACCTCCGGCAGTGTCTGCACCGCTGCGAGCAGTCTTCGGAACAGGCTCTCCTGGTCCTCCGGCGGAAGGTCCCCGGGGAGGTTCAAGGTTAAGGCTGAGATGCCTTCCGGATCAATCCCAAGTTCGACCGAATACAGGTTCTGCATTGTGCGAACGAGAAGGAGAGCTCCAACCAACAACGCCATGCCCAAAGAGAGTTGGACAACGGAGAGCGCCGAGCGGACTTTGGCGAGGCGTCCGGTGTCCCTCCCAGTGGAGCTTCGGAGGGAGCCGGCGAGGTCGAACCGACCCGCGAGCAGAGCGGGCAGCGTGCCGAAGAGGAGCGTGGTGAGGCCGCACGCGGCGACCGCGAAACCCAGCACCCGCTTATCAAGAACCGGCCCCTCAAAGGTGGGCATGCCCATCAATCCTGCGCCCTGGAAGGGAAGGGAGATGAGCCAGCCAACACCGATCCCCGTCAAAGCGCCCAGAACGCCAATGATAAGGCTCAACGCGAGATGTTGACGTGCAATCCGACCCGGCGATGCGCCCAACGCTCTGAGCGTCGCGACCGAACCGCGGCGCTGCGCGTTCCGGAACAACAGCAGGTTGGCGACGTTGGCGCAGGCGAGGAGCAGAACCAGCCCGACGACAATCGCCAGCATTCGGAGGGAGGAATAGGTGGCTGCACGGACGATCGGCGGCGTGTGCAGCCCCTCGAAGACCCAAGCCTGGAGGTCGGCCAGATAGGGGCCACTCTCGTTACCAGCCTGTTCTAGCCGGTCGAGGATCTCGTCCACCTGAGCCTGCACCGCATTCGCGCCGACTCCGGAGTTCGGACGGACGATGATGTCACCATGCATCACCGATTCGCGGTCCACCAGGCGCTCCGCCGTGAACCCAACCAAAGGAACGAGGGCGCCGTACGGCAGCCAAACGTCGGTGTGAAAACCGCGCTCCGCACCGGCAAAGCCGCCGCCCGCCACACCCACAACGGCGACCATTTCGTCATTCATTTGGACCGATTTCCCTGGGGCAGCGTCCACCGAGCCGAATAGCTTGCGTGCCAACTCCTCGCTGATGACCGCCTTCAACGGATCCGATCCGAGTTCGGTGTCCGAGGCGCTCAGGAGACGTCCCGCAGTCGGCCAGGCGCGAAGGGTCTCGAAAAAATCTCCGTACACAGTGTTTCCGTAGACGCGGACAGGCCGGGCATCACCGGCCGAGATCTTCAGCGAGACGTTTCCGAAGGACGCGATGCCGCTGAGGAGGGTGGCCGAGCGGCGCAGCTCGTCGAAGTCTAGTGTCGCGATACCTCTGCCCTGCGTTCGGTTGGGCTCCTCGACGGACCGGAACTGGAGGTAGGCAGCGCCATTCCCGTCCCCAACGCCCGGAAGGGGGCGTAAGAGGAGCTGATCGACCATCCCGAATACTGCGGCTGACGAGCCCACCCCGAGAGCCAGGGTGATGACGGCGAGGGCGACGAACCTCCCCTCACGGCGCATCGAGCGGATGGCGAATCGCATGTCCGAAAAGACCTCCGATCCCCACCGTACGGAGGGTGGGCCTCCAACAGGCCCATGCACCGACCGCCTGCTGGCCGGCGCCTTACGGCGGCTCGGGAGCAGACCCGCGAACATAGAGGTCAGGGTATCAAGGAAGTACCTCACCATTGCGATCCTGCGGCCGTGACTGGCAGCCCGTCTTACGAACATCTCCTCTAGATCGCCCATCACGAATTCGCGGTGGCTGGTGGGAAGCACGACGGCAGCCAGGAGCCTCAGCGGGAAGGGGGGACGAGAGTTCATGGAGTCTCCTCCGCCAGCCTTTCCAGACGTGTCCGCGTGCCGGCCGCGAGCTCGCGGATGCCCGTGTACCACTCCCTCACCTCTCTGGCACCTGCGGGAAGGAGGCGGTACACCTTGCGGCGCCGGCCGCCTCGCTCGGGTGTGGAATCGCCGATCCACGCTTCTACGCAGGCTTTTTCCTGCAACCTGTCTAGGACCGTGTAGAGCGCTCCGGGAGAAACCCTGCGCCCTGTCCGCTCCTCGAGTTCGGTCGCGATGGCTGCGCCATGCCCCTCACCGTCAAGGCGCGCGAGGGTGAGCAGGACCATTTGCTCCAATTCGCCAAGTGCCATGATTCGATCCGGCTGAGGTGGTACGAAGACTACAGAGTAGGTAACGCTGCTCCGTGTGCGCAAGAGCAGGGCGGCGACGGTGGTATTCGCCTGCCCGGGGTGACGCTCTTGCGTGGTGGGGTGCTATCTAACCAGCGCTTGGTGTATCTGCTGCGGACACCGTCGGTTGACCCTATCAAGGGCCCGGCCGCTTCGCGGACCTACGCTTCGCTTCGGTCGGGAGCCCATTAGCCCGTTACGCGACATGACTTCAGACAGTAGAATCAATCGTTGAATGGTACGGTGGACGAGGAGGCGAACGAGCGGATGAGTGCCCTGGTAGGAGGGTGGCGCGGTTGAACGTGTGCTCGAGAGTTATCGTGCTGCTCGGTACTGCAGTGGCGTTATGTGGCCCAGTCGCTGCTCAGCTTCCCGACGGCGCGACCCGTCTTGTGGACGTTTTTGGAACTCCGACGAGAGTCCTTACTCTCGGGCTTGAGAATCGAAATTCGGGAGACCCTGTCATCTTTCTCCAGTCCGGAGCGGGGACCGCTCTGGAGGGATGGGGCGATTGGCCCGTGGCTCTCTCAGAATTGGCCCCGGTCGTGGGCTACGACCGACCCGGCCTGGGCGAGTCTCCGTTTGACGGATTTGACCCCTCGCCTCAGCGGGTTGCGACTCATGCTCGAGAACTCCTTGACGTGCTTCAGATTCCCCCGCCGTACCTCTTAGTTGGTCATTCCTGGGGCGGACCGCTGATCCTCTATTTTGCGGCACAGTATCCTGACGAAGTGGTTGGGATGGTCTACCTCGATCCAGCGGATCCGCGGATTTCTCGGAGCGAACTTCTTCTGACCGACGACGAGGCCGAGATGGAACGGAGAGGCGCGGCTTACCGCGAAGCCGTGGCGGCTCTACAAAGCTCGAGCTCGCCTCCTGGACGGGCGGCGGAGAGCCGCGTTCGCTCTGAGTTCAACGCGAAAGAGCCAGAGGATCGAAGCGTTCCAAACGACCCTTCCGTGCCTACCGCCATTGTCCTAGCCACGCGTATCCCGAATCTCGCCGGTGGACCCTATTACATCGATGAGGAGTGGTACCAGGAGTACAACAGAGTTCGGATTGGTCGCTTTGTCGATTGGTCCCTCGGTCGGCCGAACATCACCCTCATGTTGGCCACGGATGCCGGACACTTTGTTCACCTGGATGCGCGGACCCTGGCCACCGAAGCGGTGAAGCGGGTGCTGGCCGCGATAGAAGCATCCCGTTGATCGGCAACGGGGCTGGAGAAACCGGGCGCACCACCTACTTTCCCCCCCCCCGGACTCGAGGGCTCGAAGTGATGCCACGAGCCGACCTGATTCCTCAATGTGAATTCGAAAAAATTGTCGGCTTCCCAGGAACACGAAGTGAAACGTGAAATGACGCGGTGCATCGGCGAAACATCGACGCCCTATTCGGCACACCGACGGACCGTCGGGCTAAGAGCCCCGATCCAGTACCAGTCCGATGGCTGTGGCGTGGTGCTCTTCTGGACGCGGCGTTGACTCTACGGATTGGGAGAACCGGAAACGGAAATGGCTTACAGTTGAAAGTCAGGCGACAGCTGAGGGCTCAGATGAGGCGCATCGCAGTAGTCGGATTGGCCGCCGTGCTAGTGGGCTGTGAGGGCGGTTCGATTGGATCATCACGCCTCGCCTCGTCAGACACGGTCCGGATGAACGTCACATGGGCGGTTGCACCGGGCGTGCACCCGGCTGCTGACTCGCTCGGGGACATCTCGGGGATCACCATTGACCGAGCCGGGAACGTGTACGCGACCGACTTCCTCGCCGGCAAGATTTGGGTCTTCGACGTAGGGGGCCGTCTCATCGCTAGCTCCGGGCGTAAGGGACAAGGTCCTGGCGAGTTCGAAGCACCAACCGGTCCGGCGGTTGGGCCAGACGGTCGGCTCTATGTGCGTGACGTCCACCGCGTCTCGGTGTTCGGTCCTGATCCGGCGACCGGACTCCTAACCCGATTCGAGGGCAGCTTCAACGGCCCGGTGTACGCGGATTGGACTTCCCGGCGTGCGACGCGTTTTGATTCCACGGGGGCCCTGTTCTACCCGGGCGACAAGTGGCTCGGGGACGGTACCGGGGCGTCATACGTGCTCCCGTTCGCGGAAGACGGGGCGATGGGCGATACCATCTACTTGCCGCCGCACGCGACGACCCCTCAACTCACGACCTTTTATCGAACGGGTCCGACGGGCGGGCGAATGCTGCGTGGCCTGAACCATGTTCCCTTCGCTCCCGTCCTGGTTTGGGACATCACATCTACGGGTACGATCGTCAGCGGAGACGGTCGCACCTACCAACTCGCTGCGACAGATCGAGAAGGCCGGGTTGTTTCCACCTTCCACCGTGATGTCGCCCCGGTTCGGATTCCAGCCCAGGAACATCGAGACAGTGTTGATGCGCTCCGCATCCGCCTCGACTCAATACCGGTGCCCCTCGACGAGGTGGTGGGACTGCCGGAGAGCGTGAAGTCCCTTGACGTGCCAAGAGAATACCCGGCGTATATGGCGGTGCATGTGGACGCCGAGGGTCTGATCTGGGTTCGCCGGTGGCCGCTCGGGGGCGCGGACCGATCGATCTTTGACGTCTTCACGCCCTCGGGCGCCTTTCAGCACACGGTCGTCCTGGAGCGCGCAATCCTGAGCGAACCGCCGCCCGTACTGTCTGCGACCGGCGTGACGGGTGTCACGACAGATCCTCTGACCGACGAATCCGTCATTATCCGATTCGAGGTGGAGGGCTCACGATAGTTGGCGGCTGTTGCCTAACGATTAAGGATTGTTTCCATACTCTAAGCGCCGTGACGTGCGGGGTCGAGGGTTCAGGGAGTGTGGAAACGATCAGTTGGGCTGAGCCGCTACGGGGTGGGTGGGGCTATGGGGATTGGAGAGTCCGGGGGTTGAAGCGGCGGGAACGAGAGGCAGAGATCGCGGGGCCCGAGGGAAGCGAGCGGAAGGTGAAGGCCGTGTCAGGGCGCTGCGAGAAGGATGGAGGATGTCCCTGGGCGACGCAGACACGAGCGGGTGCGGGACCCCGCTCGGGCGAGGCCATCGGATCAGGCGGCGACATGACGAGATCGGTGGTGTTGCGGAGGTGGACGTCCGAGCACCTCGATGCACCGCATGGGACCGCGTCCACAGTGGGGACAGAGGCGTAGGCTCTGGGGCAGAAGCTCGAGGAAGAGTCCGTTGTCCTCGCTCCGCCCGGACACTTGCTCGACCTGCGGGTCCTCGGGCTGGCCGAGCACCCCACGGCAGCACGCGAGCAGTCGTGCGCGGCAGCCGTTGGCGAGGAACCCGTAGTGGCGGATACGGACGAAGCCCTTGGGCAGGACGTGCAGCAGGAAGCGGCGGGTGAACTCACCGAGCGGGAGCGTGAGGGACCGGGACCGGCGACTGCGGTAGTCCTTGTAGCGGAGGGTCACGGCCTCGTCATCCACATGGAGCAAGCGATGGTTCGAGATCGCGATGCGGTGGGTGTAGCGGGCCAGATACTCGAGCACGAGCTCGGGGCGCTCGAAGGGCGGCTTGGCGTAGACCACCCATTCGGTGCGGCATGCCTCATGGAGAAGGCGGACGAACGCGGACGAACTCCGGTAGCGAGCGAGACGGCCGTGTAGTTCGAGGCGTCCCTCACGGAACGCTTCATGGAGCCCGGCAATGAACTTGCCGCGGAACAACCTGCTCAACACTCGGACGGGCAGGAAGAAGCCGGGCCGGCAAGCCCGCCACGTGCGTCCGTCCTCGCTCAGTCCACCGGCCGGCACCACACAGTGTACGTGCGGATGGTGGAGCAGTGTCTGGCCCCAGGTATGTAGGATGGCGAAGAACCCGAGTCTGGCACCGAGATGCTTCGGGTTCTTGGCGATCTCCTGAAGCGTCCGGGCCGAGCTGCGGAGCAGGAGATCGTAGACGAGGCTCGGGTTCTGAAGCGCGAGCGGCGCGAGCAGCTGGGGTATCGTGAAGACCACGTGCGCGTAGGGCACGGGCAACACGTCGGCCTGGCGTGCTTCGAGCCAGGCTACCTGGGCGCTGCCCTGACACTTCGGACAGTGACGGTTTCTGCACGAGTTGTAGGAGATCCTCTGGTGTCCGCAGGCGTCGCACGCGTCGATGTGGCCGCCCAAGCGCGCCGTCCGGCACGCCGTGATCCGCTCGACGACCACACGCTGCTCCCAGCTCCATGGCGGAGAGCTACCCTGGCAGTCAGACCCCAGGCGCCGCTGGTAGCGTTCGAAGATCTCCGCGACCTCGTGCCGAGGTCGCTCGGCCACCTACTCGGTGCTCGTAAGCACTCCGCTCAACGCGTCCAACGGACTCCTGGTGCTTCGCAGTCGCTCCGTCGCCACGTGCGTGTAGATCTGCGTGGTCCTCAGCGAGCGGTGACCGAGCAGCGTCTGGATCACGCGCAGGTCCGTGCCCGCTTCCATCAGGTGCGTCGCGTAGCTGTGTCGCAAAGTCTGCGCACTCGCAGGCTTGAGGATCCCGGCCCTCTGCCTCGCCGCCTTCAGCACCCGTTGGATCGTCGAGGCCACCATTGGCTTCTCAGGATCCTGTCCAGGAAACAGGTAGATCGTGGGCCGGTAGGACAGCCAGTACCGGCGCAGTGCTTCCAGGAGCACCTCCGACAGCACGACCTGCCGGTCGGCGTCGCCCTTGCCGTGGCGAACCGTGATCACCATCCGGGCGCTGTCGATGTCGCGCAGTTCGAGCGCCAGCGCCTCGCTGACCCGCAGCCCCGCCCCATACAGCACGAGGGCCACCGTGCGGTGCTTCAGGTTCCGGATCGCCTTCAGCAGCCGAGCCACCTCCTCCGGGCTCAGCACCACCGGATGTCGTCTCTTCAGGCGTGGGTACCGGATGCGAGCCACCATCTCCGGCCGGTCCAGCGTCTCCCCGTACAGGAACCGGAGTGCCCCCATGACCTGTGCGAAGACCGAACGCGATACCCCACGCTCCTCCTTCAGGTAACGCAGGTACTCCCGCACCTCTTCGCCGCTCAACTCGTCCGGCGAGCGCCCCAGATGGCGCGCCATCTCCGCCACACGCGCGATGTACGTCTCCTGCGTCCGCTCCGCGTAGTTCCGGATCCGTAGATCCGTCAGCATCTTCCGCCGTAGCTCACTCATTGGGCCCTCCTTGACTGGGTTGCGTTGGGGAAAACCCAACGTACTCCGCCAAGAACGGGCACCCGCCACGGACCTGCCCGTGGACCACCCACCTATCTCGATTCTACGGGATCAACAACTGCCTCGAAGACCCCTCCACCCACCGCGTAGCGGTTTAGTTCAACTCCTTTTATTCGACGCTTCTTGCCACGCCTTGGCTGAAGGCATCGAACAGCCGACAGTGTACAAAGTGTCTCGGTCGGTCTGACTTTGGCCAGCCCTTGGGGCCAGTCAAAGCAAGCTGGAGCCCCAAGCTTCCAGTCACATCCCCTCTGAACACGCTGCACGCC
>JADFRS010000134.1 GCA_022561145.1 Gemmatimonadota bacterium
AAGTAGAGCCGTCCCGCTCTCACCGAGGGATGTTGTGTAGCGGCAGGTCGGTAGGTCCGCCTTGAGCCTCGACGCCGCTCCTAGCCCTGCCCTGCGTTTACTACGCGGGCAGGGCTCTCTTCGTAGGTGGGATCTAGTCCGCCGCACTTGGGTTGAGTGGATGCCTAGGCCGTCCCCCCGGTGGGGCCCGACAGTTTTCCATAGACCACTCCCACCGCCACCCAGCCCACTAGCAGGAGAACCACACTCGCTCCGGCTGCGGCGATCCCACGCGTGCCGTTCAACACGTAGTAGACGTCGACCAGGATGATCTGTCCGATGGCAACGATCAATCCCGAGCGAATCGGGTTGCCCACGGAGACATTCACCCAGTCAAAGAAGAGGACGAGGAGAACGGACACGATCGCCAGGGACAGCCAGCCCGGCACCATGGCCCCGGTGGGCGCATCGTTGGCCAGGAGGGGGCCGAAGAAGTACGTGACTCCGACGAAGAAGATGGTGTACGCTGTGATCAACGCACCGAGCAAAGGCTTTAGTCTTGCACTCATGAACCGGACCCCCTGTGGAGGAAGGAAGGATGAGCTCTGGGCGAAGCTTGGTCTCTAGGTACCGACTAGGACTTGTCATTGCAACAGTTTTCTTCGCTCGTGACGGGGCGCAGGACTTACCCTCGACCCCGCTCCTTGGGCCCTTCCCGGGGGACCGCGATCCGGGGACCGCTTCGCTCGCATGGGGGGACGACGGTCGCCACGCTAAAGCTGGCCGTGTTATCATTGGGCTCCGCCATGGTCGAAGGGCAATTCACGGAAGACCGCTCATGCGAGATCACCGACGACGCGTCTACGACTCGGTCCTGGGGCTGCTCTGCGACGAGGAGAACCCCACGCCTCTCGTACGGCTCAATCGCGTCGTTCCGTTCGAGCACGCACAGGTGTACGCGAAGCTCGAGTGGTACAACCCGTTCGGATCCGTCAAGGATCGCATCGCCTCCAACATGATCGTCGATGCCGAGGTGCGGGAAATTCTGGACGCGGAGCAGAAGCTGGTCGAGCCCACGTCGGGGAACACCGGGATGGGTTTGGTCATGATCTCCAATGCGAGGGGGTACTCGCTCACCACCCCGTTGTCATCGGCGATCCCACTCGAGAAGCGTACGATGCTGCGGTTCTTCGGCGCGGACGTGATCGAGCTCGAGGATACCCTTTGCCCCGCACCCGGCGCTCCCGAGGGTGCAATCGCCAAAGCCAACGAGCTGGCCGAGGCTCCCGGCTTCCATATGCTCAATCAGTACCGGAACGAAGCCAATCCCGAGGCGCACTACAAGACCACGGGGCCTGAGATTTGGCTTCAGACCGACGGCGAGGTGACGCACTTCGTGGCCGGGCTCGGTACCTGCGGGACGATTACGGGAACGGGACGCTTCCTGAAGGAAAAGAACCCCGCCATCAAGGTTCACGGCGTGCACCCGCAAGAGGGCCACGACATCCCGGGGGTGCGGAGCATTCGCCAGCTCCAGCAGACCGAGCTCTTCCGGCCCGACGAGTATGACGAGCTGGTCGAGGTGGCCAACCAGAGGGCCTTCGACCTCTGCCTCCGGCTCAACCGTGAGGAGAGCATCATTGCCGGCCCGAGTTCCGCCATGGCCCTCGCCGGTGCCTTCGACCTGGTGCCGGACGAGCCCGGTGTGCTCGCTGTGGTGATGTTTCCGGACAACGCCTTCAAGTACGCTTCGTCCGTCGTCAGGCACCTCCCGCAGCTGGGCTCGACCGCGGCCCTCAGTCAACGCGAGCGCATGATGGACGCGTTGGTCGAGAACGCAAGGGACACGCCGGGCCTCACCATCGAGGTTGGACCCGCCCACGAGCTCATCGAGACTTCGAATCCTGTGGTGGTCGACGTTCGTGAGCCCGATGAATACACGAACGTGCGTATTCCGGGTGGGGTTCTGATGCCGCTGCAGGAGATGAGTGACTACGTCGACCTGCTACCCGATGATCGGGAGACCCCGATCCTCGTGGTCTGTGGCTCGGGGGTACGGTCTCTGTCCGGCGCTCTGTTCCTGGGTTCCTTGGGTTATCGGAACGTGCGCAGCATCAATGGCGGGACCACGGCGTGGGCTGAGCAGGGCTTCGAGGTCGCGCGCGGCTGAGGCGGAGGAACACCTTTTACGACTATTGCACTCTGCGTCTCATTGACATCGAGCGCTCATTCCGCAGTAGAGCCACATATGTCACAGTCGCACAGCGATCGCAGGAGATCGTAGGTGTAGAACCCGGTTTCGTGGCCATCACTCCAGATGAACTGGAGCGCGTAACGGCCAATGTAGTGAATGGCCTGAGGGTAAACGTCGTCCGGTACCATGGCCGTCGTGAGCGTGCGCCGGCCGGTCCCCTCATCCACGCAGCCGGCGCAAGGACAACTCAGCCGAAGTCGACGTGGTTGGTAGACGGACTCGTGTCCATCCTTCCACTCGATCCTGAGTGCGGAGCCATCCTCCGTGGGCCCGATGTGGCCGGGCGTGTTCTCGGGGGTCGCCATGGGTAAAAGTAGCTCCAAGACGTGGCCGGCGTGAAGCCGAGGCTGCGGATTGGACTCGGAGTTGCCGTCCCGACGGCTCTGGAGCGACGGTGTTTCTCAGCACCCGCCCGAGCGCCACTCCGCCCACCACCAGCCCGCAGGTCAGCACCACCCATATCGCATGGCTCCAGAACCCTTCTCGGGCCCCTGCGCCGTTCAACAGTGGAGCGACGAGCGTCACGGCGAGATTAACACACGAGCGGGGTGCCGAGCCCTCGCAGAGTTCATCCGGAAGGCGGCATGATTAAGCCGCCCACTTGTCTAGGAAACCGGGACCGGTTCAGCTTGGTCTAGCTATAGATCCAAGACGAGCTTGAGACCTGCATCGACGTGAGCCATGAGCTTGGGCGTGATTCGCCCGATCCGTTCCGCAAGGTAGTCTTCGTCGAGCGTCACGATCTGCGTGATGTTGGCCACGGAGTCCTTGGGGAGGCCGCTGGTCTTAGCTGGAAGAAGGACATTGCCAGGAGCGTCGAGGAGTCGAGTATTCGAGGTGAGGACTAGGCAGAGAACTGTCCTCAGTCTGCTGCGATTGAAGGCGTCAGCCTGAACCACGAGGATGGGGCGACGAAAGCCGGGCTCGGATCCCCGGGGTTCCTCGAGATCGGCCCACCACACCTCGCGGCGTTGTACTACCACTCAGCGGCACTCACGCTTCGCGATTGGGCGGACCGCAACGCTGGATCGATACCACTCGGTTCGTGCGCGAAGACCTCGTTCAGTCTGCTCGTGACATCCTCGTCGCGGTGCTTGGCCAAGTACTCCGCCACGGCTGTAGCGTAGAGTTCACTTCTAGATAGCCCTAGCCGCTTGGCAAGGACGTCGGCGGACTCAAAGAGATCATCCGGCAGGGAGATTGCAGTTTTCATACCATGAACATACCGTGGTATAACCTCGCGGGCAAGCGCTCTAACAAGTGACTGCTACAGCTCTGGAGACCTTAGACAGGACGGGCTGCCGCACCTTATTCTATCTCCGAATTTGTCGATTCGTCGACATACTAGACAGCGATTAAAGCCACGAGGAATGCGGGGAGGGAGTGGACCCTAACGCGAAGCTCGAGGATCTCCTGATCCCTGGCCTCGATCTGGTAGTCTGCGGAAGCGCTGCGAGCTCTGTATCCGCCGAGAGGGGTCAGTATTACGCCGGCCCCGGAAACCGATTCTGGTCGGTCCTCGAAGACACAGGTCTGACGCCGCGTCGCCTCCAGCCGTCGGAGTACCGCAGTCTGCTCGAACATGGGATCGGACTCACCGACGTGGTGAAGAATCAGGCCGGAGTGGGTAACGGCATCAACTTTCCTGGGCACGGGGCCACGCTTGAGCCTCGGATCAGGCCCTATTCACCGCGCTTCTTGTGCTTCAACGGAAAGAGGGCCGCTTTGGAGGCTCTGGGTCTGAGACGGGTGTCCTATGGGCTGCAGTCCACCATGTTTGGTTCAACCCGCCTGTTTGTCGCGCCATCTACTAGCGCCGCGGCCCGCAGGTGGTGGGATACCGGACTTTGGCAGCAAGTGGCTGACCTTGTCCGGTGGCACTCTGATACCTCTTGACGAAGAATGCGGCCTGACCAGCGATCGGTGCTGACGCGGGTGACATGAGACTGGCGCGCTTCGCTTGCGGTCACCATCTTGGTCCCGCAGCAGAGCCGGAGGCACGCATCGCGTGCCGGAGACGACCGAGCACCGCGAAGCGGGCGGAGGTCAATCGCGAGACGTCAGAGAGCGTCCCTAACCGGAGCAAACGTGCGACTTCGCCCAGTGTTGGACCTGGCTGCGTCAGCATGGTGGCGCACTGTCGGCACGGTCTCTGTTGTCTTGGTTGCGGTGGCATGCGCCGATTCCCCGGGACCGCAGCCGATCGGCTCGAGCCCGAAGGTGGACTCCCTCTTTGCACAGTTCGCCATTGAAGGCTCCCCGGGAGCTGCGATCATGGTCATCCGTGACGGGGCGGTGATCCACTCGCGGGGCTATGGCCTGGCAGACCTGGTCGATACAAGGCCTTTGCAGCCATCGACTCCGGTACGTCTCGGCTCGGTGACCAAGGCGTTCACTGCGATGGCGATCGTGATTCTCGAAGAGAGTGGCGATCTGACCTATGACGCACCGGTTACCGACTGGGTCCCCGAACTGGCTCGCTTCGAGGGGATTACGGTCCGCCATCTCCTAAATCACACGGCGGGCCTTCCTGACTACTACGGCGAAAGCCCCCTCGAGCAGCTGGCGACGGCTCCCGCTCGTGAGACCCCCTTGGCGAATGCCGAAGCGGCCACAGTCTATGAGACGTGGGGTGAGCCGGTCTTCCCGCCCGGAGACCGCTATGAGTACAGCAATCCCGGCTACGAAATCCTGGCGCTCATTGTGGAGCGCGCGTCACGCATGACGTTCGGCCAGTTCCTCGACGTCCACATCTTCGGCCCGCTTGGCATGTCCACGGCAGTCGTACGCGCCCGGCCCGAGACCGTCGTTCCGAAGCGGGCGATCGGCTACTCTCCTCAAGAGGACGCCGAAGGCTGGCGCGAGAACGATGACCACTGGGGCAACTGGCTGGTGGGCGCGGGTGGCGTATACGCTTCGCTGAACGACCTCTACTGGTGGGATCAAGCCCTGTACGCATGGGCCGAGACCGGTGAACGGTTGACCGAGGTCCTTTCTCCTGCAACCCTCAACGATGGTACGCAATCGCCTTACGGTTTCGGCTGGAGGATCTCCGATCGACTAGGCCACGCCGCCATCCATCACGGGGGTAGCTGGGTCGGTTTCAGAACCAGCATTGTCAGGTTTCCAGAAGAGCGACTGACGGTGATTGTCCTGTCGAACGCCACGGCGGCGGCCGGTCGGCTAGCGGACTCGGTGGCCGCAATCTTCCTCAGTACCCCCTGAGCTGGTCGTACATGCTGACTTGCGCCTCGGTCAGGAGTTCCCTGGTGGCGAGATGGGCGACGAGGTGCGTGGCCTGGAGCCGTCCTCTCATCGAAGCCAGGTGCTGTGTCATCGTTACGACCTGATCAGGGGTAGCGGCCCCGGCACGAAACGCCTGAGTCAGGTGTCGCTCCGCTACGATGATTTCCTCCCCCTGCCGAATCGCCTCCGCTCGCATCGTGTCGAAGAGTGCGCCGATGGAGCTGAAGGGCCTCGAGACACGGGGCCTGATTGCCCGCGAAGACAGGTACCATCTGAGAATTCTGGAGGAGGATCAGCTAGAAGCAATGGCTCTTTGGGGGGATTCCGCCTAACAAGCGTCCAGTCGCCGGTGAGTGTGACGGGCGCATGAAGCGATGCGTTCAAGAAGCTAGCGACTTGTCCCGGGGCGGGCCGTCCGGCAGGTTGAGGCGAAGTTCCCTCTTGCCCGACGAGGATCTCATGACCCTGTCACGCCGATCCTTCGTAGCGGGGGTCGCGGCCGCCTCTCTGGCCGGCCCTGGCGCCCTGGCCGCCACGGAGTCCGCGGACCCGACCCCTCATCCCTCAAAGGGATTGCTCGGCGAAGGCCCGCCGTCCGACCGCTTCGATCCTTGGCTCGAGATCGATCAGAGCGCCCTCGTCACCAACGCCGGTATCGTGTCGCATCTGACGGGTGGACGCCCCATTCTGGCGGTGATCAAGAACAACGCCTACGGGCTGGGCCTCACGCAGGTGGCGCACATCCTGGAGCCCCTGGAGTCCATCGCGGGCTTCGCGGTGGTCAAGGCCGCGGCCGCGCTGGCCCTTCGGGAGGCCGGTGTGCGAAAGCCGGTGCTACTCATGGGGCTCTTCTCGGACGAGGACGGACCGGAGCTTGTCGCCAGGGACATTCATCTGAGCCTCTCCACCGACGACTCGGCGAGCCGGGCGGCCCGTGCGGCGGAGCGGGCCGGAAAGCAGGCAGCCGCCCACGTCTATCTGGACACCGGCATGAGCCGGATGGGCATCCCCTACCACAGGGCGCTCCCGGTGCTGGAGGCCGCGGCCGCGCTTCCCATCCGGATCGACGGCACGTTCATGGGCTTCACGGAGGAGCCGGAGTTCGACCGGGAGCAGCTCAGGCGCTTCACGGACCTGGCAGCCGAAGCCCGGAGGCGGGGCGCGTCTCTTGGGGCACTCCACGCGGCCTCGTCCAACGGGGTCTTTCACCTGCCCGAGGCGCACCTCGACATGGTCCGGCCGGGGATCGCTCTCTTCGGCGCCTATCCCAGCGACTGGGAGGCCGAGCGCGCCATGGCGGAGCTCGTGCCGGCCGTCCGGCTTCGGGCCCGGGTCGTGCGGGTCCAGCGGCTCAGGGCTGGGGACACCGTCAGCTACGGACGCCGTTACGAGGCATCGGAGCCCACCTGGATCGCCACGATTCCGGTGGGCCACGCCGACGGTTATACGTCGAAGGCCGTGAACGGCGCCCAGATCCTCATCGGCGACCGCCTGTACCCGGTGATCGGCTCGGTCAGCGCCAGCCACACCATCATCGAAGTGGGCAGTGAACGGACGCTCGACATCGGCGACGTGGCGACCCTGGTGGGACCGGATGACCCGGCGATCCACCCGAACGCTCTGGCAGCCACCACGAGCACGTCGGTTTACGACGTGCTGATGCACTTGAATTCCGGGCTGCCGAGGTTCCTGGTGTGAGTCAACGGACTCTTTGACTTTCTCACCCCTATCCCCGATGGACTCTAGGACGGCGGCTCAATGAAGACCCGACTCCTCCTCGGCCTCTTGGCATGCGTGGCCTGCCAGTCTCCCGATTCCGCACCCAACGAGGCCGGAACTCGACTTCCCGGCTCCGATTTCGAGGGTCCTGCGTTCGAGTTCGAGCAGGTGAGGGAAGACGTCTACCAAGCTAGGGGGACAGGCACCGTGGCCGTGGGGGCGAACGTCGCGATTATCATCAACGATGATGACGTACTCGTCGTCGACTCGCATATCTCACCTGCCGCAGCCGCATCCCTGATCGACGAGTTGCGCTTTATCACGGACAAGCCCGTCCGGTATGTGGTCAATACACACTTCCACTTCGATCACGCTCACGGGAATCAGGTCTATCCGGCCGATGTCCAGGTCATTGGCCACGAGTTCACCCGTGAGATGCTGTCCAACGGCGGCTCGGTGGGCCGAACCTATCAGCGGTTTCAGGAGGCGATGTCTAGCCAGCCCGGTTACGTCGAGGGCCAGGTGGGATTGACTCCCACGCCGCCAAACACGACGCTCTCCGAACGGATGACCCTGTTCCGAGGGGGACGGGAGATTCGTTTCGGCCAACTATGCCTCTCTCACCGGTCCGGGTGTGCCCCTCGCGGCAGTCGAGAGGATCTACGAGTTGCTTGAAGCCGAAGGCTCGAATGAGTAGGAGATGCGAGTTCCTGACGTGGGCGCTGATGGCGGGTGTCATGGCATCCAGTGTGAGCCGACCGGCCGCCGCCCAAGCCTACCCGAACGGACTCTACGCCGAGGTCGCTACCTCAAAAGGCGTGATCGTCCTGTCGCTCGATCTGCGGCGTACCCCGATGACGGTGGCGAACTTCGTCGGACTCGCGGAGGGTACGATCGAGAACGACGCTTTCCCCTTTGGTCGTCCGTTCTTCGACGGCACCAGATTCCATCGCGTGGAGCGGGGTCATGTGGTCGGGTGGGGACAGGCCGACTCAGCGGTCTCCGGGAGCGCTGGGTACCGGATTCCGAACGAGATCCATCCAGACCTCGGCCACGGCCGAGCCGGGATGTTGGGGATGGCGAACGGGGGGCCCCACACGGCGAACAACAGCATCTACATCACCTTGGGCGATCGGTCCTATTTGGACGGGGATTACACCGTTTTCGGTGAGGTCTACCGCGGGATGGACGTGGTTGGGCGCATCGAGGTCGACGACGGTGTGGACAGCGTGAGAATCGTGCGTATGGGCCCGGAGGCTGAAGACTTCCGGCCGGACGACGCCTCGTTCCACGAGATGGTGGAGGGCGTGCGGGAACGCGTCCGTATCGCTGAGGAGGAGAAGGCCCGGTTCGAAGCAGAGTACGTTCGCACTGGATGGCCTGCGGCGAAGTCCGAGAACGAGGGGTGGCGTTACGTCGTACTCGAGGAGGGACGAGGCGACGCTCCGTCGCCGGGGGAGCGGATTTCGCTCCGGTACACCGGCCACACACCTCAGGGGCTGAACTTCGCCAGCACGCCCGAGGGATGTGGCTCGTGGTGGAGGGACCCTTCCTCACAGGCTGGACAGCCGTGCGACTACGTCGTGGGTGAGAGCGCGGTGAATAGGGGTCTCGATGCGGCCATTGCACGGATGAGACCCGGAGCGAGGTGGATCGTCATCGTACCTGCCGAGCTCGGGTATCCGCTCCCAGGGTATTATCCGCCCGAACGGCCTGGCGAGCCGCGCTTCCATATCTCGCCCAACACACTGCTGATCTACGACGTAGAGATCATCCCCTGAGGAGCTACGGAGGGTGAGATGAGAGTCTGGGTATCGGTTGCCGCCGTGGTCGTGCTAAACGCCACGCCGACGGCGGCGCAATCGATGCGGGACAGCGCCGACATCCAGATCATCGAGAATGCGGGCCCGGCGTGGAGCCCGGAAGAAGCATGGACGGTAGCCACGAGCCCGAGCCTCGAGATCGGCGCTGTCGACGGGCCTGCGGAGCTCCTCTTTTCCAACATCGAAGCGGTCGTCGTGAGTTCTGACGGGCGCATCATCGTCGCCGATCGGGGCAGTGGCCAGGTGCGGTTCTTCCATCCCAGCGGTCTCTACGAAGCTTCGTTTGGCGGACCGGGCGAGGGGCCGGGAGAATTCCTGTGGCTGGCCTGGCTGGGCGAGTGCGGGGGTGGCGAGATCCTCGCGTATGATCGGCGCCTCGCCCGAGTAACGAGCGTTCGCCCAGGCATGACTTCCGCGGAGACTTGGCCTATCCGTTCCGATGGTAATCGAGCACCGAACGAGGTGCGATGCACAGACACGGGGTTGGTCGGTGCGACGCGGACGTTCGGAATGCCACCGAGTACTCCCGGGCCCGTGCGCTGGCCCACCCGAATCGAGATCTTTCCGACGGATTCCGCTCCTCGGACCCTGGCGGAGGTCCCTGGTGACGACCGGTTCTTCCAGAACGGGGACCTCGGTCCACGACCGCTTGGCAGAAGGACCGTCATCGCCGCAAGGGGAAGTGAGGTCGCCATTGGCACGGCGGACGCGCCGGAGGTCATGTTCCACGATGTCCGGACCGACATCCGCCGACTCGTGCGATGGTCCGATTCCAGCCTCGACGTGAGGGCAGAGGATATTCACGCTTTTACGGAGGGGTTGGTGGAGGCGGCCTCCTCGCCCGAGCGAGCGAGGCAGATCAGAATACAACTCCGTGATCACCCGTTTCCGGAACGTCTCCCGGCATATGGGCGAGTGTTGTTCGACCGAGAGGGTAACCTCTGGGTGGAGCACACTCGTCGGCCTGGGGAGTCTCTCAACTGGTGGAGGGTACTCTCTCCGTCGGGAGAGCTGCTGGGGTCCCTACGATTGCCGAGCCGTTTTGAGCCGATGTCCATCACGTCGAGCCAGGTCGCCGGCGTTTGGCGAGACGGCCTAGACGTCGAGTACGTGTGGGTTCTCGAGCTGCGGAAGTAGGGGGATACGCGAACTCCCCGAGCCATGCACAGACGGGTAGTGGTACAGTTTGAATCCATGGGTTGATACCGCGTGGCCCCTGCCCCTAGTTTTCAACCATGGTTAAGAATCCGAAAGTACCGGACCGCCCCCGCGATCTGAGCCAGCTCGCCAAGCACATCGTGGACATCTCCACGGGCGAAGAGTCGGACGAACCCGTCGAGCCTACCCCGGAACAAGATCGTGCCGCCAAGGGTGGTGACGCCAGGGCCGCGAAGCTGACGCCCGAAGAACGCAGCGCCATCGCCAGGAAGGCCGCCCAGGCTCGATGGAATAAGCCCCACGGGTGAGGCTCCACTACACACAACATACACAACAACATACGCAACACTACGTAGGCAAGAATGCGAAACCCGTAACAGGCCGCTTGCGCGCCGTCATAGTTTCGTCTACCTTCCCTATACCTGGATGATTCTCGTTCGGGAAAAACAGACGGGCGACTGACCGTTAGCCGTCGAAAGCATTAGGTCAGTCGCCCGTCAAAACTGCTCGGGACGGAGGCCGGACTCGTGAAAGTCTGACCGCCCCTAGAAAGGGCGAGGGGGTCGGGAAACCGGCCCCCAACGGTCCCTTTCTATGTAAACAATTAGGCGAGTTTGTTCGGTTTGTCAAGAGGGAGGGCTACATGGCGCAGAGAGATATAGGGCTTTTACAGTACCTCGCCGCACTCGAAAAGCAGGAAAGGGAACACGCAACTGCCCTGCAGGAGTTGAGGATCGCCATGGCCCACGTACGAGGCGTGATGCAAAAGCATGGTACCCGTGCCGATCTCCCCGGCAGTAATGAAGGCGCGGACACCGAAGAGACCACGAATGTGACAGACGGGCCGTACGCGGGCATCGGACTAGAGGAAGCGACCTACAGATACTTAGTATCCGCGAGGGGCGTGCAAAGGACGCCCCA
>JADFRS010000135.1 GCA_022561145.1 Gemmatimonadota bacterium
AAGCGAATCGGCTCGAAGTCTTGGAGCGTGCCGATCGAGTGGTCGGGATTGGACCCCCCGTCGACTCGCCCGGGCTGCAGCACATGGTCGCCGATCTTCGCGTCGTTGCTGTTGGCGAACACGTGGTTGTTGCTGAGCGCGAAGATCTTGGACCCGTCGGTCGCCCGGGCGCCGATGGTGCCCGCCGTGACGTCGGCCTGTCCGGTGGATACTCCGATCGGGACCGGGCGCGGGAAGCGCGTCTTGGGGTCGAGCAGGCCCTCGTGCTCGGCCTCTGCGGGGTTCCGGTCGGCCCAGATCTCACCCAAAACCTCGGGAACCACGGCGACACCGGCGTAGCTCATCGGGAGCCATGTGATGCCCGGGCTCTCCAGGTAGACCTTTACGACCGGCAGCCCGTTGGGGCCGAGTCCGATCGCCGTGCCCACGACGCCGTCGGCTTCGAGAATGCGCAAATTGAGGCCGTCCTGAGCCGCAAACGCCGCGCTCCAGGCATCCCCCTGTGTGCCCGTAAGGAGGTCGATTTGTGGCAGCGCGATGCCCGGTAGTCCCGGCACGCGCCACTCGAGGGACTCGTCCCCCGATCCACCCGGGAGCAGGTATATGCCCAGTCCGACCGCCAAAGTGAGCGCGGCCGCTAGCCCCAATCGCCAGTTCCTCACGGTTTCCATCCTCCCGATTCGTGGTCCATGCTTCTAACTACGTAGCACGGTGTCCCTCGGTTTCCGTCACACGCTCTTTAGACGGTCTTCGCTTGGAAAAGGTCCCAACGAGGTTAGGGGGATTTTTTCTTTCGATGGGAGCGGGGGGTCTTGCCCTGGTTCTCGTGTTTGAGGTGTCCCCATGTCTCGCCACGGCGCAGCATGTGGATAGTGCTTGCGGAAACACCGAGCTTGCGAGCCCACTGGGCACCGGACGTTGTCCACTTCTCGGCCTCTTCGTCCCAGTCGTCCAGAATGGCGTTCGCCTGCTCGCTGGAAAGCTCCGCGTGGGGGGACTTCTCACCCTGAAGCCACACGTTGTGGCCGTTCCACCGATCCGGCTTTTGCACGGGGCCCGGGAGCTTCTGCCCGGACGACCCGAGACAATAATGGCGGATTTGGTTGACGGTGTACTCGGGGTATAGCCGTTGAATTTCTACGTACAAACTTCCCTCGTTGGCCAAGTCACGCCATGTGACAACGAGGGCGCCGGGGGGCTTGGACATAGAGGCGCGCTCCTGCTGTCTTAACTGATTATTTTCTCGCGGACTGTTCAAATATTATAACGCATTCCAAGGAAGTCCACGTCTGAAGATTCACATGCCGTGTCGCGCATAAACTGCGTGCCGGTGGGCGGGTACGACGGGGGCCAGCACCGTGACCCAGAGAGATCCCAATTTCAATCGAAGCGGCGTGTCACTGCAGGCCAGTCGCGAGAGCTACCGCTATGGCGACACCGCCCAGCGCTACGAGGGCCAAGTACCGCGGCAGCGCGAACTTGAACCACTCCTCGTAGCGGACACCGCCGGCCGCCAGAATGGCGAGCAGGGCGCCGTTGGTGGGGGTGATCAGATCGCACAGTCCGGCTCCGTACTGGTAGGCCAGCACCGTCACCTGGCGTGACATGCCCAACAGGTCGGACAGCGGCACCAACAGCGGCATCGTTAGGACGGCGTGCCCGCTCACGCTTGGAACGGGCACGTGGATCACCGTGTGGGCGGCGACCATCCCCATGGCCGAGAGTCCCAGCGGCAGGTCGGCCAGAGGGGTGAACATGCCGTTCACGATCGTGTCCACGATCCGTCCCTGCTCCAGGACCACGAAAATCCCCCGCGCGAATCCGATAAGGAGCGCCGCGTAGGCCATCTCACGAAAGCCGGTGACATAGGCCTGTGCGGTTCCGGCGATCTTCAGGCCACCCACGATGCCGGCGACGGCCCCCATGATGAAGAAGAGCGCAGACATCTGGTCGAAGTCCCATCCCAGCTTCATCAACCCGTATACCAGCACGGCGAAGGTCGCCAGCACGAGGCCCAGGACGATGCCGTCGCGGGAGCTGACGGGAGAGTCCTCGTCATCCTCGACGATTTCTGGCTCGGTTTGCGTCTTGGCCGCGTAATGCATGGTGGTCCAGATCCAGAAGCCGAGCGCGAGCGCCAGGAACACCATGCGAAACGCCCAGCCCGACAAGAGCGGGAGTTCCGCGAGCCCCTGCGCGATCCCTACCTGGAAGGGGTTGATGGGGCTGAACGACGAGCCCACGAACGCCGCTCCCGCACTCATGGACACTGCCGTAAGGGGCGTGAAGCCGAGGCGCCGCGTAAGGATCAAGAGAACGGGCACCAGGGCGATGATCTCTTCCTGCATGTTTTGCAGGACGCCGCCCGTGGCGAAGGCGAGCGACACGATGGGGATCACGAGGATCGTTCGACCCTCCAGCACTCTTACCAACCAACCCATCCCATTGCGCAGGGCGCCGGTCTTGTCGACGACCGTGAAGGCGCCGCCGATCAGAAAAACCAGGAAGATCACGTCGGCCGCCTCTCCCATCCCCTTCGGAATCGCCACCACGGCGTCGAAGAAGCTGACCGGACTGCGCTCGACTTGCTCGTAGGTTCCGGCCATCACGACGCTTCTGCCGGTGGCGGGATCGTCCTGTCGCTGGAATTCGCCGGCGGGCAGTACGTAACTCAGTGCGGCGGCCGCGAGAATGCAGCCGGAGAGAAGCGTGAGGGGGTGGGGGAACCGCGAATTCTTCATGAATCCAGTCCGTACTCGGGTTGATCAACGGCCAGGTGACGGTACCAGATCTCCGGCCAGCCCCCAACCTGGGTGGGTTGTGGCCCGGGGCACAAGCGCGGCTCGCTCCGGCTGCTGTGCGATGGGATAAACCGGTTCGGGGGGCTGAGCGTCTACAGTACGACGGTGTGGACCGTTCATGCAGGACCCGTATCCGATTTGGTGGAGGTGGACAGGCCATGAGTAGTGCCCTTCGTTTTCTCGCCCTCTGGGGCATGTGGGCAGGGGGGTTCATGGGGCTGAATGTGCTGATGGCCGTGACGACGGGCGCCAAGCCCGTATCGCAACTGTTTCCCGCCCTGGCGGGCACCGTGGCGTTCGCGGCTTATCCGGCCGGTATCATCATGGCACGCCGTGTGGTGGGCGCTCCTCCGGGGCGGTGGACGCGACTGGCAGGGTTCGCAGCCGGGACGGTGATCCTGCTCGCTGTCATGTACGTGATGGTCGGAGTGGTCGGTCCGGCGCTGCATTCCGGCGGTGATCAGGCCTTCGGTCAGGAGGAGGACGCCTGGAGCCTCACGCTCAGCGAGCTGAATGAGGCCTTAGCGACAGAGCAGGCGCGCGCCGAGGCCGTTACGGCGCCTACCATCGCGACGTGGCTGCCCGTGAACAACCTCTATTGGGAGCGGGAGCGCCGCTTCGTACTGCCGCTCCTGGCGCTCGCCTACGGTTGGGTCGGGCTGATGCTCGGGTTTTGGGCGGCCTGGTCGGAGCGGCCCGAGATGAGGCAGTTGCACTACTGGGGGCTCGGGTTCTTTTTCATGCTGGCCCAGTTCGGCTCCGTCGAGAACGGCTACCATTTCATCATCGGAAACGCGGCGGGTAAGGTAGATTTCGTGGCATGGCTCGTGCTCGTCGTGCCAGGCATCATGGCCATGGGATTCGCCGGGCCCACCCTGGTCACGTTCTGGCGAGGCGTTCCCGTCTTTGAGGAGGAGGCTGGTGGCTGAAGCAGTGACCTCGAGAGAGCTGTTGGCTTTCCGCTGCGGAGACGAGGTTTACTTCAGGGCACTGATCGACGCGTACTCCCCGCGGCTGTTGGCGTGCGCGAGGTCCTTTCTTCCGGATCTCGACGAGGCGCGCGACGTCGTCCAAGATGCCTGGGTGCGCGCCTATGAGCGACGCCGGTCCTACTCGGGGAGCGCGGGTCCCTGCTCGCGTGGCTCCTCACCATGTGCCGCAATGCCAGTGTGTCCGCGATTCGTACCGGCACCGTGCGGGAGCGGGCCAAGGGCACGCTCGGCGCGGTACGGGCGGTACGCCCAGCGGCCGCGGCCGATCCGTCGACCGATGCCCAGCGCGCCGAGGTCAGGGAGTTGGTCTATGGGGCTGTCGCGGATCTCCCGGAGCGTCAGCGGGCCGTGGTGACGCTGCGCATCCTCGAGGGCAAGACCACGGCCAAGACGGCCGAGGCTCTCGGAATCGCGCCAGGCACGGTGAAGGCGACGCTCCACCACGCACTAAGAAACCTGGCTTCGACCTTTGGAGAATCGGATCATGACGCATTGCTCTGACATCGATACCCTCGTGAGCCTGAGCGAGATTCTCGGAGACCGTACCTTGATCGAATTGCGCCACGTACTGGAGTGCGACGAATGCCGCCAACAACTCCAGACGCTCACTACTCTCCGAGCGGGACTTGGGCACGTGGTGCAGCCGGAGCCGGGCTTCACCGATGCCGTACTAGGAGTGCTTCCGGACGGCGGCCGCTTACCGAACGCGGGAGCGTTCCTCGAGAAGTGGGTTGCCTTGGTGGCCAGCCCGGTTCTGGCGGCCCTGACGGTCCTGCTGCTCTTGGTCCAGGCGGCCGGAGCCGCCGGCATGCCCCTTGGACTCCACATGCCGGTCATGGCGGGCCTGGCCGGCGTGAGCGTGGCCGTTTGGAATCGCTTCGGCGCCGACATGCGTTCCGTGGCTGCCCGGTAACACTCGGCTCTGCTCATGGAGTGAGCCGCGGGTGGCCGTGCCAATCCGTCCATCGTCTCGTACTGTTGCTTCATCCATTCGATTCCGACGGACGGTGCATGTGATGAGAAGATTCTTCGTGGCGACGGTGTTGGGTCTGATGTTCGGGGCTGGAGGGACTTCCCTGACCGCTCAGAGCCTCACGCAGTACGTGCTCGAGAACGCCACGGTGATCGACGGTACTGGGCGTCCTCCGATTGTGGGGGCCTCTGTTCTCATCAGCGGCGATCGCATCGTACGCGTCGCACAGGGCACGATTCCCGTCCCCCCTGAAGTGCAGCGCATCGACGTGAGCGGCCAGTACCTGATCCCCGGCCTCATGGATATGCACATCCATCTGCAGGGTGGCCGCGGGCGAGGGGGGGACGCCCTGGCCGGGATCCGGGCGTTGCACGGGTTTCTCTACAGCGGCGTCACCACCGTCTTCGACGCCGGAAACAATCCGGACTACATCATGGACCTCCGCGCTCAGGAGCGGGCGGGTGAGATCGCTTCTCCCAGGATCTTCGCGACCGGTGGACTCGTGACGACACCCGGCGGCCACGGCGGCGGACCAGGTGCCACGTTGGTCGACCGTTGGCCGGAGGACATGCCCAAGCTCGACGAACACATCGCGCGCGAGCCCGACATGGTGAAGCTCACGTTCGACGAGCACGGTTGGGGTACGCGGCCCCTGATTCCGCTACTCGATCCCGATCTGATGGCCAAGGTGGGCCGCTACTTCAACGAGCACGGCATTCGCACCACCGTGCACATTTCGCATGAGTTCCGGGCGAGGCAGGCGATCGAGGCCGGTATCAACACCTTGGCCCACCCGATCATTCAGGGCCCCATCAGCGAGGGTTTCGCTAAACTGATGGCGTCCACGCAGACGCCGATGGTTTCCACACTCACCATCGGGGAGGGCTACAGCCGTCTCGTGGAGCACCCTGAGTTCCTGGACACGCAGATCTACCGCGACGTTTACGAGCCCGAGTTGATCGAACGGCTGAAGACCAGCGTGCGTGATCAATACGCTCCGCGCACCTGGACCACCTGGATGAAGGTCATGACGCCGGTGGCCCAGGAGAACCTGCGGCTGATCGTGGAGGCGGGCGGCGTCATCGTGCTGGGGTCGGATCAGTCGAGCGGGCCGGCTTCACACCGGGAGCTGGAACTGATGGTGGCGGGCGGGATCGCTCCGCTCGACGCCATCCGCATCGCTACCCTCAACGCGGCCATCTTCCTGGGCAAGGAGCGGGATCTCGGATCGATCGAGGCGGGCAAGCTGGCCGACCTCGTTCTCCTGGACGCCGATCCGCTGGAGAACATCAGTAACACGCAGCGCATCTTGAGGGTGATCAAGGGCGGGCGCCTCGTGGATCGCGAGCTTCTCGATCTGCCTGTGAATCGCCGCTAGCGGGCACTTTTGGCGAGCGAACTCTCCAGGTTGTCATAACGATCGAGCTTGGGTCGTTCCTTGTCAAAGGAGCATACGATGAGCCGAGTTCTAGTCGTGACCGCATGCCTGACCGCCAGCCTGTCGCTGGCCTGTACCGATGCCGATCCGACGGGTGCCAACGAGCTAGTGTTGGCCGAGCTAGCGCCCTTCGTGGAAGCGCTTCGGGCACGCGGATTTCAAGTGGAGATCACGGGTGAGCCGCCTCTTCAGTTCTTCACCGGGGTGGGCACTGTGTTGCGTGTCGACGGTGAGCGTGTCGAGGTGTTCGAGTACTCCGATGCCGCAGCGGCTGCCAGCGAAGCAAGCTGGTTCTCGGCCGACGGGAGTAGCATTATCACCGACTACGGCCTGGCGGTCTCGATCCTGTGGGTGGCGACCCCCCACCTCTTTCTCAAGGGGGCACTGATCACGCTCTATGTGGGGGACACTGAGCCACTACTCGCAGCGCTCGTCGAGATACTCGGTCCTCAGGTCGCGGGCCGATAAGCCGCTAGCGTCCGGCGTTCTCCACCCACTGCTCCATGAAGTCGATGAGCACGGTGGCCATCGCCCGCATGCCGTGCGTCACCGAGGCGTCGTCGGCCAGGAACGTGGGCGTGTGGTGCCCGCCCGACGTCGTGCCCGGCGCCACCATGCCCAAGCGGAAGAAGAACCCGGGCACTTCGTTCGCGAAGTAGGCAAAGTCCTCGCCACCCATGGTGGGCTCGAGCTCGATCACGTTCTCCTCGCCGAATACGCGCTGAAGCGTCGGCACCATCTGCTCGGTGAGCGCGACGTTGTTGATGGTGGCCGGCGTGCCTCGCTCGTAGTCCAGCTCGAACGTTCCACCGCCTGCCCTGGTGATCCCATCCAGGATCTCAGCCATGCGCCGCTCGATGGTGTCGCGTACGTCGGGGTCGTAGGTCCGAACCGTGCCTTCGAGGTAGACCTCGTCCGGGATGATGTTGAAGCGTGTCCCGCCTCGGACGATCCCCACCGTGATCACGCTTGGCTGGAGCGGGTGCAGATTTCTGGAGCGGATCGTCTGGAGCGCCATGATGACTTGAGAGGCCATCACCACAGGGTCCACGCTCAAATGTGGCGCTGCACCGTGTGCCTGCTTCCCCTTGATGTCGATGCGAAAGTGATCCACAGCGGCCAGCGCGGGGCCGGAAGTGTAGCCCACTGTGCCCACCGCCATCTCGGCGAACGTGTGCAGGCCGAACACGGCGACGGGTCGTGGGTTGGCCAGCACTCCCTCCGCCACCATCAGTTCGGCTCCACCCTCCTCGCCCGGGGGCGGGCCTTCTTCGGCCGGCTGAAAGATGAACTTGATGGTGCCGGGAATCTCGTCCCGCATGGAGGCTAGGATCGACGCCACGCCCATCTGAACGGAGGTGTGAATATCGTGGCCGCAGGCATGCATGACGCCGACGTTCTGTCCCAGGTACTCGGTTCGCACCAGCGACTTGAACGGGAATGGCGTGTCCTCTGTCACCGGAAGCGCATCCATGTCCGCGCGCACCGCGATCACCGGGCCGGGACGCCCGCCCCGGAGGATGCCGACGACTCCCGTGTGCGCCGCGCCCGTCTGGATTTCGATGCCCAGGCTCTCGAGGTGGGAGGCCACCAGCGCCGCGGTCTCGAACTCACGGTTGCCGAGCTCGGGGTTCTCGTGGATCTGGTGCCGATAGCCGATGATCTCGTCGGCGAGTTGTTTGACCAGGGCTTCGATTGTGGTGTTCTGCCCGGCCGCCGCCGCGGGGGCCAGCAAGCCCGTGATGAGGATGAGTCCGATGCGCTTCATATAGGATGCTCCCTTGGATCGTGGTTGATGGGTCACTGGCTGATCAGCGGGTTGAGGCCGCGATCCCTGAGACGGCGGTTGTAGTCCTCCAACTCCGACCGGACGAGAGCCTCCAGATCGGCCCGTGCCTGCTCGAGTTGCCGGCGCAGCAACGCATGCACCTCACCCTGCTGGTCCGTCGGCGGAAAGTCGGCCGTTCCGACGCCGTTGGCCAGGTGCCGAAGCTTGCCGGTCACCCTGGCCGGATCACGTACGCCGTCCTGGCCCGTGCCCGTGTTCCTGAGCTGAATGAGCGTCTCCTCGACCTCGATGAAGGAGGCGTCGAGCTCACCCGCGCGCTCGATGAGGTCTTCCACGTTGTCCTGTTCCCCGAGGATGTCCACCAGGTCGTAGAGCTGTCTGCGCACGGCCTCGATCTGGTTGATGGCGCGAGCCGCCGCTTCGTAGTCTCTCCGGATCTCCTGGAGTAGGCGGAGCTGCGCCCGGACGTCGCGCACGCTGCCTTCCGAGTTCGGGTCCTTGAGTACGGTGAGCCGTTGGCTGTACTCCTGGCCGGCGACGTCGAGCGTGACCGTATAGGTGCCGGGGGCGTGCCGGATCCTGAGCCCGTCCCTCGTGCGAACCCGATCCGGTCCCAGATCCACCCAATCGGCGTAGAGCGGCGTCGTACGGAGGCGTATCTGCGTGCTGGCTTCCCCCTGGAAGTTCCAGAGGACACGGTTGATCCCGGCACTGCTCGGTCCGCTCAAGGTTCGAATGACCTCACCGGTATCGTCGGAGACGCGCACGGTGACGTCGCTGCCCGCCGTTTCTTCGCTCAGCCAGTAGGCGATGTTGGCGCCGGTCGGCGGGTTCGTGCCGGTGGTCTGGTCCGCCGGCATCGACTGTGGACTCGTGCGCGAGTTGAACCGGTACGCGTCTCTGGGCTCGAACAGGTGGGCCGGCTCGGCCGTCACTGCGTCTGTGAGCTGCCGGAGCGGTGACAGGTCGTCCAGGATCCAGAACCCGCGCCCGTACGTCCCCACGACGAGATCGCCGAAGTGCTCCTGGATGACGAGTCCGTAGATCGGCGCGGGGGGCAGATTGTTGATGAGAGCCTGCCAGTTGTCACCGTCGTCGAACGACACGTAGACGCGGTTTTCGGTGCCCAGGAATAGGAGCCCGGGGCGCTCCGAGTCCTCCTGGATACTGCGCGTGAAGCTCAGGGGATGCTCTGGAACCCCGTTCGTGATCTTCGTCCAGGTCTGGCCGTAGTCCTCGGTCCGGTACGCGTAGGTGGCGAAATCACCTACCTGATGCGCCTCGACCGCCAGGTAGGCCTTGCCCGGATCCCACTTGGAGGCGTCGATCCCCCGTACCACGCCGTCCACCGGCCAGTCGGGCAGGTTGCCCGTGACGTCCACCCAGGTCGCTCCGTCATCACGGCTCACGTGGACCCTGCCGTCGTTCGATCCCGCGTAGAAAACACCCTGTTGGGCGGGCGACTCGTCGAACGCGTAGATCACGCAGCAGTACTCCACGCCGATGTTGTCGGGCGTGAGCCCGCCGCTGATGCCCTGGCGGCTCTTGTCGTTGGTGGTAAGGTCCGGGCTGATTTCCTCCCAGCTCTGTCCGCCGTTCCTCGTGCGGTGCACGTGCTGGCTGGTCACGTAGATCGTGTTGTTGTCGTGCGGCGAGATCAGGAGGGGAAACGTCCATTGGAAGCGGTACCGCAGATCTTCCGCGGGCCAGCCGCCCGTGCTCTCGGGCCACACTTCGACGTTCCGGAACTGTCGGTTGCGCTCGTCGTAACGGACCACGATTCCGCCGCGAGCGCCCGATCCCGAGGCGCTCGACCAGATTATGTTCGGGTCGGTGGGGTCGGGCGTGGCGTATCCGCTCTCGCCTCCGCCGACCGAGTGCCAGTCGCCTCGGGGGATGCTACTTCCGGCCAGGCTGTTGCTGGGGCCGCGGAAAGACGGCCCATCTTGGCGGTTGCCGAGCACGTGGTAGGGGACCGCGTTGTCGACCGTAACGTGGTACATCTGCGCTATGGGGAGCTGGACTCGGTGCCATGACTGGCCCCGGTTCATGGAGATCGCCGTTCCACCGTCGTTCCCGATGATCATGCGATCGCCGTTGCCGGGGTCGATCCACATATCGTGGTAGTCCCCGCCGGGCCGCTGTCTGCCCCTCTGGTTGACGTAGGTCAGCCCGCCGTCGAGCGACCGCGCGATCTGCGAGGTCAGGAAGAACACCTCATCGGCATCGTCCGGCGTGACGCGACAGTTGTTGTAGTAGCCCGTGCGGCCGCCCAGATCGCGGCTGTGGTTCACGAGTAGCCAGGTGTCCCCGCCGTCGTTCGAGCGCCAGAGCTCGCCCGATTCGGTCTCCTGGTCGTGCCGCGGCACGCCGTCGCCCGTTTCGATGAGCGCGTAGATCCTCCTCGAGTTGGCTGCCGACATGCACACGTCGATCTTGCCGACGGGCAGGGTGGGGAGGCCGTTGCCCTCGAGCTTGGTCCAGGTGTCGCCGCCGTCCCGCGACTTGAAGATGCCCGACCCGGGGCCTCCGCTCTCGCGGCCCCAAGCGTTCACGGTGACCTGCCACATTCCGGCGAACAGGATCCGGGGGTTGTTGGGGTCCATGATCACGCTGGAAGCGCCGGTGTCTTCGTCCACGAACAGCACGTGCTCCCACGTCTCGCCACCGTCCATGGTCCGGAAGATTCCACGCTCCGTCTGCGGGCCGTGCGCGTGTCCGAGCGACGCAATGTAGACGATGTCCGGGTTGGTCGGGTGGATCACCACACGGCTGATTCGCCCGGTCGCGTCGAGCCCCATGTGCTGCCAGGATTCCCCGGCGTCGGTCGACTTGTAGACGCCGTCGCCCACCGTGACGTTCGAGCGGATGTGCGGTTCCCCGGTGCCGGCCCACACCACGTTGTGGTCGGAGAGCGAGACCGCCAGTGCGCCGATCGCGTGAGAGTCCTGGTCGTCGAACACCGGCCGCCAGTTGAGC
>JADFRS010000136.1 GCA_022561145.1 Gemmatimonadota bacterium
CCCTCCGCTACCGCGGACGGGTAAGGGAGGGCTTCGCCCTGTTGACTTCCTTCACCTTATAGATGCTGCGCGTCCAATGTGGTGACCGCAAGCGTAGCGCGCGAGCCTGACGGCTACCGCGTCAGTAGCAATTGCTTGTTAGACAGCGACGTGCCTCGGCCGGAAAGCAGTCAGCTAGTTCTGCGCGGATTCAAGATCATCCAGCAGACCTCGGAAGAACTGAATGGTCCAGTCCTCGTCGAAGGCAGCGATCTCCGTGTCCAAAGCCCCAAGCGTGGCGTCTGCTTCCTCACCGTCCCCCTTGAAGCGGGCCCACCACGTCTTGGCGAAGCGATTGCCGAAGTAGAAGAGGAGCATGTTCTCGGGCGCGCCAAAATCTGAATCGAGGCCCATTCTCTCGAGGACCAGGCGACGCCGATGCTCGTTCACCACGGCGAGCAGATAGCTGTCCATGATCCGCAACTCTTCGAAGGACAACGCGGCCGGATCGGTGAGTGACTTGATCACCACCGTGGCAACCGCCGGGTCCATCATGCGGTAATGGAGTTCCATGCGGGCCGTTGTCGCGTCGCTGTATAGAACCGCACGGGTCAGTGCGTGATTTTGGCGCATTTGTACGGCCACTAGGACCAAACCTGCGATGACGCCTACGTGGCCCGCCAACAGGAGCCACCTGTTCAGCTTATCGACGTCCACTGCATGCCTCCACAGCTCCTTTAGCGTCGCTGTCTAACTCTAACTTGTGCTGCTCTATCCGCCCCACCATGGGCGGCACGCCCGCTGGGCGCAACAAATATCCCAGCAGCCTTCCCACCTGGGGTCTCGTGGGTGGCACACCGCGCGCTGCAATAATTTCTTGGGCGGCGCCGTTCAACCTGATTGGACTGCGTCCGTCAAACTTACGCTTCAGCCCCGCTGACTCGGTAGCCGATCCAGCGGGCTCTCGATGTTCAGTCCTGGCCGCTGCACCACGTGGAGGTATCGCGCCGTGGTCTTGAGGTCCCTATGGCCCATGAGGCGTTGTAGAGTCGAGATCTCACAGCCCGACCGGATCATCTCGGTGGCGAAGCACGCTCGCAGCACGTGGGGCGACAGTGGTTTGGCGATGCCGGCTTCTCTCACTGCCGTCTTGAGCGCGCGTTGAATCGTTGAGGGGTGGACGGCGAGTCTGCCGGTCCGGCCGGTCTTTGGATCTTCGGTCAGCTTCTGGCTGGGGAAGAGGTACTGCCACGCTACCTCCCAGCCTGCCCCCGGGTCCTTTCGCGCGAGGGCTCCCGGGAGTTGGGCCCAACCGGTTCCTGCCTCCAGGTCCCGCGTATGTAGTCGGGCCACCGCCCCGATCTGACGTCGGACTTCGTCGACGGCACCTTTGGCGATGGGCACCACTCTGTCCTTGGCTCCCTTTCCAGCCCGCACAGTGAGTTCCCGGTTTACGAGGTTCAGATCTTTCACCCTTATGGCCATTGTCTCCGCCATCCTGGTTCCGGAACCGTACATGAACATGGCGGCCATCCGAGGCACCTTGGGGAGGTGGCGCATCACGGCATCCACCTCCTCCGGTGTGGCATACCGGGGCAGCGATTGCACCGGCCTGGCCCGTGCCACCCCGTCCCTCCCTCCGTAATCCTCCCGGTACAGCTCTCTGTACAGGAACAACACAGCGGCCGCGGCCTGGTTTAGCGACGCGGGTCCAAGTCCCAAGTCCCCACCGAGATGGCCCAGGAACGCTTCGATTTCCACTCGGCCCATCCCTGTGGGGTCCCGCCGGCCATGGAAGCCGATGTAGCGCTTGATCCAACCGAGATACGTCTTCTCGGTGCGTGGACTCATGCTTCGAGCGCGAATACGGGTGCGCACCTGCTCCAGAATACGGGCGACGATTTGAGGCGTCCTTGGGATGTGCGATCTCACCCCGCCAATTTCCAACCCGGGGCCGACCTCCCATCTACGCTTCTTCATGCAAGAATCTTCGGCCTCGCCGCGGGGCGTGGGGATGGTGGGATGGGTGGGGGCGCCAGACTGTCAGCCGGAGGGGGCGGGATTGATCGAGCTCCGCTCGATCGTCTCGTCGGTCACCGCGAGGGTCTTCGAGCAGCATTCTTGCTCCTCGGCTCGAACCCCCTTGGCGATTTTCTTTGAAAATCGCGTGGGTTCGACTCGAAGGTCTTCGATAACGGAGGGGGTGGGATTCGAACCCACGAGTCCTTTCGGACGCCAGTTTTCAAGACTGGTGCATTGAACCGCTCTGCCACCCCTCCAAGCGCCCGAAAGATCTCGCTTGAGATGGGCGCCAGCAACGCCTAGCCGAATATCAGCCGAGGCCCCCTCTCGGGACCTGGCACGCCCTAGTGCCTAAACAACCTCTGGCCGGTGAACACCATCGCAATGCCATGTCCATCGGCTGCGGCGATCACCTCCTCGTCCCGGATCGATCCTCCGGGTTGTACGATAGCCTTCACGCCCGCCGCTGCGGCGGCATCCACGCCGTCACGGAAGGGGAAAAACGCATCGGACGCCAAAACGCAGCCCGTTAGGTCCATTCCGGCGTCCGCGGCCTTTTGTACGGCGATACGCGAAGAGTCCACCCGGCTCATCTGGCCGGCACCGATCCCCAGGGTGCTTCCATCGCGCGCCAACAGGATCGCGTTGGACTTCACGGCGAATACAGCCGCCCAGGCGAACTTGAGATCATTCCACTCGGCTTCGTCGGGCGCTCGTTCCGTTGCCACAGTCCAGTCGTCGCCCACACAGCCATAGAACGGAGGCACCGGCGGCGTCTGCGCGAGCATGCCGCCATACACACTCCGCATCGCGACAGGCTCCGGAAGCTTGCCGTGCTCCGAAAGAAAGCGCTCGGTCGGGCTCCCCTTCCCTTCTGGGGCGTCGCCGTTCGCATACGTGAGCAGGCGGATGTTCTTCTTCTGCGTGAGCGTCTCCAGCGCACCGGGCGAAAAGCTCGGGGCGACCACGCACTCCACGAACAACTCGGAGATGGCGGCCGCAGTGTCTTCGTCCGCGGGCCGGTTCAAGGCGATCACCGAGCCGAAGGCACTCACCGGGTCCGTTCTCAGTGCACGCCGGTACGCCTCGAGCTGGGTGTCCGCCACGGCCAACCCGCACGGTGTGGTGTGCTTGACGATGCATACGGCAGGCCGTTCGGTGAACGCGAACGGTGCGAGCGACAACAGCGCCCCGTCCAGATCGAGCAGATTGTTGTAGGAAAGGGCCTTTCCGTGGAGTTGCTCGAGCCCGGCCAACCCTTCGCGACTTCCCACCGGTCGATAGAACGCGGCCTCCTGCCCCGGGTTCTCGCCGTAACGAAGCACTTCGACACGCTCGAGCTGGACGGTCCGCGATTCGGGCATCGATTCCCCGGTGCCCGTGCTTTCCCCCTGGCCCTCGAGGTACGCCGCCACCGCGGCGTCGTATTCGCTCACATGGGCGAACACTTTGGCGGCCATGGATCGCCTCAACTGCGGACCCACGTCGCCGTCCAGCCCGTCGAGGACGGCACCATAATCCGCCGGGTCCACCACCACCCACACGTCCCCATGGTTCTTGGCGGCGGAGCGTAGCATCGTGGGCCCGCCGATGTCGAGCTGCGCCATCGCCTCGTCCAGCGTCACGTCGGGTCGCGCCACAGTCTCACGGAACGGGTAGAGGTTCACGGCCACCAGATCGATCGGTGCATATCCCTGCGCCTCGAGCGCCTCCAAATCCTCTTCCTTATCCCGTCGAGCCAGCAGCCCGGCGTGAATCGCGGGATGGAGCGTCTTTACGCGACCCTCCATCATTTCGGGATGACCCGTCGCCTCGGACACATCGGTGACCTCTACCCCCGCCTCCCTCAACGCCCGGGCGGTCCCGCCGGTCGAGAGAATCTCCCAGCCGCCTTCGACCAGAGCGCGCCCGAACTCGAGGATGCCGGTCTTGTCGTACACGCTCAGAAGCGCCCGTCGGGTCATGATGTCGTCACGTCTCATGTTGAGTGTCCATGCACGGCAGCTCGAGTCACACGCCCAAGCTCCGCATCATCCATTTCCGGCACCTTCGGAGCCCCCTCGCCGAGAAGACCGAGAGGTCGAGCCTCCCTCCCCTCTGAGATCGCCCTCGCCAGATAGTCTGCGGCTTCGGGATAGAGCGCATGCTCCACGCGGAGAATTCGACGCGCCAGCACCTCGGCGTCGTCGTCTGGGAGCACAGGTACGGGCCACTGCGCCAGGATAGATCCCGAGTCGTAGTCCTCCGCGACGAAATGTACGGTCAACCCCGAGGTGTCGACGCCCGCCTCGAGCACGGCCCTATGAACGTGCATCCCCCACATCCCCGCTCCCCCGAACGCCGGTAACAGGGCTGGATGCACGTTGAGAATCCGGCCGGGGTAGGCGCGCACCACGCCCAGCGGGACGAGGCGAAGATAACCGGCCAGCAAGATCATCTCGATGCCGTGGCTTTGAAGCGCATCCAGGGTATGGGATTCGACCTCCTCGGGCGGCGTGTCCTTCACGGGAATCACCACCGCACCGCGGCCTGCATTCCTCGCCCGCTGCAACGCCCCCGCATCGGGCCGGTCACTCACGACCAGGGCCACCCTGTACGCCGTTCCATCGGCCTCGTGGTCCAGAAGCGCTTGCAGGTTGGTCCCTCCGCCCGAGGCGAAAACGGCGACGGGGACCGGCAGGGTCACGCCAGCTCTCCGCCATAGTGCGGGATGAGGAAGGGGTTGCTGACCCGCTCGTGGCCCACGGTCGTGGGTGGTCCATGGCCCGTGAACAGCCGAGTCTCGTCGGGCAACGTGAGCACGTGCTCGCGGATCGACTTGAAGAGGTGCTCGTAATTCCCACCCGGAAGGTCCGTCCGACCGATAGAGCCGGCGAACACGACGTCGCCCACGAAGGCGATGCCCTGGTCGGCGGCGTAGAGAATCACGTGGCCGGGAGCGTGCCCGGGCGTATGGCTCACCGCGAACGAGCACTCCCCGAACGTGAAGGTGTCGCCGTGGGCCCACTCGCGATCCGGCGGCGGAAGCTCGGGCACGAAGACCCCGAACGCCTCACCTTGGGCCGGCGCGGCATCGTAAAGTTCGCGATCATCCGGGTGCAGGTAGATGGGCGCCGAAGCGTGCTCGAGCACAGTGCGGAGTCCATCGACGTGATCCAGGTGCGCATGCGTGAGCAGAATCGCATCGAGCCCCAATCGCTCAGACTCGAGAAACGAAACCATGTCCGCTGCACCGCCCCCAGGATCAATCACCACCGAAGCACCGCTAGCCGAGCAAACAGCCACATACCCGTTCTCAACAAACGGCCCGCCCGTAAACGTCTCGATGCGCATGGAACTCACCACCTGAGGGTGTTCAGATTGAGTGCGAGACTAGGCGCGGAAGGGATGGCGACTGAGACGTAGCAACGCTACGTCGCAACGAGCCATCCCCGCACCGCAACGACGTATCGCGCCACTCTGGACGCCCTCAGGAGCAGCCGCAGCCTGTGGGGCGCAAGCCCGCGAGCTCCAGCTCGGCCTCTTCCTCCGTCGGCCCACGCCAACCATCCGACAGCTCGAGCATTCGCAGCAACGCACGCTCCGCACCCAGCCGAATCTCCTCGTCCAGCATGATCTCATGCTGCCCGTGGTCCAGCGACCAGGCGAGCTTGGCGAGCGTGTTCATTTTCATGTTGCCACAGATTGCCGCCCCCGAGAGCGGGATGAGCGTCTTCAGGGGATACCGCTGCTTCAGGCGGTCCACCAGGCCGCGTTCCGTGCCGATGATCAGAGCGTCGTGTTCCTCTGCCAAATCCACCATGCCCGATGTCGAAGTCACGAAGTCCGCCTGGTCCAAGAGATCCTTCCGCGCCTCGGGATGCACCACGAACTTGGCACCCGGATTTTCGGCGCGCGCGCGGTCCAACTCTTCCAGAACCATATCATCGTGCACGTAGCAGTAGCCGTCCCAGGCGATGATGTTGTCCCGACCGGTCTTCTCCTCGACGTACCTGGCCAGATTCCGGTCGGGCACGAAGATGATCGGTTGATTCGCCGGAATGGACTCGACAACCCGCACCGCGTTGGACGACGTACAGCAAATGTCGGATTCCGCCTTGACCTCGGCCGTCGAGTTCACGTACGTGACTACGGCGGCGTCGGGGTGGACCGACTTGAGGCGACGTAACGCGTCTCCCGTGACGAAATCCGCCATCGGGCAGCCCGCCTTGAGGTCGGGCATGAGAATCGTCTTGTTCGGCGAGAGCACCTTGGCCGTCTCGGCCATGAAGTGCACGCCACAGAACACGATGACATCGGCCGAGGTACCGGCAGCTTCCTGCGACAGCCCCAGCGAATCTCCGAGATAGTCGCTGACGTCCTGAATCTCGATGCGCTGGTAGTTGTGGCCGAGGATGACTGCGTTGAGCGCTTCCTTACGCAACAGGATTCGCTCGCGAAGCTCCTCCGGGGGAAGCGCCGCGTACTCGAGCGTCGATTGGAGGGGTTCCACCGCAAATAGGGTCATGAAGCACACCTCGTATGCCGGAGGCCCGCAGCATACGCCGACGGGCCCCGTGTCATGCTCTCTCTTGCAGCAATCTCAGACAGCGAAGGAACTCCCACACCCACAGCCGCCCGAGGAGTTCGGATTCCGGAATGTGAAGCCCGCCCCCATCATGGACGTCACGTAGTCGATCTCCACGCCATCGAGGTACTGGGCGCTAAACGGATCGACGAAGATGCGGACGCCCTGCTGATCCCAGATATCGTCGTCATCTTCCGGCTTGTCCTCGACGTTCAAGCCGTACTGAAAACCAGAGCATCCGCCGGGGAGTACCGCAACACGTAAGCCGGCGCTCTCGTCCCCTGCATGCTCTTCTATGAAGTCCTGAACCTTCCCCACCGCGGCGGAGGTCAGCGTCAGTGTCATCGTATCGTGCTCCTGCATTCTGTCGGACTCCCATTTGGTACCCCCCGGAAGGGGGCGGGTTCACTCCAGAACCGGGTCTGCTCTCTCGTACGTTTAAAGCTATCCCAGCCCCAAAATAGGGTCAACCCACTTTACCCACGGCACTCAGAATCAGTCGGACTGCCTCCGAAAGATCCTGAACGACGTGGGTCTCCCTTGGCACCGTCGCCTCGTGCTCCGCTCCGTACCCGGTGCGCACCAGTATCGGAACGCCTCCGAGGGCAATACCCGGCAACACATCCGTCACCTTGTCTCCCACGTAATACGAGCGGGCGAGATCCAGATCCAACTCTTCAGCCGCGGCCTGGTACATTCCCGTCCCGGGCTTGCGGCAATCGCAGTCTCCGGTCACCTCCGGGTGATGCGGACAGAAGTACACGCCATCCACGGAAGCTCCGTTCTCGCGCAGAACCTCGTCCACTCGGGCGGCCACGGCCTCGTAATCCTCGAGCGTGTACAGCCCGCGCGCGATACCGGATTGGTTCGTAACCACGACCACGGCGAAGCCGCCGTTCTTGAGTGCTCGCACAGCATCCATCACGCCCGCGATCATCTCCACACCCGTAGGGTCGGCGAGGTATCGCCTTTCCTGAATCAGCGTGCCGTCCCGGTCGATGAAAACGGCGGGCCTCGCACCGGCCTCAGCCACGGTCCAACGCCGTCCGGAGTGCGTCAGCAAGTGCGGCCTCATCGCCGGGATGCACCGTTCTCAGGTCCAGTACGAGCGCTTCGTCCTCGACGCGCCCCACGACCGGGGGCTCTCCTGTTCTGAGGCGACGTGCGAGCTCGTTCGGCGCAATGTCTCGCGGAACGATCCGCAACGCCCACCCCGGCAACTCGACGTCCGGGAACGTACCACCGCCGACGACCGAATTGTTCTCGCCCACTTCGACGGCGAGTTCCAACGGTTCGAGCGCCTGCGCCAGTTCTTCCGAACGCACACGCAGGTCATCGGCAGAGGTGGCCAGCATGCGAAGCGTGGGGATCCGTGTTACGGCGTTTTCGGGGTCGCGGTAGAGCCTGAGCGTGGCTTCCAGCGCTGCCAGGGTGCCCTTGTCCACCCGGAGAGCCCTGCACAACGGATTACCGCGCATGTCACGAACCAGAGACGCATCACCGAGCAGAATCCCGGCCTGGGGTCCACCGAGCAGTTTGTCGCCCGAGACCGCCACGATGTTCGCTCCCGCCCGCAGCGAGTCTTGTGGCCTGGGTTCGGCCGGAAGCCCGAGCCCGGAGGCCTCGACCATGAGTCCGGAGCCCAGGTCGTGTACCAACGGCACCTGGAGGTCCCGCGAGAGCGCGGCGAGCTCTTCCAGAGTGGCCTCCTCGGTGAAACCGGTCATGCGGAAGTTCGACTGGTGCACCTTGAGGATCATGCCGGGCGTGGCGACTGCGGCCGCCTCATGGTAATCCTTCAGCCGCGTGCGGTTGGTGCTTCCCACCTCACGGAGGGTCGCACCGGCCTGCACCAGAATCTCCGGTATGCGGAAACCGCCGCCGATCTCGACCAATTCCCCTCGAGACACGAGCACGTCTCTGTTCCGCGAAAGCGTATTCACGGCGAGCACGAGCGCCGCCGCATTGTTGTTCACGACCAGCGCATCCTCGGCCCCGATCAGCTCGGTGAGAAGCGCCACACAGTGGTCGTAGCGCGAGCCGCGGGTGCCCTCCTCCAGATTGAATTCGAGGTTGGAGTATCCCGCCGCCACCGCGACCATCGCCTCACGCGCGGCCTCGGCCAGCGGAGCGCGGCCCAGGTTGGTGTGGAGCACCACGCCCGTGGCGTTGATCACCGGCCGCAGCGAAGGCACTCCCTCGAGGTCCATCATGCGAGCGACGGCCTTGGCGTACCGTGCGGGGTCCTCGAGGTCGTCGGGCACGGACCCCGTCTCGATGAGCGCCCTCACATCGGCCACGGCCTCTCGAATGCTCAACACCACACGCTGGCGGGGAAAGCGGTCGCACAGCGCCTTGAAGGCGGGCGTGTCCAGGAGACGCTCCACGGCCGGAATCCTCTGACGGGGGTCGGTCATCGACGGCGTGGTATGAGGAGGAGGCGCCGCTCACGCGGCTCCGACTCGTGGACCAGCAGGGTGTCCCGGCGCAACCGCAGCGTGTCTGGCTGAACCATGGTCGTGTCCGGCTGCGCCTCGGTCGTGTCTGGCTGCGCGCCGATTGAATCCCCTACCGCCCCAGTGGTGTCGGGTGGGGGCGGGCGTGTGTACGACAAGGTGTCCTCCCCACCACCACCCGGCATGCCCGCGATGTTCGTCACACCCGATACGGTCACGATGTAGGGCACGTCGGCGCTCAGCGTGTCGGTGAGAAGCACATAGACTTCACGGCCCGGAAGCGGTTCCCCCATCGAAGTCATACCGGCGCTCGTCTGGCCAATGCCCCCACTCCCCCCCCCTCGGGCGCCCCGTCTCAAGCCTGAGCGAGGGCGGGCAGGGGCCGGCGCCTCCCGTGCGGCGGCAGGGGTGTCGCCCTCAGTCGCGGCCCGGGCGCGCAGTGAATCCATCCTCTCCTGATACTCGTGCCAATGCAGCACCGAGTCGGCGCGGGGCGCCTCATCATCTTCCCGGGCGAGGCTGACGTTCACTCCGGCGAGCGACGAGCCGGGATCGAGATAGTCGTCGAACACAATTCGCAGGGTGGCTGAATCGACCGCCTCCGTCGACGCCACGATCGCCGCGGTGGTATCGGGCGCTAGAATCGAAAGGCCAGCAAAGATCGTGTCGATGTTGGTCACGGTCCTCACCGTCGCGGCTCTGGGTTCCTGCCGGTCCGCCTCATTGTTGCGGTTCACATCCTGAAACGCCTGGACCCGATACGTGCCCTCCGGCAGGTAGCGCAGAGCATAGATGCCCGCCGTATCGGTCTGGGCAACGTGTTGCACTCCGTCCTCCTCTCCAGCCAGCATGGCGACGACGCTTATGCCCTCCGTGGACCGGCCGGTGATACGATCGACGACCACACCCGCAAGCACATTGGGAACGGGACGTGGTCCCGTGGAGAAGACGAACTCGAACGCTTCTCTCATCGAGTTGCCGAACATGTCGTTCACCACGGGAAAAACGGTCACGCGATAGACCAAACCTGCTTCGAAGCCGCCGGCCACGGAGACCTCGAGCCCATCTCTGCGATGCTTCACCCTGATCTCACCCGTGCGGGGAGACACCTGCACGGCTCGGTCGAGGCCGCCGCCCGCCACCCTCTCACTGATGCGCTCGTTGAACTTGATGCGGAGCGGGCCCGAAAACGGCTCCACAATGGCAAACGGGGCCGGCACCGTTTCCACCACCTGAGGGGGAAGCCGATCCTGTGGTCCACCGGGAGGGTTCCCAGGATTGGCGCATGCAGCCAAGCCGGCCAACGTGAGGGCCGCCGGAAACGTGCCGAGAGCCCTCAAACTTCTGCGAGTCCCCGAAGCTTCACTTGGAGCTTCTCCATCTGCTCCGCGAAGCTGTCGGCCTTGGCGCGCTCCCGTGCTACAACGTCTTCGGGTGCGCGTGACACGAAGCTCTCGTTCTCCAGCTTGCTGCGCGCCCCCTTCACTTGGTCGCCCAGCCTCTCGATCTCCGTCCGCAAGCGCTCCCGTTCCTTGACGACATCGATCACGCCCTCGAGGGGAACGAACACTTCGGTCCCGTTCTTGAGGACGGCGTGGGCGCCCGCTCCGGCGGTTTCATCGGTCTCGAGGTGAACATCCTCGACACGTGCCAGGCGCTCGACCGCCTCCCTCTGGTCCGCGATCGTCGCAGCGAAGGCCTCCGGCACGCTCCCGAGTACCACGCCGACTCGTTGGCCCTCGGGGACGTTGTACTCCTTCCGCAAACTCCGTACTTGGACGATCAACTCCTGGAGGTCCGCCATGGCCGCCTCTGCGGCCTCGTCACGCCGTGCAGCGTCCGGCGTCGGCCATGGCGCCACCATGAGGGCTTCGGGCCGAGCGGCGCCGTTCGGAGTGGGTAGCCGGTCCCAGATG
>JADFRS010000137.1:0-2670 GCA_022561145.1 Gemmatimonadota bacterium
GGGATCAGGTGAAAGTCGCAGTCGGCTCTGCAAATAATCAAAGAACTGAGGGATCGGCACCGGCCGCTATCTCCATTGGGTCGACGGCTGAGCTAACCGCCAATGATGCCCTCATGCTGGGGTTGGCTCCGCTACGCTACGCCAACACGTACCGGGGCCCCGCCGGAGGAATAATGAAGGGGACGTCATAAAAGGCGGGGCCCGGCACGTCATGAGGGCATTCCATTGGCCCATCGGGCCCAACCGTCGTGGTCTACGCGCGGTTACGAGTTTTCGCGGAGCACGGGTAGGACCCGAGCCAGTAGCGCTCTGCGCGGAGCGAGTAGTTAGCCGGCCGGCCCGGCTCAGAACTCCTCCAGCACCTTCTTGGCCTTCTTGGGGTTGTCGCAGACGATGGCGATCTCGATGAGGTCGTCCGTGATCCCGGTGACGTAGAGCGCCTCGAGGTTGATCCCCGCATCGCCGAGTCGGTTCGTGACGGCAGCGAGCTCGCCCGGGCTGTTCTCGAGTAGCACGGTGTGCACTTCGCTCTCCTCGAAACGGATGTTCGCTGCCTGGAATGCGTGGCGTGCTATTTCGATATCGTCGGGGATGATGCGCGCGATCGCGTGGCCGCCGACACTGACCACTGCGAGTGCCCTGATGTTGGCACCGAATCGCGCGAGCGCCTCCGCCACCCGGGCGAGATCGCCGGGGTGATGCGTCAGTTGGATCGAGCAGTCCTTCATTGGTCCTCTCCTGTGAGACAGCGGAAGCCACGCCCCTCATCCCCTCGAGCCTGATTCTTCACGTATATCCGAAGCGTGGCAAGGTGCCCTTTTTTTGGGCAGCAGCCATCCCACAGGCACGTGAGCGGCACCGCGGGAATCAGGTAGGTCCAGAGGGGCCGACTCCAGCCGAAAGGCCCTGGGCGAGGAACGCGTGGCGAGCGAGGCAATCGTTGCTCTCGTCTGTGCCGAGCGAATCATGCCGTGGAGGTCACCCCGATGAATCAGGGCAGCCTTCTGCGGCTGGGGCGAGTTCGTCAGGAGTGAGGTGGAGGAGTGTCATGACTCCAATGAACACCGTGCGGAGGGTGCTCGGCCCTCTGTCGCGGCCGGCTTGCTGGCCGCATGTTTGCCGCCTTGGTACCGTCGCCGTTCCACGTCGGAAGCGGGAGGACACTCATGCGCGGCATCCTGACCATCCTCGGGGCGGCCTTCCTGACCGCCATCCTTGTGGCCGCGTCAATGGTCCGAGCCCCTGAGCCCCCACCCGCCGACACAGGCGGCCGCATGGCCACGGCGGCCGAAGCGTACGTCGGAACCCTCGGTAGTGCCGAGCGCGATCGGGGCACGTGGGAGCTGGACGCCGAGCAACGCTTCGATTGGCATTTCGTACCTCGCGAGCGCTACGGTGTCCGGCTCAAGGACATGAACCCGGAGCAGCGCACCGCCGCCCACGGGCTCCTGCAGAGCGTTCTCAGTTCGCAGGGCTACTTGAAGGCGACCGGGGTCATGCAGCTCGAGGGGATCCTCGGCCAGATCGAGGGCCGGCCGGATCGACGTGATCCCGAGGACTACTACTTCAACATCTTCGGCGCCCCCTCCGAGGATGGCGCCTGGGCGTGGCGCTTCGAGGGACACCACATCTCGATGAACTTCACCTCGGCCGGAGGGGCTACTCCGTCTGTGACTCCGGCATTCCTGGGTTCGAATCCGCACGTGGTCGGGGAGGGTCCGAACGCCGGGCGACGCCTCCTGGGAGCCGAGGAGGATCTGGCCCGCGAGCTCCTGGCCCTCCTCACCGACGCCCAACTCCGGACCGTGATCATCGAGGCGGAAGCTCCCCGGGACATCGTCACGGGGAACGCGCGGACGGTGGAACTGGATCGCTTCGAAGGGCTGCCCGCCTCGGAGATGAACGATGCGCAGAGTCATGCGCTGATGCATGTCATCGAGGAATACCTGAACAACGCCAACGCCGACGTCGCCGACGCGGAGATGCGGCGGATCCACGATGCCGGACTCGAGAACCTCCACTTCGCGTGGGCGGGGAGCACGGAGCGCGGCGAGGGTCACTACTACCGCATCCACGGACCTACCGTGCTGATCGAGTACGACAACGTGCAGGGTGGAGCCAACCACGTGCATTCGGTGTGGCGGGACCCCCAGAACGACTTCGGAGACGATCTGCTCCGCCGGCATTACGAGGAAGCGGAGCACCATCAGAACGACCGTCTCCCGGCGGGATCTCGGGGAGGAGCGCGATGAGACCCCATATCTGGACCCCGTCCTGTTCCAAAACTCCGCCTTAGCGTCAAGTCGTGAGTCTGCGGCGGGTTAGGTCGTCTTCGCGGCTCGCCTGAGACGGCGCACCGAGAACGAGAAGCTGAATCTGCAAGTGACTGGGCTTCAGCCCAGAACAGCCAACCACGATGAGCGTCCAGCCGATCCAGCCCGGTTTGTATCGGATACGCTTGCCGGGCGTCAACGCATTCCTCCTCGACTCCGACTCTGACGGTCTGACTCTTGTGGATACTGGCGTTCCCGGTAGTGCTGACCGGATCACCGATGCCGTGGATGCGACGGCTCATTCCCTCGCCGGGAGTCCTCAACGCAGTTTTGTATCGTCAGACCATCGCGCCAAAGCCAACAGCCGTAGCTCCTGCGACAACCGACGAGCTGGTAG
>JADFRS010000137.1:2680-10939 GCA_022561145.1 Gemmatimonadota bacterium
CTAACTGCTCATAACCGACATAGAAGGAGCCTGAATTGATGATGATATTCTGGGCAGAAAAGTCAGCGGTGTACCACTGGAGTGTGGGACTGTTGACGAGGATGGTATCCACGGCCAAGGGGGTGCCCGGTGACCCACCCGGACCGTCGTCCAGGTAGATCCCCAGGACGGCATTTGTCGGAACCGACGCAGCGGCGAACATCTTTGGGCTCCGCCTCATGTTCGCGTATGAGCACCTCCGGCAGGGCGTAATGAGCCTGCGCCACCTGTGTCGGTACGATTTCGAGGTAGCGTGCTTCGGGCATGGCCCTCCCATTCGCCGGGCGGCCGCCAACCGGTTCCGGCAGCGCTGGGGACCTCGCGGACCGGCGGCGGGACAAAGACGAGCCCTGTGACTCCCCTGTGGATCGGTGCTCCATATAACGCATCACGCCGCTCTCCCGCACGGGCCCTCAGGTACGCGTCGCTGATTCGTCAGTGAGGCACTATCGTGAAGACCAACGGGCCCGGCCCTGGCTCGGTCGCCCCGATGCTTGCTGGCTCGATCACCGGTCGGCCCCCCTTAGAATCCGGGAGCTCTATATGGAGTTGGTATTCCTATTCGTTCAGATAACGATCGTGGTACTCCTGCTGGCCGTTCTCGGAGCGATGAAATCGGGATTCAACGAGGTCATCAGTGGCCTCGAATCACTCGACCGGAGACTCGGCGACTGAAGTCGGTCACCTGACGTTCGAGGTCTCATCAAGCCGCGCTCCTGCAGGCATAGAGCGCCATTTCGGCATGGTCTCGCGGGGATCGTGGGGCGTGTGTACCCAGACGTCTGACGGGGTGCTGCTTGCGCCCCCCGTGCCCCGCACCGGATGTTGACGTGGTCTGATCCTCACATGCCGAAGACTTCTCGATGCGCGATGCCATCACCCGCCTGAACGCAGCCCTGGAGGGCCGCTACCCCGTAGAGCGTGAGCTAGGCGAAAGCGGCATGGCGACCGTCTACCGGCCGGATGACCAGAGGCACGAATGCAAGGTGGGGAGGAAACTGCTTCTTGCCGTCGCAGTTGCTCTGAACGCGTCGTGTGGTCCGGCGCCGCCGGCTCAGGCCAATGCGTCCACCCTGTCACGCCAGCAAATGGACTTCGAGCGAGCGCGGCACCAGATGGTAGAAGAACAGATCGAGGCGCGCGGAGTCACTGACCCCCGGGTTCTCGAGGCGATGCAGCGGGTCCCCCGCCACGAGTACGTTCCTGCCGAGTATCAAGCCCGCGCCTACAGTGATAGACCGCTTCCGATCGGGCTCGATCAGACGATCTCACAGCCCTACATCGTCGCCCTGATGACCGAACTCCTCCAGCCGGAACCGGACGACCGCTTGCTGGAGATCGGAACGGGTTCCGGATACCAGGCAGCCGTTGCGGCTGAATTGGTCTCGGAGGTCTACAGTATTGAGATCATTCCGGAGCTGGCGCGCTCAGCGGCCGAGCGACTCGAGAGACTCGGAGTTTCGAACGTGTTTGTCCGTGCCGGTGACGGGTACCTCGGATGGCCTGAACAGAGCCCGTTCGACGGGATCCTTGTCACGGCGGGGGCCGAGCACATCCCCGAGCCACTGGTCGAACAGTTGAAGCCTGGCGCTCGGATGATCATCCCCGTGGGTGACCTGTCTTCCTTCCAGATCTTGAAAGTGGTTGAGAAGCTGCCCGGAGGTGAGGTCGAGATCCGTGACATCATTCCGGTCCGGTTCGTTCCGTTGCGCCGGAACGAGCAGGATTAGACCCGCGCGGTTGTCGACCAGTACCTTGGAGAGGTTCGGTAGTGGCGCCTCTTGACCTGAGGGCATCCCCATGTCCGACCCCATCACTCGCCTGAACGCCGCCCTAGAGGGCCGCTACCGCATCGAGCGCGAGCTCGGCGAAGGCGGCATGGCGACCGTGGCGTTCCAATGGACGAGCCCTTCCGGACCAAACCCGGCGTCGTAGGCATCGAAATCCGCCCACGAATGGCCACCGGAGCGAATCGCGTATCGGCCCACCGCCTCACCGACCTCGAACGTGGATACGCCCCAGGTCCACGGGTCGTTGTTTTCGGTGCGCCATCGGGTATGGGCTGAGGCTGTTCATAAAGCCGCAGACGTCGGTCTTCTCCGCCTCCCTGACGCCACATGCCTCGAGGCTCGCAACACAGTGCACCATGAGGACGTCATATTCCTCGGTGGTGATTCCAAGCCCCTGATGGGACGTTTTCATGTCCCAGCCCGTGCACTTCCCGCTCGCGCGGTGTCAGCCTTCTGGAGGGGACGTGGGAGTATCGAGACCGCAGGCTTTCGGGAGAGACGATCGCTGACTTGAAACGATCCAGAATCGAGAACAGCTCTTTTTTTCCCGCAGTCGATAGCTTCGGATGTTGCTCTTCATGCATGGCTCGGCTCACCCGGTCAGAGGCCTCCGACATCCGAGAGGTCAATCGTATACTACGTGCTCTTCGGCACGAAACTGAGACGCGCCCGGCCTGGGACGGCTCCGTCAGTAGTTTTGACGCCTTGAAATGGCGGGAATACATTCCCCCCCCATGCGTATCCTACTTTCGGTCACCACGATTCTTCTCTCGACCGCCGCGCTCGCTTGCGACCAGTCCGAGACGAAGCGCTATCTGTACCTCAGCACGCCCGACGCGGCCCAGACACAGGGCCGCGCTGACGGTGCCGGCATTCTGATCTTCGATATCGATGACGGCCACAAGTTCGTGCGCCGGATCGATATCCCCGTCTTTGAGGAAGGCCTTCGAGGTTTCGCCGCGAACCTCGAGACCCACAGCGCCTACTTCTCCACCCAGAATCCCCGGATAGGAGCCTTCGATCTGGAAACGGACCAGATCACTTGGGAACAGACCTATGCGTTGGGCAGTGATCGATCGTCGATCACCATGGATGGCAAGAAGGTCTACGTTCCTACCGGATGGTGGATTTCCGGGGAGGAGAGCGGTGTTCTGGTCCTCAACGCGGACAACGGCGAGCTCATCAAACACGTCCGCGTCGGGAGTCAAGCACACAATAGCCTCGTGAGTGTCGACGGCCGGTTTCTCTATCTCGGGACAAGCATGATGCTAACGGTCCTCGATACGGAGAATGAGAGCGTAGTTCACCAAATCGAGCCCGTGGGCGAATCCGGGGGACAAGGCGTATTCCCGTTCACCGTGGATGCCGCTAACCGCATCGCTTATGTGAGCCTCGGCAGTCATGTCGGCTTCGACGTTGTCGACCTCGAGCAGGAGAGGGTGCTGCATCACGTCCTGGTGGGAGATGAACCGATTCTCCATCGTACGCACGGAGTCGCTCTCACGCCCGATGAAACGGAACTGTGGATCAGCGACCAAGAAAGCCGGAAGCTGTTCATTTTCGACGCCACGCAGATGCCTCCGGTCCAGACGGGCGAGGTCGAGCTATCCCAAGGCGGTCATGGGTGGGTGACTTTCAGCCTGGATGGCCGTTACGCATGGACTCATACACCCGACGTCTTCGATGCAGAAACGAAAAAGCTCGTCGCCACGCTGAGGGACGAAAACGGCAACCCGGTGAGCGGCTCGAAATTCATCGAAGTTCATTTCCGCGACGGCAAAGTTGTGGCCGTGGGCAACGAGTTTGGACTCGGGCGCCGATAGATTACAGCTTACGCGGCACGTGACCAGAAGGAAGCTCCGCCGAGCCCACGCCGCACTACTGGCGAGCTTGGACCTCGAGATCGAGCAGGCATCCGATCCGGCCTTGTGCGAGGCGTCAGCGCCGGCGGTCTCCAAGTGGAGCGTGAAGGACCACCTGGAGCATCTCTCGATCGCCAGTGGGGGAATCGTGAGTTGGATCGCGCGAGCCCGCGACGGGGATCCCGAGCTCGACACAGGCGGTCGCCCCAGCCTGGCCGGACGGATCGTCCTGCTCGTCGGTGCGTTTCCGAGAGGTCGGGGTAAAGCTCCCGAGCGCACCCTGCCCAAGGGGACGAGCGCCGAGGAGCTGGCGGCGAAGCTTCGCGGAATCAGAGAGAGGGTGCAGGGACTAGAGGGTTCCCTCGCGCAGTTACAGGCGTCGAGCGCCACACGAAATCACTTCGCGTTCGGCAACCTCAACGCGGCACAGTGGCTGCAGTTCGCGGTGATCCACGACAACCACCATCAGAAGATCATCCGGGACGTGCTGAAGGCGAGGTCGGACCGTAGTGCTGCAGGTGCGGCTTGACAAGCATCTGCTTGGCTCAAGAACCGTCGGGGAGCTCGAACCAGAACGTGCTGCCCTCCTCCACCTGGCTCACGACGCCGATGGACCCGCCGTGGGCGTCCAGCACCATCTTGCAGAACGCGAGGCCGAGTCCGGTCGGGAGTCGTACTTGTCGGGCGTCCTGCCCGACGCGACCGAACTTTTCGAAGATTTTCTCGTGATACTCCGCCGGAATCCCCTCGCCGGTATCCCGCACCTCCACGCGCGCGAATCCATCCTCTCCCTTTCGCACAACCACCCTCACCGACCCGTCATGGGGCGTGAACCAAAGCGCGTTCGCGACCAGGTTGGCGATCACACGGGTGACGAGCGGCTCGTCGTAGGCTGCCCGGACCTCTTCGTCGGACTCCACTTCTACGTCACGATCGGGAATCAGGCCCCCGAGAGAATCGAGCGCGGCCCGCGAGGTCTCCGCGATGTCGTGGACTCGGATGTCGAGTTCCATGTCCCCCGCTTCCATCTTACTCACGTCGAGGACCCCGTTGATCATCTGGGCAAGCATGGAGGCGTTCCAAAGCGCCCGGGCGACGTAGCGCTCGCTCTCCTCAGCGGGGGCATCGGGATCCGTCTCCTGGGCCATCTTGAGCCACGCGATGATGCCGGTGACCGGGTTGCGTAGGTCGTGCACGATCATGTGCGTCAGGGAATCCCTGAGCGCTTCCAGCTCCTTGAGTTGCTCGTACTGCTCGCTGAGCTCGTCGCGGGCCCGGCGCAGCTCCTCCTCGAAGCGATGCCGCTCGGTGATGTCCCTGCTGATGGCGATGAGGCCGAGCAGCTCGCCCTCAAGGCTGTAGAACGGCGCCCCGAGTGTGTCGAAGAGCGCTCTTCCGCCATCCGCGGACTCCTTCCAGGACTCGCTCCGCAGCGTCTCCTGGCCGTCGAGCACCTCGCGGTCGAGCTCGCTCCGCCGGCGCGCCTCTTCTTCATCGAAGAGCTCCGCATCGGTCCTGCCCACCACCAGGCGGGGCTCCACCCCGACGTACCTCGAGAACGCTCTGTTGCAGAGCCAATAGACGCCATCCCGGTTCTTCACTGAGATGAGGTCGGGGATCGAGTCGATGACGGCCCGGAGCTGGGCACGCCAGCGGATCGTCTCCCCCGAGAGCCTCTGCTTCGACCGCTCCCCCTCGGAGCTTCCGTGTGTGGACGCGGAAGGGTTCCCCTCCTGGTTCTTTCCGCCCTCGGAAGCAGTCATGACATCGTGCCCGTGCCCCTCGATCGTGCCTCTGGTCGAAGCTTTTCGGCAGCGTTGAAGAACGTCCTGGCCAGGATTCTGCATTTTTTCCAAGGGAACGCAAGCTTCGCCCCCGGACTCTCCTCGATCTTGCGTAGCGACCTGACGGTCTGGCTCTGCGACGTTACCGTTCTTCCCTGCCGGGTGTGGATCCGTCGGACCGCGATACGGTCGTAGCCGTGCCACCCAAGGGCGCGCATTAGGAGAAGGCCATGGGAATGCTCTTGCTGCTGGTCCTGATCGCAGTTGTGGGTTCGGGCTCCATGGTCGCGATTCTCGGATCGATGTGGAATCGCATCAGGCAGATCGAGGGCGGACGGGAAGATGGCTCGGAGCTGGGCAAGATCTCCCAGCAGTTGGACGCCGTCCGTGATCAGCTCTTCTCGGTCGAGGATGAGATGGCAAGGTTGAACGAACGGGTCGACTTCACCGAAAAGCTGCTGGAGGCCCCGAGAGTAGAGCCTGAGAAGGACGAGCCTTCGGACACTCGCTGACCTTGAGCGAGAGGGAAGGCGCTGCCAGATAGATCTGTGGCGGGGTGTTCTCAGTCGTCGGCTTCGAACTTGAAGGAGACCTTGACCTTCGCGCGGTAGCTCTGAACGGCACCGTCCTTGAGCACCATGTCCAGCTCCGAGACCTCCGCCACACGCAGGTCCCGCAGCGACTCGGAGGCACGTTGGACGGCTGCTGCCGCAGCCTTCTCCCACGATTCAGTAGAGGTTCCCACTAGCTCGATCACTTTGTACACGCTTTCAGCCATCTTTTTTCTCCTCCCCGGCCGTGTGGCCGACACGTAGGAAGATGAAGAGCATCTCCCACATGCCGAATCCACCGAATGAGCCATCCATCCGTCACGATGACGCTGGGCACCCCGAGACGCAAGCCGAGAGCTACTCCCCGACCCGATCCGCCTCCACCTCGAATTCCTCATGCTCGCGCATCATCTCAGTCGTGGGCGTCACGAGCAGAGTGGACATGAGGAATGCGGCCTAGCTGCTCTGCCGGTCCCGCCGAGAGACCGCGTGGCGCGTAGTACATAGCCCCCGTATCGTGCGGTACCGGTAAGGCTGCCAAAGCCGTACGAATCTATGTGGTGGCGTCTCAGGCCCGTGCTCTGGAAAAGAGGAGGGATACGATGATGACATGTCCAATCCGAACACTGTTCGGGCTGACTGTGGCTGTCGTCGCTCTCGCGATCACCGGCGGCTCGGCGACGGCGCAGGCGGGGTCCGAACCGACGAATGACCTACCGAATCCCTACCAGTCGATCGATGGCTGGGCCAAGATGCCGATCGGTCGACATTGGGGGGCGACGAGTTCTATCGACGTCGACCCGGACGGCAAGTCGATCTGGGTCGCCGAACGTTGTGGGTCCGACTCCCTCAATCGGAACTATTCACCGAGAAGCTGTGCTGACTCAGAGCTGCCGGTCGTCCTCAAGTTCAACCCCGACGGCATCCTGGTCAGGAGCTTCGGCGGTGGCCTGTTCGCGCTTCCCCACGGTTTCCACGTGGACCGGGATGGTAACGTCTGGGTGACAGACGCTCCGTTCGTACTGGGGGTGGGTGGGGCCGTCAACAAAGGGCATCAGGTCATCAAATTCAGTCCGGACGGTGAGATCCTCCTGCGACTTGGCGTGCCCGGAGAGACCGGGAACGACGAGCGCCACTTCAATATGCCGTCTGACGTGATCACGGCTCCCAACGGAGACATCTTCGTTGCCGATGGTCATGGTGGGAACAGCAACGCCCGGATCGTCAAGTTCGCGCCCGACGGTACCTTCATCATGGCGTGGGGGGAGCCAGGATCGGGGCCGGGTCAGTTCAATGCGCCGCACGGGTTGGCCATGGACTCGCAGGGGCGGCTCTTCGTGGCCGACCGCGGCAACAGTCGGATCCAGATCTTTGACCAGGATGGGAACTTCATCGACGAGTGGTATCAGTTCAGCCGGTTGAGCGGGATCTATATCGACCAGAACGACATCCTGTATGGAGTCGATTCCGAGTCGAATCGTCTTCGAGGTCGCGGTGAGTGGAAGCGCGGGATTCGCATCGGCAGCGCCCGGACCGGCGAGGTGACGGCGTTCATTCCCGACCCGGCCGATGCGAACGATGGGCCACTCTCAGCTAGCAGCGGCGGTGAAGGTGTGGTCGCGGACGTCGATGGCGTGATCTATAGCGCCGAGGTTGGACCGCGGGCAGTGAAGCGCTACGTCAACTACATCGATCCCTGAAGCGGGGGGCGCGGTTGGGAATCATCTCGATCCACCTGACACCGAGGAGGGCACCGTGAGGGGCTCCGTCACACGCATCCTGATTACGCTCGTCGCCTTTTCCACCGTAGGCCCCGAGCTCACTGTCGCGCAATCCTCCTCCTCGGCCGTTGCGCGCCTCTCCCTGGCCGGGCCCGCCAAGCGCTACTGCTCCGGTATTTGGGTCTCCGAGCGGGAGCGGCACGAAGCGCTGTACAACAGCGTCCTGCTGGGCGAAGAGCTGGTGGAGGGATACGAGAGCGGTCGCCTCGACTTCGCGATCGACGACGAGCGCCGGATCGTCATGGCCTCTCGAGACGGCGTTTCGGCCAGCGCGCGTCACTTCGGAGACCAGGGCTGCGTGATTCTGCGGCCGGAGACGGACAAGCCGCTCTTCACGCCGCGGAGGGTCGTGAGCACCCTGCCCGACGCGGCGTCGACACCGTGGCCGATGGGGGACGAGCTGCCCGACACGCCGCTGCCGGCGGATGTCGATGCAGCCCTCCTCGACCAGG
>JADFRS010000012.1 GCA_022561145.1 Gemmatimonadota bacterium
GTTCGCGCTACTCGTGCTGATGGCTGCCGGCTTTTGGATGGCTCAGCGAAGCCCGGCCGCCGACTCGCCGCAGATGGCCGACGACGTTGAAGCGGCGACAGCGCTCGCGTCGGGCGCCGCCGAGAACGGCCAGCAAAAACTGTACGTGCTCAGCAGCGCCGGAAACGACGTCACCGTCATCGATGTCGCCACCAACGAGATCATCGGCTCGATCGAAGTCGGCGACCGCCCGCACGGCATCGCGGCGCCCGCCTCCCAAGACGTTCTCTACATCGCCACCGAGTTCGACAACGGATTGGTGGTGGTGGATCCGATGCACGACGTCGTCGTGAAGAAGTACAACGTCTTCGGCGAGCGGCCGAACGAGATCGACGTCACTTCCGACGGCCGCTTCATTTACTTCCCGCTCTTCGCTGCCGGCGTCTACGAGGTCTTCGACACTCGCTCCGAAAAAGTCATCGCGCGCAGTCCGACCGACGGCTTTCCCCACAATGCGGTCGTTTCGCCAGACGACCGGTTCATGTTGCTCTCGGCCATGGATCGCGGCGATCGGCCGATCGAAGCACTCCAAGAGCTCGGCCTCCCGATCAGCAACAACGAGAGCATCTATGTCGTCGATCTGTCGGATCACTCGGTGGTGGCCAAGATCCCAACCGGAGACGCGCCGCGCCCGATCGCTCTCTCACCGGACGGCAAGCGATTGTTCGTGAATCGTGACGAGCTCATGGGCTTCCTCGTGCTCGATCTCGAGAAACGCACCGTCGTCGCCGAGGTCACCCTCGATCTGACCGAGGAGGAGCGGGCGACGACCAGCCGCTGCCACGGCATCGGCGTCACCCCCGACGGGCGCGAAGTCTGGACCACCGACATCAACCACGGCCTGGTGTTCGCTTTCGACGTGACCCAGGATCCGCCGCGACAGATCGCCAGAATGCAGACCGGCCGAAGCCCTCTTTGGCTGACAATCACTCCCGACGGACAGACCGTCTACGTCGCCAATACCGCGGACGACAGCATCTCGGTCGTCATCCTCCACGGCGCCGGGGAGAAGGCCTTCGTGGCCGGTGCGGACGTCACCGAGTTCGCGGCACGCACTCCAGAGGAGCAGGAAGAGGTCTACCGACAGCGCCGCGTGTACGACGCCGTCGCCGACTTTCCCAAGCCCCTCATCGCCGCCATCCATGGCTACTGCCTGGGCGGCGGCGCCGAGCTCGCGCTGGGCTGCGACATCCGTGTGGCAGACCGGACCGCGCGCTTCAGCCAAGCAGAAATTCGACTCGGCCTCATCCCCGGCGCGGGCGGGACCCAACGGCTGGCCCGCCTTGTGGGACCGGGCCAAGCCATGCGAATCGCGCTCACGGGAGACTACGTGGACGCCGAAGAGGCATTCCGGATAGGGCTGGTCGAGATCCTCGTGGAGGAGGGCCGACACCTCGAGAAGGCACGCGAGTTGGCCGGCCGCATGGCCCGTTGGAGCCCGGTGGCGCTGCGTCTGGCCAAGAAGGCCGTGCGCGCCTCCATGGAGCTGCCGCTCACCGAGGGATTGGCCCTCGAGAAGCGGCTCTTCCTCGAAGCCTTCGCGAGCGAGGACGGGCGCGAGGGCGTACGGGCCTTCGTAGAAAAGCGAGATCCCGTGTTCACAGGAAGGTAGACGCGCATGAGCCTCCGTTGGACTCGCTGGGCCGTCGCCGCATATCTCCTCTTCTTCGTCGCCGCGGTCACCTGGCCGGGCATCCTGCCATTCAACAGGGTCGAGCCGCGCATCTTCGGCATGCCGTTCGTCATGGCCTGGCATGCGGGCCTGTTGATGTTCACCGGAATCGTGCTTTACCTGGTGGACCGGGTGGAGTCACGGGAGCGCAAGAAGTGAGCGTGTTCAGAGCCCTCGCCGCCGAGGCCCGCCGCTGATGGAGCGATGGCAGGTCATCCTCGCGGTCATCGTGGTGTACCTGGCCGTCACGCTGGGGATCGGCCTGGCGGCCGGCCGGCGAAGCTCCAAGAGCGTGGCCGGCTTCGTGGCCGGCGACCGCGAATTCGGTCTGCTGGTCATGTACTTCGTGACCGGCGCGAGCGTCTTCTCCGCATTTGCCTTTCTGGGCGGACCGGGATGGGCGTACTCAAGGGGCGCCGCCGCCTTCTACATCCTGAGCTACGGCGTGCTGGGCATGGCTCCCTGGTACTGGATCGGCCCGAGAGTCGCCCGGGTTGGCCGACGCATGGGGTATGTGACACAGGCCCAACTGCTCGTGGGCCGCTTCCCTTCCCGGTTCCTCTCGGTGTTGGTCGCCACGCTCACGGTGGTTGCGTTCGTGCCGTACATCACGCTCCAGATGAGTGGCGCTGGCATCGTGATCGAGGCGGTTACCGACGGGCACGTGTCTTTTGCGGTGGGTGCGGGGGTCGCCTATGGCATCGTGATCATCTACGTATTGAGCAGCGGCGTGGTGGCCGTGGGATGGACCAATACGTTCCAAGGGATCTTCATGCTGGCCGTAGCCTGGGCCCTGGGCATCTACCTCCCCTACCGGCTGTATGGCGGAATCGGGCCCATGTTCGAGCAGATCGCCGCGGCCCGCCCGGAGCTTCTCACCCCGCCGGGGCTGACGAAGTCGGGCGACCCCTGGACCTGGGGCGGATACAGCACGGCGATCCTGGTGAGCGCGATCGGGCTCCAGATGTGGCCGCACCTGTTCATGAAGGCCTTCACGGCTCGCAGCGACGATATCATCCGCCGGACGGTGATCCTCTTCCCGACCTTCCAGCTCTTCCTGATACCAGTGTTCCTTATTGGGTTCGCGGGCGTGCTGTTCCCTGAGACACCTCCCGACCCGGACTTCATCCTTCCGTTCCTGGTGCTGCGGACGGGACTGCCGGCGCTGGTCGTGGGCCTCTTCTGCGCCGGTGCTCTGTCGGCGTCCATGTCGACCGGAGATGCACTCCTCCACGGAGCCGCGTCGGTGGTGGTCGAGGACGGTGTGCGGCCCTTCATGGACCTGAGCGACAAACAGCGGCGGACCATGATGCGGGTGTTGATTGTGGTGGTCGGCCTGGTGGCCTATTGGCAGGCGCTGGACGCGGAGAGTTCCCTGGTTCAGCTGCTGCTCGGCTCCTACGGGATCATCTGCCAGCTCGCCCCACCGGTGTTGGCCGCCCTCTATTGGCGTAGGGCGACCACGGCAGGCGTGGTCGCCGGCTTGTTAGCGGGTGCGGGTACGGCTGTGTTCTTTTTCCTCTCCGGAGAGTTACGCCCATTGGACCTCCACGAAGGGATCCTCGGGTTGATGGTGCACATTCCCGTGCTGATCGGCGTAAGCCTGGCGACGCCGGCCCAGGACGCCGAGCATGTGGCCCACTTCGTCGAAAGCGGTACAGACCCTCTGACCGGACGGGAGGCACACCATGCCTGAGTCCCAAGACCCCGACCGACCCCAAGACGGACCGGACCGGGAGCGCCTGGCCGAGGTCCGAGAGCGCATCGTGGAGCTCGACCACGAGTTGATCCGCCTGATCGGCGAGCGCCGAGACCTCGTGCTCGAAGCGGGTCGCATCAAGGAGGCGCTCGGACTGCCGGTCATGGATCCCGCGAGGGAAGCAATCGTGGTGAGAAGGGCGGCGGAGAGAGCGCGGGAATTGGGGGTCGACGAAGAACTCGCCCGCGACGTGGTCTGGCGCATCATCGCGTCAGCCCGCTCGGCTCAGACCGGCACGACCGAATGGGGGCCCCCGCCCCCGCCCGTAGACGAATCGCCCTAGAGCTTTCTAGTCCGCCCTTCGAGCCGGGCCGAGCACCGCCACCACAGCGCTCGCACTGCCCACCGGTACGCGCAGCGCGAATGCGCCGCCCGGCGGTGTCACGCCCCTGATCAGGTGGGGATTGAGTCGACGCACCTCGGCCACATCGATGTGCAGACCCTCAGCCACCGTTGCGAGTGCCGTACCGCCCGGAGCCCAGACCACGTCGAACGCGTACGGGCTGGCCAGCTCGAACTCGAAGCCCCGTGCCGCCGCGGACTGCGCCAATCGAGTAGCGGCGAGCAAGCGCGGCACGTAGTTGGCGGTCTCCCGCGGCAGATGGTCGATGATCTCCCAGTATAAAGCCTCGTCCCCTTCCCTTGCGGACGCGTGCCGTCTGAGCGCACGCGAGACGCGGCTCGGGCCGGCGTTGTAGGCCGCCGCGGCGAGGTACCACGATCCATAACGCTCATGGAGCCGGGCCAAATAGGCGAGCGCCGCATCGGTCGCCCGAATCGGATCTCGTCGCTCGTCCACGTAGGCGTCCACGCGAAGTCCGTACGCCCTGGCCGTGCCGCTCATGAACTGCCACATCCCCGTGGCTGCAACAGGCGAGCGTGCGTCGGTCGTGAACCCTGATTCGATCATCGCCAGGTAAATGAGCTCCTGCGGCATCTCGCGCTCGGCGAGCTTGGTGCGAATCATTTCCGCGTACAGCCCCTCGCGAGCCAACAATCCCTCGAAAGCGATCCGCTCGTCGGTCGAGAACCGCTCCATCCAGTACTCGACTCGCTCGTTGACTTCGGTCGGCAACGGCAGACCCAACGAGGCGGTCGACTCCGCCTGAGCTTCGAGCGTGGCTTCACCAGCGTCGTTCGTGAACGCGTCATCCGATCCCAGGGTAAGGCCCAGAATCAGAAATACGACCGAGCAGATGAGCGCCAGGACCCGCAGCAACCGGTGCCCGCCTGCTAATTTTTCGGGCTGAAGGGTCCGCTTCGCGGCCCTCAGCCATCTATTTGTCTTCATGGAGTCCATGGGACCTTCTTCTTTCTATTTATCCTGCAATCATCCTGCCTTACGAATTAACGGACCAAAAGATGCATATCCATACAAAACGGCCTGCCCAGCCGCATGGCGAAGCAGACCGTCGAAATCTTTCGTTAGGAACTATTCGGGGTGTACCGACACCGCCTTTCGGCCGCGAACTCGCTCGAACCGCACGATTCCGTCGGCCCTGGCATAGAGCGTGTCATCTCTGCCCTTGCCTACGTTCCACCCAGGATGGAAGCGCGTGCCGCGCTGCCTGATCAGAATGCTCCCAGCTGTCACCCGCTCGCCCCCAAAGCGCTTGATGCCCAAGTATTGGGGGTTGCTGTCGCGGCCGTTCCTGCTGGAGCCTACGCCCTTCTTATGTGCCATCGGTTCGTCCTGTGCGTGCCGGTCGCTACGTCAGATCGCGATCTGATCGACTCGGACCTCCGTGAACCTCTGCCGATGCCCCGCCTTCCTGCGGTAGCCCTTACGGCGCTTGCGCTTGAAGATCACGAGCTTCTTCTCTCTCCCGTGCTGGATCACCTCGGCCGTAACCGAAGCGCCCTTCACGAGAGGCTGGCCGACCGAGACGCTGTCTCCGTCGGATGCCAGCAAAACCTCATCGAACGTGACGGTGTCACCCGGCGCGGCGTTGAGCGAAGGAATACGAATCTTCCTTCCCGGTACCGCCCGGAATTGTTTACCACCGGTCCGAAATAGAGCGTACATGTGTGCCTCGATCACATCGAAAACAGTAGCCGTATAGCCTGAGAAATTTAGAAAAGCGGAGGCTCGGGTCAAGGTGTCCGGGGGCCGGAGCGTCTAACGCGCCGGTACTAGAGGGGACGGAGTAAACACGAGGATCCTCCGTTCCGTCAGCCCAGAGCCCGCCGGGAGGTCGAGAATGTTGCGAGAAACGACCTTCATACCGTCCACACCTCTGGTCACGATTTGGCGCGGCCCTAGGTCGATCGGACCCTCCCCCGGCTCGAGCTCAGGAATGCGGTAGTGCATGGGGATCAAGTACATCGGCTTCAGGACATCCATGATGTGCTCGATGGCCTCGGAGGAGAGGATGTGGTAGTCGGCATCCAGCGGTAGCATGAGAATGTCGATGCGTCCGAGAGCCGCTGCGACAGCATCCGTCAAAGGACCATTATCACCGAAGTGGGCGATGCGGAGACCACCCACCTCGACCACCCAGATGGTGTTACGCTGACCGAATTCATGCCCGTCGGGATCGGCGTGCTTGCCCGTTACGCCCACGAGATCGATCTCGCCGACCGAGTACCGCCCGGGATATCGGAGCACACGCTGATGTTCGGGCCAAGGCACGGGACGACCCCTGAACTCCCCTCCATCGTGATCGTAATGGGGGTGCGTGATCACCACCGCGTCGGCCTCTAGGCCCTTCGGAAATTCGTAGCCGAGCCAAATACGGTCCGCATAGGGATCGAGCAAGACCCGAGTACCTTGCGGCCCTGTGATCCGGAAGGAAGCGTGCGCGATGTACTCGATGCGGAGCGAGCCCCCGGTGGGGGGCTCCTGAGCGTTGGAAGGCGCGGGAGCCATCGCCGCGACCCAGGAGGCGATCGTGACGGCGGCCAATGCCCTGCCGACGCCCACGCCCCACCCACACATCAGGCCGCTGCGTACTTCGCTGTGACGTCGGTCTCGGCCGGGCCCGAGAGGAATCGGAAGTCGTCTTGCCCCAAGAGCGGGTCGTCCCTCACGTCTACCTTGATCTTGGTGTAGCGCGACATCCTACGCACGAACCCGGGCTCCTCCTCCAATATGCGCAGGGCCACCTCGGGGTGGACCTTCACCAGGATCGACTTTTCCGCGCCGCTCGATCCCGCGCGCTTGAGTGATCGTTCGATGGTGCGGACGACGGTGGCCGGCGCCTGGATACGGCCGCGGCCACTACAGGTGGGGCACGTGAGCGTGAGCGACTGGAACAGAGACGGGCGCACACGCTGTCGCGTCATCTCGACGAGACCGAGGCTGGAGACCTCGAACGCCTTGGTCCTCGCTCTGTCCCGCCCAAGGTGCGTCCTCAGCTCGTGGAGCACCTTGTCGCGATTCTGCTGAGACTCCATGTCGATGAAGTCACAGACGATGATGCCACCCACGTCCCTTAGCCTGAGCTGCTTCGCGATCTCGCGCGCCGCATCCATGTTGACCTTGAGGATGGTGCTCTCCGGATCCTTCTTGCCCGTGTAGCGCCCCGTGTTCACGTCGATCGAGACCAACGCCTCGGTCGGCTCGATCACAATGTGACCGCCAGAGGGGAGGTCCACCCTCCTGTGGAACGTGCGTTGCACCTCTTCTCCGATCCCGTACTTGTCGAAGAGAGGCACCGGGTCATCGTGGAAGCGGACCCGATCCTTGAGCTCGGGATCCACATTCTTCACGTACTGGAGGATCTCGCTGTAGACGTCCCTGTTGTCCACGATCACCGAGCCGAACTTGTCGCTGAACAGGTCGCGGATCACTCCGCTGATCAGCTTCGCCTCACGGTGCACCGTGACGGGAGCCTTGGAGGAATCGGCGCGCTTCTTGATCTTGTTCCAGGTCGCCCTGAGGCGCTTGAACTCCCTCTCGAACGTTGCCTTGGTAAGCTCCTCACCGACCGTGCGTACGATGATCCCGCCCGCGTTCTCGGGAAGGATGCTCTTGCCGAGCTTCTTCAGGCGGGCACGTTCGTCGCGCTGCTCGATCTTGCGGCTCACACCGACGCGTGAGGCGCCCGGCATGTAGACCAGGAAGCGCCCCGGTAGCGAGATCTGTGCGGTCAGGCGGGAACCCTTTGTGCCGATGGGTTCTTTCGTGGCCTGCACGATGATCTCCTGACCCTTCTTGATCAGGTCCTGGATGGGCGGATACTTCCGGGATCTGCGATTCCGGCCGCGCCCACCATTGTCATCGTCGTCGTCCTCGTGCTCCAGGTCGGCGACGTGTAGAAAGCCCGCCTTCTCCGTCCCGATGTCCACGAACGCCGCTTGAATGCCGGGCAGAACCGCCTCGACACGGCCGAGGAAGATATCCCCGACGATGCGCCCCTGATCAGGGCGGTCGAACATGATTTCTACGAGCTTGTTGTCTTCTACCATGGCCACCCAGGACTCGTGCCGGGTGGCCGTTATCAAAATATCCCTCTCCAAAACTGTTACTCCGTTTTCTCGTTCTCGGCGCCGCCGCGCACTGTCAGCTCTTCGTGAGCCCCGGGCCCGCCCATGCCACCCTCAGGTGCTAACATGCGACGGAATCCGGCCACTCCGGAGCGTGATGTCGCGGCCTATTCGGCCCGAGAAACCTTTAGTGTCATGCCAGCGCCCCCTCATGGGCCATCTCACAGATGAGTAGGCGGCCTATGACCAGACGCTGGATTTCGTTTGTACCCTCACCGATCTCGCACACCTTGGCGTCCCGCATCATTCGCTCGACGGGATAATCACTGGTGTAGCCCGCTCCTCCGAGGATCTGAATCGCCTTTTGCGTGGCCCTCATCGAGAGCTCGGAGCAAAAGAGCTTGGCCATCGCGGCCGCCTTGGAGAATGGCCTGCCCTGATCCTTGAGCAAGGCTGCGTGATACGTGAGGTGCCTTCCTGCTTCGATGTCGGTGGCCATATCGGCCAACCCGAACTGGACTGCCTGGAAGTCCCAGATTTTCTTTCCGAACTGCTGGCGCTCGTTGGCATACCGAAGCGCCGTATCGAACGCGCCCTCCGCTAGACCCAGGGATAGCGCAGCAATGCCGATGCGACCGGCATCGAGGGTCTGCATGAAGTTGCTGAAGCCTTCACCCTCCTCGCCCAATCGACTTTCCATCGGGACCAGAACGTCGTCCAGGAGTAGCTCCCTGGTGTCCGACGCCCTCCATCCCATTTTGTCTTCCTTCTTGCCGGCGCTGACCCCCTCTGCGAAATCCAGGCTGTCGTCGTGGCCGAATCCGAGGGAGTTGGCCTTTTCCATATCCACCGTGGGCTTGCACACGACGAAGCTGGTGATGCCGCGCGTGCCCGCGTCGGGGTCTGTCATGGCGGTGACCACGAAGATCTCCCCCACACCCGCGTGCGTGATGAAGATCTTGGATCCATTCAGGCGATATCCACCGTTCTCGCGAACGGCCCGGGTACGCGTCCCGCCAGCATCCGAGCCCGCCTGGGGCTCCGTAAGCCCGAACCCGCCCAGCACCTTGCCGCTGGCCAGGGGTGGTACATAGCGCTCCTTCTGCTCAGGCGTGCCGAACATCAGGATCGGCGACGTCCCAAGCGTGGTGTGGGCCGAAATGGTGATGGCATGGCTGGCGTCGTACTTCGCCACCTCCTCGACGACCAGGATGTAGCTCAGGTAGTCGAGGCCCATGCCGCCGAGCTCTTTGGGAACCGGAACGCCGAGCAGGCCCATCTCGCCCATCGTCTTGACCGTCTCCCACGGAAACTCAGCACTCTCGTCGAGCTCCCGGGCAACGGGAACGATGGCCTCGCGCGCGAAATCGCGCACGCGCTTTACGAGGGCGACGTGTGCGTCGTTCAGGTAACGGTCCATCCGGCCTTTTTTTGTCGTGGATACTCGGCGTGAGCCTCGAGACAGGTGTCGCAGGCGCCGCAACGCTTCGCACCGGTCTCGCCGAAATATGCGAGAAGCCGACCCCGCCTGCACCCTCCGCGTCCGGCATACGCCTGGACCGCCGCGAGCCCCTCCAAGGCGGCTCGGCGGAGCCGAAGGGCCGGAGCCAAATCCGGCGCGCCACGGCGAACGCCCAGGTCGAGGATAGAAGACCCTTCAGTGGGGGCCATGGTTCCCTCCGGCGCCACATCCCCATAGATCCGTATCGCGCCGGAGCGAGCCAGCGAGAGGATCGCGGCGCGTAATGTTTCCTCGTCGGTGACCGGCGATCTGCCGCGCTGCGTGACGCTCAAGAGAGTCGATACCGGCACCTGCTTCCGTTCGCCTGCGCCGACCTCACATGTGAGGGCTCGGTGCACGCGCTCGAGCACTCGACGATCCGGACGCGAACGGTCGACGAAGGAGCGCAACAGGTGGGCGTCCCGCTTGCCGTGGAGCGCGATGCAGGCGGCGGGAGCCCCGTCGCGCCCGGCCCTTCCTGCCTCTTGATAGTACGACTCGATCGTACCCGGAAGCTGGTAATGGATGACCGTACGCACGTCGGCCTTGTCCACACCCATGCCGAAGGCGCTCGTGGCCACCACCACGCGGATCTGTCCTGCCATGAATTCCCTCTGGACGCGACTCCTCTCATCGGGGACCAAGCCCGCGTGGTAGGCCGCGGTTTGGATGCCCAGCGCCGCGAGGCTTCGGCGCAGTGCGTCCGTGGTGCGGCGGGTAGGCGCGTAGACGATCGCCGGTCCCTCGCGCGTGCGAATCAGATTACGGATCCGACGCACCTTGGCCGTGTGATCCTCGGCGGGGACGACGTGCCACGAGAGGTTGGGCCGGTCGAAGCTCCCGACCACGCGTTCGGGCCGCCGGAGACCTATGGAGGTGGTGATGTCCTCGCGGACACGGGGCGTCGCGGTGGCAGTGAGCGCCATGACCGGCGCGTCCACCCAGTCCCTGACCAAGCCGATGCGCCGGTAGTGCGGACGAAAGTCGTGGCCCCATTCGCTGATGCAATGCGCTTCGTCCACGGCGATGAGGGAGATCCGGCAGCGGGCCAACGCCTCGCGAAAGGCCGATACGGCAAGGCGCTCGGGAGCCACTAGAACGAGTTGAAGGCGGCCGCGCGCGAGATCGTCCAGCACCCTATGCCGGGCTGGGGCGTCTTGCGATGAGTTGAGAAACGCCGCGCGGATGCCCGCCTCCTCGGCCCGACGTACCTGGTCCTCCATGAGCGAGATCAGCGGACTGAGGACGAGCGTCAGCCCCGGAAGGAGCAACGCTGGAATTTGGTAACAGACGCTCTTGCCGCCTCCCGTCGGGAGCACGCCCAACGCGTCACGGCCCTCGAGGGCGGCCCGGATGAGAGGTTCCTGCCCTGCGCGGAAGTCGGGGTAGCCGAAGCGTTCCGTGAGGAGGCGGCGGGCTTGGGCGATGTCGGGTGGCATCGCACACGGTGCGGCGAGCCGAGGGGCGAGTCCATGGTGCCCTCGACCGCCTGTCACTCTTCCTCTAGAATTGCCGCATGAAATTCGACTCCTTCGTCCATGCTCCGAGGCCGTGATGCACCCTCGTTCGGTTCGTTCCCATCCGTGGGCTCGCTCGGCGTCCCCATTCACGCTCCTGGCCATTCTCGTAACCGCGTCGGCTTTCGTGCGGCCCGACAGCCTCCACGCCCAGACCGGCGGTGGGGACTCGATGGTCGCGGCCAGCGAACGGCCACGCCCCAGTCTGACGGCCACAGAGGCCATCCAGCCCATTCAGCTCGACGGCCTACTCGACGATGCGATCTGGCGGACGGCCTCACCGGCCACGGGCTTCGTGCAGGCCGAGCCACGCGAGGGACAGCCGGCCAGCGAGCGCACCGAGGTCTGGGTGGCCTACGATGACGAGAACCTGTACGTGGCGGCGTACCTGCACGACTCCCAGCCGGACGCCCTCGTGGTGAACGACATCCGCAAGGACTTCGACCAGGAATCCCAGGATGTGTTCGCAGTCATCCTCGACACGTTCGCGGATCGCCGAAACGGGTACGTCTTCATGACCAACCCCGCGGGGGCGCGGGGCGACATGCAGGTGGCGAACGAGGGCAGGGAGATCAACGAGAACTGGGACGCGATCTGGTCGGTCGAGACGCGGCGGGTTGCCGACGGATGGACGGTGGAGATGGAGATCCCGTTCCGGGCGTTGCGGTTCGATCTCGAAACCATCGACCGGTGGGGCGTGAATTTCAGCCGTCGCATCCGCAGGAACAACGAGATCGCATACTGGGCACCCGTGCCGCGGGCCTACGACCTCATGCGCCTGTCCCTCGCCGGAGATCTGCTCGCGTTGCCGTCCGCCACCGCGGGGCGCGACCTCAGGGTCAAGCCGTACGTGCTGGCGGGAACCGTGCGCGATACAGGGGCGGAGGGCTTCGACGGGCAACAAGAGTTCGGCGTGGACGTGAAGTACGGCCTCACACGAAGCCTCACGCTGGACATCACCGCCAATCCCGACTTCGCGCAGGTGGAGCAGGACGAACAGCAGGTGAACCTCACCCAGTTTTCACTCTTCTTCCCGGAGAAACGGGAATTCTTTCTCGAGAACTCGGGGCTGTTCTTCGTGGGGGCCGGATCGCAGGGGCGGAATCGCAGATTCCGGCAGTTCCTGGCTCAAGGACAGGATCTGCTCGTGTTCTTCAGCCGCCAGATCGGGCTCGACAGCAACCGCCAGGCGGTACCCATCAAGGTGGGCGTTCGGCTTACCGGCAAGATCGCCGGACTGCAGGTGGGGGGCATTGCCATGCGCACCGACGATGTCGGGGACGTTCCGGGAAACGACTTCGGTGTGGTGCGGCTCCGAAAGAACATCGGGGCGTCGTCCGATGTCGGCGCGATCTTCCTGACACGTGACGCCGTCGACGCATCCGGCGACTTCAACCGCGTCTACGGGGTCGATGGGAATTTCCGGCTCCCGGCCGACATCGAGTGGAACAGCTATGTGATTCAAAGCGAGACTCCAGGCGTCGACGACGGACAGTACGCGTTCCGCACCTCGTTGAACCGCGAGGGCAACTTCCACCATTTCACGATTGGAGTACTCCAGATCGGCGAGGGCTTCGCCGACGATCTCGGATTCCTGCGACGCACCGGCGTGCGAAAGTGGACTCTGGAATGGGGGTTGAGGCCGCGGCCGGAGGGCCTCCGTACGAAGGGCATCCGGGAACTGCACCCGCACATCCGCTGGAATTATTTCGAGGATCTGGACGGCCGCAAGCTCGCCAAGAATTTCCACAGCGGGTTCTCCCTCTTCTTCAACAACGGCGGCTTCGTCGAACTGTCGGTCAATCCAGCGTTCCAGCGCATCGCCGAGGAGTTCCAGATCGACGAGCGCATCGCGCCCATTCCAGCGGGCTCTTATGGGTGGACGGATTGGCGTCTCACGGTCTCCACTGACAACAGCCGTGCGGTATCGCTCTTCGGGTCGTTTACGACAGGAGGGTTGTGGAGCGGTACGCAGAAGACCGTCAACAGCACGGTCACGATCAAGCCGACGTACAAATTTCGGGCGTCCCTGGGGCTACAGCGTACCGCCGCTCAGCTCGACACTCCGGACGCCGACTTCACGACATCCTTTTGGACGATGCGCGCGAACTACTCGTTTAACCGGAACATGTTCGTGGATGCGCTCGTCCAGTACGATGCGGCGCAGGACCTGTTCAACTCCAATGTGCGCTTCAAACTGATCCATCACGCCCTGAGTGACCTGTTCATCGTCTGGAACGAGCAGCGGTTCTTCACGGGCGAAAATATCCGAGCGGGTCGAAGCTTCCAGGTGAAGGTCACTCAGATGGTCGCCTTCTGAGGCGGCCTCGTAGACCTGATGCCCACGCACGATCCGCCACGCCCGTCCCCCCCCTCGCCACGAACGTACCCTCGGTGGACCATCGCCCTGATCGCGATGGCGCTCATCCTGCACCTCAACTATTGGCTGTGGGATCATGATGGGATCGTGATGGGCCTGCCCGTCAACTTTCTCTACCATGTCCTGCTGTCCTTGCTGCTTTCGGGCGTGATGCTGCTGCTGGTCAGGAGAGCCTGGCCGGCCTATCTGGACGATGAAGGCCCGGAATGATCCTGACGGTCATCGTCCTCTATCTGGCGGTCGTGCTTTCGGTCGGGCTGCTTGCGCACCGCCGGTCGAGGGGCACGGGCGAGGACTTCTACGTGGCCAGCCGCAGCATAGGGCCGTTCATCCTCTTGATGACCCTGTTCGGGACGAACATGACAGCGTTCTCGATCCTGGGTGCCTCTGGGGAAGCGTATCGTGAGGGCGTTCTCGTGTACGCCCTGATGGGCTCGAGCTCGGCGTTGATCGTGCCACTCGTGTTCTACTTTGTGGGCACGCGGATGTGGTGGCTGGGCAAGCGGCACGGTTACCTGACACAGGTCCAGTTCTTCCGCGACCGTTACGGCTCCGAAGCGCTTGCGGTGGGATTGTTCGCCGTACTCGTGATCCTGCTTCTGCCGTACGTGCTCATCGGAGTGAAAGGCGGCGGCGACGCGCTTGCGGCCGTAACCGGTGGCCCAGGCGTCGGGCTGCCCTCATGGGTCGGAAGCCTTGCCGTGTGCTCGGTCATCTTCATCTACGTGACGTTCGGCGGGATGCGGAGCACGGCCTGGGTGAACACCTTCCAGACAACCGTGTTCATGGTCGTGGGTGCTGTGGCCTTCCTGGTCATCACACGGAGCTACGGGGGATTGGCCGAGGCCATGGAGCAGGTGCGCCGGAGCGTCCCACAGCTCGTCATGGTGGGGCAGGATCGCCATACGCTCCTCACGATGGCCTCCTACCTTCTGGTGCCGCTGTCCGTTGGGGTCTTCCCCCACATCTTCAGCCATTGGCTCTCCGCGGACCACGCGAAGTCGTTCAAGACGACCATCGTGCTCTACCCACTCTGCATCGTCGTGGTCTGGGTCCCGAGCGTCGCCCTGGGGGTGATCGGCAACATCGACCATCCGCAGCCGTTCGCCGGGCCGATCCTGGTCCAGCTGATCCTCGAGAACTCGGGCGGCGTGCTCGCTGGCCTGCTGGCCGCGGGCATCTTCGCTGCCATCATGTCCTCTCTGGACTCCCAGACACTCGCGGTGGGCACCATGTTCACCCAGGATATCGTGCGGCCCTACGCGTTCGGGGGCGAGCTGCCGGAGCAGAAACAGGTGCTTTACAGCAGGATCTTCATCGTGCTCTTTTTGGCCGCCGCGTTCGTGATCTCCCAGATCACCACACGGTCTATCTTCAGTCTGGGGGTGTGGTCGTTGAGCGGGTACGCCGGACTCTTCCCCCTGGTGGTCGCCGCGCTCTACTGGCGTCGGAGCTCGGCCACGGGGGCGCTGGCCGCTCTGGTGACCACGGCCGTCCTCTGGACCGTTCTCCTCGTCCGATCTCAGTCGGTGGAGGGAGTGTACACCATCGCCGGCAGCGGTGTGATGCCCGTAGTGCTGATCGTCGCGGGGTCGGTCACGGCGCTGGTCATTGGCTCGCTGGCGAGGCCGGCGCTGGACCCCGCGGCCGTTGAGCGGTTCTTCCCGCCGGCCGGTCGTAAGTCGCGGGAGATCGGTCTCAGGATGGCGCTCGGCGCGCCCAAAGCCGGAATTTCCAAACTCGTGCTTGGACAAGGGCTACGACCGGCCGGCTGGGGCCTGGCGATGGGGTTCGTGCTCGCCTACTTGCCGGCTCGGCGAGCCAGTCGCATTGATCCGGTGGCTGCATTGAGGGCGGAGTAGAGGCGGCTGCGTCGACCCCCTCTCTACCTGATCCTCCTGAGCCCCCACCTCGCCACGTCGCCGAACGCCTCCGCGTCGTCTCTAATGGCCTCCTCCATCATCTCGGGCGCCTGTGGCCAGCCCCCCAGCGCCAGGAGCCTGAGGGCGGCCTCGCGCACCGCACGAACCGACTCCTCTCCCCCGCCGGTTCGATCCAGCTCCCGCCGTAGCGCCCCCGATGGACCTCGCCGGTAGACGTCGACGAGTTCCGCCGGGTCGATCCCCTGGAGGGAGACCGCCGGCTCGCCCGTCGAGCAGCGCTGGAGCAGCAGTTCGTCCAGGTCCGAGAGACTCGTTGCCGGAAGGGCCTGCGCCACGACGACGCCATCCGCGAACATTCTTGTCTGGACCGAGGCGCAGGCGTTGGAGTCGCGCTGCGATGGGCAGGGCCGCAGGTGCTCCGTTGGGTGGACGCCCGGAAGCAGTTTGGTCAGCACCGACCGCATACCCCAATGGGCTCTGAAGATCTGCCCTTCGGTCAGGAACCGTCGTACGCTGCTCGACGAGTGCATGACGTTGGTCCGATCGAAGCCGTCGAGCCCGTCGATGTGCCTGAGGCCGAGCGTGTGCCCAATCTCGTGGGAGAGAAGATCCCGGTCCGCCCGGCTCGCCATCGCCACGAAGTCGCCTCCGACGGGGCAGGTGACACCACGGTCGGTGCCGCCGTCCACGATGTTGACGTAGTAGAAGTTCAGGCGGCCGGCTTGGTAGCCGATGTTGCTCTCGGCGGCGACGCGCTTGGAGCAGTTGAAATCGAGAATGTCAGGCGCTTCGGGATCTGCAGTCGCGTCGATGATCTCTACGTCGTCCAGGGCGAGACCGAGGCCTTCGAGCGCATACACTCCTCGCGTGTAGGCGAGGTCCGTCTGAATCCTCACCGTCGTCTCCTCCAATGGCGCCCGCAGAACCCAGAACGTCATGGGTACCGAGATCGGGTCGGCGAACTCGGTGCTCAAGGCGTCGTCGCCGTCGGTCCACGGGTCGAGGATGAGCCGGGGGGTGAGGTTGGGGCCCATGATCGCAAGCTCGGAGCGGACTCCTCCGGCGGTCGCGCGGAAGTCTCCGATCACGACGGGCGACGTCCCGGCGAGCACTTGGAAATCATCCACGTGCCCGAACGGCGACCTACCCGAGGCGAGGAGCCCGAAGGGCTGCCCGTCATGGTTCGTGATCGTCAATGCGTCGCGGGGCTCCATGGGTGAGGCCGTCGCCGTCACGATGAGCGTTTCCGAGAAGTCCTCCACTGAGATCCGAAGCCGTTGCGCACCCTCGGCCGGACCCAACCGCCACTCCGCACGTACGGTCCCGATGCCATCCGTGACGGATGTGGATGGTTCGACCGATCCGAAGCCAGGATCCGGGTGGAAAGTCACGATGACACCCGCGAGGGGGCGCCCGTTCTGATCCAGCACCCCGACCTCCACGAGCTCCGGGAGATTCGCCCCGGCGAGCCCTACCTGGCCGTCGCCCCGAACGATATCGACCATGGTGGGCGTCCGGGTCTCCGGGGACTCAGGAACGAACAGGTCGGCGCCCCCGCAAGCCTGGAGGAGAAGGACGCCCGACAGAAGAATCAGGAGGCGCGTACTCACAGACTAGCCGCCTCCGTCGTCCTCGTCGCCCCCGAGCCCGACGTCCTCCTCGGGCACGGCATCGGCTCCGGGCAGAAACCGCAGGCCGAACGCCGCCGCCAGCACCACGAGGGCTCCCCACATCACCCAGTGGTTGTTGAAATAGATCCCGGCCAGGACGAGGGCGCCTCCGGCCATGAACAAGTGGACCTTCCAGTCCAGGTACTTGGATTCGATACTCACGGCGGCTCTACTTCGCGCGGTCCAGGAACCGGCGCACGCCTTCGCGACACTCCTCCGTCTGGCGCGCCACGGCATTCACCTCGGCTCCCCTTGCGATGCCGTCCTCGAAACCGACCCCGTCGATGGTGTAGAGGAGCCCCTTCGACAGCGCCACGGACGAGGGCGGACGTGAGGCGAGCTCGGCGACGTACTCGCGCACGGCCTCATCGAACCCTTCGGCCGGGAAGACGCGGTTCACCAGCCCAATCTCCGCGGCACGACCGGCCGAGATAGGGTCGCCCCGTGTGACCAACTCGAAGGCCAGGGCCTCGGGCACCTTGCGGCGCAGGATCGTCATGACCATGGCCGGCACGAACCCCAGGTGGACTTCCGGATAGCCGAGCTCGGCGTCCTCGGCGGCGAGCACGATATCGCACGCGGTGGCCAAGCCCGCTCCGCCGGCCAATGCCCGGCCGTGCACGGCGGCCACTATGGGGCGCGCGTGCCGCCGCATACGGACGAATAGCTCGCCCAAGCGGGTCGCCTCGCGAACGCTCTCCTCATGACCCATCTCCGCACTGCGCTCCAACTCCTCCAGATCGGCACCCGAGCAGAAGTCCTTGCCAGCGCCCCGAATCAAGACGACCCGCACCGAAGCGTCCGTTTCCGCTTGGCCGAGCCCGTCCTGGATGGCGTCGATCAACTCGCCGCTGAGCGCGTTCCGCTTGTCGGGGCGGTTGAGCAGGAGCGTGGCAATGCCCTCGTCCACCGAGTATTCGAGCACGTGGGCACTCATGGAGCCCGGCCTCTCCCCCGCATCTTGATGGCGACCTCGTCGGGCACGTCGATCTCCATTCGAAGCAGCGCCGTGCTGAAAACCTTCCCCTGAGCGTCGTTCATGAGCGAGACCGTGCCACCGCCGTCGAGCGCGCCGTGTAGCAAGAAGTTGAGGGCATGCAGGTTGGGGAGTTCGAAACGCTCGACCGAGCCTTTGACCAGCTCGCCGAAGTGCTCCTTCACCCGTTGCACGGTGAGGGCCCCGCGCAACAGGTCGTAATGCTCCGCTTCGTACACGATGACGCCCACATTCGCGGTGTCGCCCTTGTCCCCCGACCGGGCATGCGCGAGATCGACCAAAGGCATCATGGTCATACGGGCAGCACCTCCACACTCAGATGGGGCTCTACGGCCTCCCGCCGAATGAGCGCCGGCCAATAGGCCATGATCTCCTGCGTTCGCGGCCGTCCCCCGGCGAACCCCGTAACGGACGGGGGACCGGTCAGGATCAGCGGAGCGATCTCCCGAGTGAAGCGCTCCACAGCCGCCCGATCATGGCCTCGTACCCCGATTCGGAGCTGAACCTCCGGAAGGTCCGCCGGCGGCTCGCCGGCCAGGAAGCCATGCGTCGAATCCCATCCCACCAACTCGGTGCGTGTGTCGTCGAACTCCAGCCCAAGGCGATCGAGGCGTTTCCGGAGCACCTGGGCGGCCCGGCGGGCCTTGGCAGCGGCGTCCGGCCACGCGTAGGTGAGCGTGCCCACCGCCTTGTAGCCATCACTGTAGGCTATCGAGACCTTGAGGAAGTCGGTGGCCGACTTCCCGCGGACTCCATGCACCCGCACGCGGTCGTCTCCTTCGTCGGTGAGCTGGATGGTCGTGAAATCGGCGATGACGTCGGGCGTGATGTAGTTGGTTGGGTCGCCCATTTCGTAGACGATCTGCTCGGAGACCGTGGCGCGTGTGACCCGGCCACCCGTGCCGTCGTGCTTGGTCACCACAAACTCGCCGTCGGCCCGCGCCTCGATGATCGGAAAGCCCACGCGGTCGAGATCGGGCACCGTCCACCAGTCGATCAGGCAATTGCCACCGGTGCACTGGGCGCCACACTCGTTGATGTGGCCCGCCACCACTCCAGCCGCCACCCTGTCATAGTCGTCGGCCGACCATCCGAACTCGTGCATCATCGGTGCATACGTTAGCGCTGTGTCGGTCGAGCGCCCGGTTACGATTACATCCGCGCCCTGTTCAAGGGCCTTCAAAATCGGCGCAGCCCCAATGTAGGCGTTCGCGCTCTGCACGCGGTCGCGAATGGTGGACAGCGGCTCGTCGGTGTCCATGTTCCGGAGTTCGTGTCCCTCCGACAACAACGAATCGAGGCGGTCCATGAGATCGTCGCCCGTGACCATGCCGACCGAGGCGCGGCCGTCCACCCCGGCAGTCCTTCCCGCCTCGACGACAGCCTCGGCGCACCCGCGCGGGTTCACACCGCCCGCGTTGGTGACGATGCGGATGCTCTTCTCCACCAGTGGCGGGAAGAGCCGCTCCATGAGCGGGACGAAGTCCCGCGCGAAGCCTGCGCCGGGGTCTCGGGCGCGCTGCTTCTGCATGATCGACATGGTGACTTCGGCGAGGTAATCGAGCATGAGGTAGTCGATGGGTCCCTGCTCGACCTGGCGGACCGGGGCCTCGAGGTCGTCGCCCCAAAACCCCTGGCCACTGGCGATGCGTACCATGTCCGCCTCAGCCATGGTCCGGCAGCGTGAACGCTCCCAAATGCGGCCCCGGATTGTTGGCCGCTGCCCGCAGGAGCAACTCCAGAACCGGCCTCAGTTCCTCCGGCAACACGATCTCGTCCACGAAGCCCCTCGCACCCGCGAAGCGGGCGTCCAGCTGTTGGTCGTAGTCGGCGCGCACCTCGTCCATGCGGGTAGTCAGGTCCTCGTCCGGGACGGTCCCCTCCGCCTTCAGCTTGTCGAGCTGTGCGCTGAACAAGGCCATCACCGCGCTGTCACCCTCCATCACTCCCATACGCCCCGTCGGAAGCGACAGGATGAAGTCGGGATCGAAGCCCTGTCCAGCCATGGCGTAATAGCCCGCGCCCGAGGCGTGGTTCAATGTGAGGACCACCTTGGGCACCGTAGCCGTGGCCATGGCTTCCACGAAGTGAGCTCCGGCACGGATGATGCCCGAATACTCCGCCGCCGGCCCCACCATGAACCCTGAGACGTCCTGTATGAACAAGAGGGGCGTCCGGTGGCGGTTCATGGTATCGATGAAGTAAGCGACCTTCTCGGCGCTCTCTGTGTACACGATCCCGCCGAAGCGGGGCGGCCCTTCGCGGGAGTCCTTCACCATTCGGCGCGCATTGGCGATCACGCCCACGGGCATGCCTGCCAGGAACCCCGTCCCGCAGATCATCTCGGCCGCATGCTCGGGCTGGAACTCGTCCAGTCCGCCTTCGTCCAAGATGCAGTCCAGCACCTCGTGCATGTCATACGGATGGCGATGATCGTCCGGGAAGATGTCGTACAGATCCTCGGCGGGCCGTGCCGTTCCCGAAGCCCCATCCGGGGCACGCGATCCTGACGTGGGCAATTCACCCACCAACTCTCGGAGCTTGGCCAGGCAGGCCTCGTCGTCCGGAACCATGTAGTGAGCGACCCCACTCACCTCGGTGTGCACGCGAGCCCCGCCGAGCTCCTCGGCCCCCACGATCTGCCCAGTAGCGCCTTTCACGAGGTTCGGCCCACCCAGACCCATGAAGCTCGTGCCCTCGACCATGAGGATCACGTCCGACAGAGCGGGAAGGTAGGCACCCCCCGCGATACACGGGCCCATGACCGCCGCGAGCTGAGGAATGCGCAGGTAGCGCCTCATGATCGAGTTGTAGTAGAAGATGCGCGCCGCGCCGTACTGGCCCGGAAAGACGCCACCCTGATAGGGGAGGTTCACTCCGGCCGAGTCCACCAGGTACAGGATCGGAATGTGGCAACGCATCGCGATCTCCTGGGCACGCAGAATCTTCTTGATGGTCTCGGGCCACCATGCGCCTGCCTTTACCGTGGCATCGTTGGCCACCACCACCACCTCGCGCCCCGAGACGCACCCCACTCCGGTGACCACGCCGGCACCTGGCGCACCACCTTCGTACAGGTCGTACGCCACCAGCAGGCCCACCTCGAACCAAGTCGAGCCAGGGTCTAGGAGTCGCTCCAGCCGCTCGCGCGCCGTGAGCTTTCCCTGATCGTGCTGGCGTTGGATCCGGTCGGGTCCCCCCCCCTGGCGAAGCCGCGCGCGGAGTTCCTCGAGTTCCCTCCCAAGCCGCCGGAGGCGAGTCTCACCCCCGGCCACTCCACTCTCTGGCGTGTCGGTCATCCGGCTCTAGGCCCGCTCTGCCTGGGTGGCGAACCACTCCCGGATGTAGCTCACCGCCTCGGAGGTCGGAGTACCGGGCCCGAACAACTGGCCGACGCCGAGTCCCTGCAGCGCTGTGATATCCTCCTCGGGAATGATGCCCCCGCCCGTGAGCAGGATGTTGTCGACCCCCTCTTCCTTGAGAAGGTCGAGAACACGCGGAAACAGCGTCATGTGGGCTCCGGAGAGCACCGACATGGCCACCACGTCAACGTCCTCCTGGACGGCGGCGCTCACGATCATCTCCGGCGTTTGGTGCAGCCCGGTGTAGATGACCTCGAAGCCCGCGTCACGGAAGGAAGCCGCGATCACCTTGGCGCCACGGTCATGCCCGTCCAGCCCCGGTTTGGCTACCAGCACACGGATCTTGCGACCATCTTCAGTCATCGAGCGTCCTTCGTGGAATGTCTGTGCGTCGCGCGCGATACCGCGCTCAAAGCCCTTGAATCTAGGGCGATTCGTCCGGAGACACACCCCGGCGTAGCGCGTGGCCGATCGCAGTTCAGCGGGTCCCGAGCCGAGGTACGAACCGTGGTACACGTTCGCGATAGCGAGCGTACTCGTCTCCGAAACGCTCCAGGAGCTCACGCTCCTCGAGCACCGCCACCAGATAGAGGCCTGGCAGGGTCAGAATCGCCAAGACGTAAACACCCACGTAGTTAACGAAGAGCGCCCACGCCAAGGTTCCGATCATTATCGCGACATACCGCGGATGCCGGACCCTACCATAGATACCCTCGCTCAAGACCTGCCCCTTGTTGTCAGCCTTGGAGAACTCTGGTATGCCCACCAACGTCTTTAGTTTCAGGTGCTTACGTGTCTTGATCTCTAGGAAAACAGAGATGGAGTAGGGAAGGGCTGCTGGCCCAAGGAGAGCCAGGTTCGTACCCAGATCGGCTCCGAGCGCCCAATCCCGAACCAGCCACATCCCCCACAGCCCCAGCCCCCACCCGGTGAGAAGACTGGCGAGCGCCCAACGCGGACCCAGCCGGCGCCAGAACGAGGCGAGTGGATGAGCCACGCACCAGTACGCCACTGCGGGCGGGAGCGCGATTATCAGGAAGATGCCCATCCAACTGCGTGCCGCGTCCATGAGGGCAATCTACCCAACCACCAGGTGTCCGGCACGCTTCGCCGGCGACGATGTGAACGAGAGGGCGCCTACGGCCCTGTGAACGTCTGGACAAATGCCCACCGGTGACATAACATCGCGTGTCGCCCCGGGCCCCGCCTTACGGGGAACGTCGGCAGTGAGCGATTTCTGTAGAAAACAAGGAGTGGATTGATGGCTGAACGGATCCGCGTGACTCTCAAGTGGATCAAAATCCTCGACAAGCTCGAGCCGTTTTTCAAGGAGACCGGCGAGTTCCGCTTTCGGTCGAAGATTTCGAGCGACAACGAGGGAGGATTCGTAGCCGAGACGCGCTTTCCCGAAGAGGGGCACTACTCGCTCTCGGACAAGCCGGGGTGGAACTTCGTGACGCTGAACAAGGTGTTGTTCGAGGGAGCGGTGAGCGATCACCTCCTCGTAGAACTGTTCGGCGAAGAGGTCGACCTTTTCACCGCCAACGACGAGCTGGACCATTACCGCCGTGAGTTCCGCGGACCCGTGGGCGAGTGGCTCGGCCTCTACGAGCCAGCGGATGAGGGCGCCGGCGATCCCGAAAACATGAGCAATTGGCGGATCAGCTATACGATCGAGAAGATTTAGAACATGACGGGCTCTTTGTAGGACCCGAACACGGTCTCCATCGCTGCCCGGATCTCGTATAACGTGCAGTCGGCACGCGCGCACTCGAGCATCGGCGCCAACACGTTTTCCCCCTCCCGGCACGCCTCTGTCAACACCGCAAGCGTGCGCTCCACCACTTCCGCGTCCCGCTCCTCGCGGAGATGGGCCATCCGGGCACGCTGACGCTCCTCCACTCCCGGATCGATACGCAGCGTATCGATTTCGATCTTCTCGGACCCCTCGGTGAAATGGTTCAGGCCCACCACGACCCGGCGACCGGAATCGATCTCTTCCTGCTGGCGCAGGGCCGAACTGCCGATCTCCCTTTGGAACCAACCCGTGTCGATGCCGGGCACGACGCCGCCGACCTCGTCGATGCGCCGGAAGATGTCCTCGGCTTCGGCCTCCAGTGCGTCGGTGAGGGACTCCACGTAATACGACCCCGCCAATGGGTCGATGGTGTGCGCCACGCCGCTCTCGAACGCCAACACCTGCTGCGTCCTTAGGGCGATCCGCGCCGCCTCCTCGGTGGGCAGAGCGAGCGTCTCGTCCAAAGAGTTGGTGTGGAGCGACTGGGTGCCGCCAAGCACGGCCGCCATGGCCTGGTAAGCCACTCGCACCACATTGTTCACGGGCTGCTGTGCGGTCAGGGTCACACCCGCGGTCTGCGCGTGGGTGCGGAGGCGCCAGGAATCAGGGTTCTTGGCCCCGTATCGCTCCTTCATCCCTTTTGCCCAGATGCGGCGAGCTGCCCTGAACTTGGCGATCTCCTCGAAGAAGTCGTTGTGCACGTCGAAGAAGAACGACAAGCGTGGCGCGAAACTGTCCACGTCCAGCCCCCGCGCGATGCCCCGCTCGACATACTCAAATCCGTTCCTGAGCGTGAATGCCAGCTCCTGCCCGGCTGTCGCGCCCGCCTCTCTGATGTGGTATCCCGAGATCGAGATCGGGTTGTACTTGGGCGCGTTGTCGGCACACCACTCGAACATGTCCACGATCAGACCAAGTGCGGGCTCCGGCGGGAAAACCCACGCATGCTGCGCCTGGTATTCCTTGAGGATGTCGTTCTGGACCGTGCCGCGAAGTTGGTCGGGGCTCACTCCCTGCCGCTCGGCCGCTGCCACATAAAAACAGAACAGGATGATGGCCGGCCCGTTGATGGTCATGGAAACGGAGACCTGGTCGAGCGGAATGCCGTCGAAGAGTCGCTCCATGTCGGCGGCCGACGAGATCGCCACTCCGCACACACCCACTTCGCCGAGCGATCTCTCATGATCACTGTCGTACCCCATGAGCGTCGGGAAGTCGAAAGCGACGGAAAGGCCCGTCTGCCCGTGGGCAAGCAAATACTTGTAGCGCTCGTTCGTCTCTTCCGCAGTGGCGAATCCGGCGAACTGCCGCATGGTCCACAGGCGGGTCCGGTACATTGTGGTATACGGACCGCGCGTAAACGGATAGCTCCCCGGTACCCCCAGCGCCTCCTCGTACGGCGCGCTGTCCGATCGGTCCAGCGGCGAGTAAAGAGGCTTGACGTCCTGACCAGACACTGTGCTGAAGAGCGCGTCTCGCTCGGGGGTGTCGGCGTAGGACTGCTCCCACTCGGCGAGTTGCTCGCGAAGGCGTTGGAGTTCCTCCTCAGCTTCGGCCAGCCGCTCGACGAGCTCGGCGGGAGCCGTGACGTCCCGTTCGACCGTCGACATAGATCACTTCCTTCGCTAAAGGCTACCGACGACGTACCCAAAACGCATACGAAAGTCCCTGAGAGCTACCCAGGGAGGGCACCCTACGACCCGTTAAACTCCTCGATCACGTCACGCGAAACCGAGTATGGGGTCGCTTCGCCGCGTTCAATGCGATCGAGACCTTTCGCGAGTAGCACCTCTGCCTCTGGCCGGGCCCAGACCAACTTCCCCAGCTCGCGCCGCACCACGGCTCGGACCCTTCGGGCAGCGCGCTCTCGCATCCGCTCGACCATTTCACCACTCTGATCCAGGAAGTCGCGATGCCGATCCAGTGTCTCGAGCAGCGTGTCCAGTCCTTCGCCGGTTAGCGCCACCGACGTGAGCACGGGGATCTTCCAATCCGCGTCGCCGGCCCCGGGATCGGACCCGGACGAGGCCTTGGCCGCGCCCCCGGACAGGTCGACGCCGTGATGCGCGGGGACACTTCCCATCGCTCGCCCCGCACGCAGATGGAGAGCGGTCTCGATCTCCCTGACCATGCGGTCGGCTCCTGGACGGTCCGCCTTGTTCACGACGAACACATCGGCGATCTCCATCAGGCCGGCCTTCATCGCCTGGATGGAGTCGCCCGACTCGGGCATGAGAACTACCACCACCGTGTCCGCCGCACCGGTGATCTCCAGTTCGGTCTGGCCCACGCCCACGGTCTCCACGAACAAGCGGGCCAGGCCGAAAGCGTCCATGAGGTCGATGACCTCGTTGGTGGTGGTGGCGAGTCCGCCAAGCGAGCCACGGGTTGCCATCGAGCGAATGAAAACGCCCGGATCCGTGGCCAGGTCGTTCATGCGGATACGGTCTCCGAGCAGTGCGCCGCCCGAAAACGGCGATGTGGGATCGACCGCCACGACGCCGACCCGCTCACCCTTGGCGCGGCAGAGCGTTGCTAGCGCGGCCACCAGACTCGACTTCCCCGCCCCGGGCGGACCGGTGAGTCCCACCCTGCGCGCACGAGTGTGTCCGGCCAGCACCTCGTGCAAAAAAGCCTGGAATCCGGGACGCTCGTTCTCCACCACGGAGATCCCCCGCGCCAGAGCCGCTCTCTGGCCGGAACGGAATCGCTCGACGAGCGCCGTCAGTTCCGGCGTGAGTGCCTGGTCCGAGCCTTCGGACACCTCAGTCGTCCGTCCGGGGCTTCTCACCTTCCCCCTGCTCGTGAACGACCCGGCCACCGACGATCGTCATGAGCACTTCGGTGTCCAGGATCTCTCTGGCCGGTCCAGTCATGATGTCCCGCGACAACACCACAAGGTCCGCCAATTTTCCGACGGTGATCGAGCCGACTCGATCTTCCATGAACGCGGCCTTCGCCCCCCAGAGGGTCATGTGCTTGAGAGCCTCGTCACGCGTCATGCGCTGCTCGGGTAGCCACCCGGACGCAGGCCAGCCGCTCGCATCCTGCCGTGTAACGGCGGCGTGGAACGACAAGAGTGGGTCGGCGGACTCCACCGGAAAGTCCGAACCCCCTGGAATGATGACCCCGGTGTCGAGCAACGATCGCCAAGCGTAGGCTCCCTGGATGCGCGTCCACCCTAGCCTGTTCTCCGCCCACGCCATGTCGGATGACTGGTGGATCGCCTGCATCGACGGGATTACGCCGAGTTCGGCGAAGCGGGGAATGTCGTGCCGGTGCAGAATCTGAGCATGTTCGATACGGAAACGATGGTCGGCCGTCGGTACGGTCTCCATGGCCTCCTCGAACACGTCGAGTACCATGCGGTTGGCCGCGTCTCCTATGGCGTGAACGTTGAGCTGGAAGCCGGTCCTGAGGGCCTTCAGGGCCACGGGAAGGACCTGTTCGGCCGAAACGGTGACGAGGCCGGAGTTGCCAGGCTCGTCCGTATAGGGCTCCAGAAGCGCGGCACCGCGCGAACCGAGGGCACCGTCCACGGCCATCTTGATCGCACGCACCGAAAGGAAATGGTCCCCCCCGATGTTGTCCCTCGGCCCGATGTCCGCGTAATGGTCCAGCGCACCCGCGGAAATCATCACGTAATTCCGCACGGTCCATTCCCCGCCAGCCGCCATCTCCTCGTACAGATCGATCGTGCCCCGGCCGACGCCCGCGTCGTGGATGCCGGTGAGGCCGAGTCGGTTGAGCTCCTGCTGTGCCATGAGGATTCCCCGGTACAGCTCCTCACGCGATTCGCGCGGCACGACTCGGCGTACCAATCCCATCGCGCGATCCACGAACACGCCGAGGGCGTCGCCGTCTTCGGCTCGCACGACGCGGCCACCGGACGGATCAGCAGTCGACGCATCGATGCCCGCCAACTCCATGGCCGCGGCGTTCACGAAGATCGCGTGGCCGTCCACCCGGCCCAGAATCACGGGGTGATCGGGTACCGCAGCCGAAAGCGCCGCGTGATGGGGGAAACGCGTGTCACCCCACTCATTCTGATCCCAGCCCCGCCCCTGGATCCACCGGCCCGCAGGGACTTCCGCAGCGCGCGCGACGACCCGTTCAACGACCTCATCGTAGGATCGTGTTCCGACCAGGTCGATGATCCGCAGCGCAGAGCCGAGGCCCGCTAGGTGTCCATGGCTGTCGATCATGCCCGGAATCATGGTCTTGCCCTCGAGATCGACTACCCGCGTATCGTCGCCGATCAAGGTCCGGGCCTCGCGCGTGCTGCCGACAAACACGATCTTGCCGCCACGAATCGCCACAGCCTGAGCGCGCGGTTGGGCGGCGTCCGCCGTGTAGACGGCCCCGTTGGTGAACACCATGTCGGCCGGCGGGGCATCTTGTGCACCGCCCGGCGCCGCGAACGCGAGCATCCCGGCCACGAGAGAGAGTGCGCCGAGGCCCTGCGGCCGCCTACGATGCGAGATCATGGGTGCTCCTGATGGGTCGAGTTGCCGGCAAAGACGGGCTCGAACCTAACGTCTCGGCGCGTGGTCAGCGAAGACGATGGGTAGGCCGGATTCCGCGAGCGTGCCGTAGTGGGTTTTCGAGCAGGTGCGTCGGTATGAAGAAGACCAAGACGAACATTATCAGAGAGGCCAGGAGCCCACCCGCGAGGATCCACCAATTGTTGATGGCAATGAAAAGAATCGAAGAGATCACCGCCGTGGCGGAGGCGAAGATGCTCAGGAGCAGCCGGCGCGCCTGCAGATGGAGAAAACGCTCTTGGCCCTGGATGTCACGGGGGTGTACGCGCACCCGCAACTCCTCGCGCTCGGCCCGGCTGAGCAGATCGACCACCGTGCGCAGAGTGGTCTGGATGTCGCTCAGCACGTCTTTGGCCACCGCCACCGGCTCGCGAGCCGCGGTCTTGGCGATCTGGAACTTGTAGTCACCGACCACTCGTCTCAACAAGCCCAGGCCATCGAAGCTGCGGTCGTAGCTGATTCCGAGGCCCTCGATAAGTGCCGAGGCGCGGAAAAAATACACGAGCTCTTGCGGCAGCATGAGCGGCCAGGTGTAGAACGTATCGAAGAGCTCTTGAACGATCTCCTGAATCCGGTCCCGATTCGAGGTCTTCACGCGCTCCATGATCCGCATGATCTCGGTTGCCGCATCTCGGATTTCGCCCCTGGACACCTCCGGCGACACCATGCCCAGCTTGTACATGCCGTTGATCATGCCGTCCAGGTTCTGTGCCTCAACGGTGAGCGCCATACCCAGGATCGCCTCACGCGTCCAACGGGGGACGTCGAGGACCATGCCCCAGTCGAGGACCACGATGGTGCCGTCGTCCTGGACGAGGAGGTTGCCGGGATGCGGGTCGGCGTGCAGGAAGCCGTCCACCATCATCATGCGTAGGTAGAGGCCCGTCAGGTTTTCCATGAAGCTGTTGAAGTTCAGGCGCCCCGAGTCGAAGTGGTCGTGGAGCTGGTCTACCTTGGTGCCCGCACAGTGCTCCATCACGATGACGCGACGGCGGGTGAACGCCTCGAATACATTGGGCGCGCGCACGGAAGGATCGTCACGGAAATGCTGCTGGAAGCGTGCGATGTTGTCGGCTTCCATCCGGAAGTCCATCTCCTCGCGCACCTTGTGCGAGAACTCCCGCACCACGTTGGTCAGCGCCTGTACGTGGTGGTTGGGGAAGAGGATGTTGAGCCAGTACAGCATTCCAAACGAGATGTCGAGATCCAGCGCCACGATCTCCTCGACATTTGGTCGCAGCACCTTCACCACCACGTCTTGCCCTCCCACAACCGCCCGATGGACCTGCCCGAGGCTGGCCGCCGCGAGTGGCTGGCGGTCGAAACTATCGAAAGCTTCGTCCACCTTGCGCCCAAGCTCTTCCTCGATCACGCGTATGATGCTTTCGGACGAATCGGGGGGAACCTGATCATGTAGCGTGCTGATGGCGGACAGGTAGGGTTCAGGAAAAATGTCGGCGCGGGCGCTCAGGAGCTGGGCAAGCTTGATGAACGTGGGCCCCAGGCTCGCCACGGCAGCCACCAACCGCTGGGCCCTGCGGTCGTGGGACTGCGGCGTGCGTTTGGCGGGTCCGCCGAGCACCACCCATCGCTTGCGATCCCGCAAGAAAGCCAGCACGAAAGGGCCCATGCACAGGACGATCTTGAAGCCGCGGGCGATACGCTTCATGGGCCTCGCCGCAAGGTCATACCAGGAGGAACGCCGAGGCCAGACTGAGAAGGAGGAAGAACCCCACCAGGTCCGTCAGCGTCGTGAGGAACACGGACGATGCCACCGCCGGATCAGCCCCCATTCGCTCGAGCACGGTCGGAATGAAGGCTCCCGCGAAGCCCGCCACGACAATGTTCCCCCACATGGCGAAGAGCACGATCCATCCGAGAACCGGCTCGCCGAGAAACAGGCCGGCACCCAGGCCAATCACCGCCGCGACCACTGCACCGTTGACGAGAGCGACCAGGAGCTCCTTGGTCACCACGTGCCGCTTCTTCTCGAGCGGTCCGCCAGAGGTCGCGATCCGCCTCACGGTCACAGCAAGAGCCTGCGTTCCCGCGTTGCCGCCCAGGCCCGCGATCAACGGCATGATCACGGCCAGCTGCCAGATTTGATCCACGAGGTCCTCAAAGACCACGATCACGGAGACCGCCACCGAAAGCGTGAGCGAGTGCAACAGTAGCCAGGGGAGCCGATTCCGCACGGCCTCCAACCAGGTGCCGGTCAGTTCCTCCTCGTCGGATCCGCCCGAAAAAAGGAGCAAATCCTCGGTCTGCTCAGCCTCGATGACATCGATGACGTCATCGAAAGTGATGCGTCCAAGCAGAACTCCGTCGCCATCGACCACCGGAATGGACGCCAGGTTGTACCGGGTTATCCGCCGTCCAACCTCCTCCTGGTCTTCGTCGGGCACGACCGATGCCACCGTCGGCCGCACGAGCTGTTCGACCGTCTCGGCGGGATCCGCCAGGATCAGGTCGGCCAAGCGGACCGTACCTTGAAGACGCTCGTCCGCATCCACCACGAATACGAAGTAGAACTCCCCCACCTCCCGGCCCTGGGCCCTAACCTGCTCGATGGCCTGCCCGGCGGTCAGGTGGGCCTCTACGGACACCAACGCCGTGGTCATCAGCCCACCGGCGCTCTCCTCGTCGTATTGGAGCAGCCCCCGTAGCTCACCGGCCTCTTCCACGGGGAGTTCGGCGAGAATCCGGTCCTGGTCCTCAGGCTCGAGCTCGGCGATCAGGTCGGCCGCGTCGTCGTCGGCCAACTCCTGAATCAGCTCTGCGCTCTCCTCAGGGGCGAGCGCAACAAGCAAATCCGCAGCCTCGTCACCCTCCTCCATTTCAGCTAGCGCCTCGGAAGCCAGCCCCGACGGGAGCGCCCTGACCAGCGCGACCCGCATCTCGTCGGTCCGGAGAGACTCGACGACGTCTGCGACGTCACTCGCGTGCAGATCCTCCACCGCAGATTCGAGAGCGGCGATGTCGCCGGCATCGATCAACTCCGCCAGCCGCTCGACCAGCGTCGGATCTTCCTGAGGTGAGTGTGTGGTCATGGCCCGGAGTGTGGGATCTTCACGACGTGGCGTCCAGTAGGGTCCCCAGGAGTGACTCCTGCACCCTGTACATCTCGCTCTGCTCGCGGGCGGCGCCGTCGTCGTGGTCGTGCCCGAGTACGTGGAGGACCCCGTGAATGGTGAGCCGCGCCAGCTCCTCCCGAAGTGGAATGCCCCGCTCCTCGGCCTGCGCCACGGCACGCCCGTAACCCACGTAGACGTCGCCCAGAACGGGCTCCCCGGCCTCGTGAAGCGCAAAGGCGATCACGTCGGTAGGCCCTTCCCTGCTCAGATACTTGGTGTTGAGACCGGCGATGTCCGCGTCGGACTGCAGCGTTACGGAGAGCTCGGCATCCTCGATGGTCTCCCGCTCGAACACCAGGCCGACCGCCCGGCGCAGTAGCGCCTCGGGTGCATCGGGCCAGCTGGCCACATTCACGTGGATGGTCAGGCCCATGGCACTGGTCGTAGAACCCCGACGGTCAGGCGTCGCCCACGCCCTGGGCGTCGGGCGAGGCGGCGTCTGTGAGATGCTTCGTGGTCGGGTAGTCGATGCGATGATGGTGGATCCCACCCAACACCTTCGCAAACTGGTACTTGAGTTGCGTGATCTCCTGCAGCGTGAGGGGCGCCTCGTCCAGTTGGCCATCATTCACCTTGCCCGCAACAATGTTGTCGATCAAGTCACGTAGCCGCTCGGGTGTGGGGTCCTGAAGAACTCGTGTGGCGGACTCCACCGAGTCGGCCAGCATGGCGATGGCCGTCTCCCTGGTCTGTGGTCGAGGGCCCGGATAGCGGAAGTCCTCCTCGAGGATTTCGCCGTCGGGCTCTTCCTCCTTGGCGCGGTCGTAGAAGTAGGCGATCAACTGCGTGCCGTGATGCTGCGTGATGAAATCGGCGATCAGGTCCGGCACGCCTCCCTCTTTGGCGAGACGATGCCCTTCCGTCACGTGCTCGCGAACGATGCTGGCGGACGTGTGCGCCTTGAGCTTGTCGTGAGGGTTCCGGCCGGGCGACTGGTTCTCCACGAAGTAGTGCGGCTTGACCATCTTGCCGATGTCGTGGTAGTAGAGGCCCACCCTACACAGCAGTCCGTGCGCCCCGATGGAATTTGCAGCCATCTCGCCGAGGTTGGCGACGTTGATCGTGTGCGCGTAGCTGCCCGGTGCCTCCAGGGCGAGCCGTTGTAGCAACGCCCGGTTCGGGTCGGCCCACTCCAGAAGCGTTTGGTCGGTCGTGATTCCCGAGAACCACTCGAAGACGGGTATGAACCCCATCGCGATCATGCCGGAGAACATGGCGTTCGCGCCGGCCCACAGGATGGAGATGCCCATCTCCTTGGCGCTGTGCCCACCGACCAGCCCCAGCGCCACGATCACCCCAGTGTACGCCAGGGTGATGATCGCAATGAAGACCCAGGTCTGTGCCCTTCTACGCACCGCGCGTACGCTCATGGCCGCCGCGGCCGCTCCCACAGCCGTCGGGTACAGAACGTCGGGTCCCTGGAGCTCGGGAAGCGTGGCCGTAATGAGCGCCAGCACCAGTCCCAACACCAGTGCCATACGGCTGTCCCACAGGACCGCGACGGCCAGCGCGACGAGCGCGACCGGCAGGGCTTCAGTGGGAAGGTTGACGCTGGTGGCGATGATCCGAGCCGCGCCGAAGTAGGTCATGACCAACATCGCCTGAAGCAACAACCACCTATAGTTCTCGTAGACCTCCGGCCGGAAGAAGAACACGAGGGCCCCGTATACGCCGAGCAACATCAGCGCGAGCGTAACAGCACCAGCCATGGCGCCGAACCGAAGGCCGGCTTCCGCCCTCCGCCCCTGGTCCACGAGCACGGCGGCATGCGCGTTCAGAACTTCCAGGTCCTGCGCCCGCAGCACCTCACCGGCCCGCACCAGAATCTGCCCGGGCACGAAGGACGCCTTGAACCGTGGCACAGCCTCCCGAACCGCATCGCGGTCCCCCGCCGTCGCGGGCTCGTTGAGGACGTAGGTGAACTCGGTGTGCGAGATGATGATGAGACGCAGCAGTCCGATGAGGTCGGGGTTGGCTGAACTCAACAGGTTGACGGCCCGATCGTAGAATTCGGAGCTCGTGAGAATATCGCCACGCGGCACCTGGCGACGCTCGGCACCCGGATCCCGAATGTTCACGTTGTCGGCCGTGAGCGCCTGGGCCTGCGTGGCATCGACCACCCCGGGTGCCAAGAGCTCCCGGATCGCGCGCAACGCCGTTGCCCTCAGACGTCGGCGCTCATCATCGTTCAGGAGCAGCGCCACCTGCGCCTGGCTGGCCGGCACGGAGACGCTCTGAAGCACACTCCGGACTGCCGCGGAGTCCTGACCTGCGGCGAGCGTGTCGAGCCGCTCGAAGAACAGCGTGAGCCGGGCTGAAACCGAATCGGCCACGTCCGGCCGGTGGTCCAACGTCGGGGGCACACCTGCAGCCGCGTCGTCCCGCTCGCGTCCGAGTTCCTCACGGCTCTTGGGAACCCTGAACCGAACCTGGGCGTGCTGGTCCACGGGCACCACGTCGCCCAAGGCCAATCCGACGTCCGCGGGACGCCCCATGGGCGGGAAAAGCAGCGTGATCGCCACCGCGAGGGCAACCAGCAGTAGGAACCGAGCGCCGTGATACACCACCCCATCGGGCCACACCGGCCTCGCCTCGGCCCGTGATTCGGGCAACTGCGCCGTGCCTCGACCGTCTTGGGTCACTCGCCGCCCTCATCGGTGGAGGCCGCGTAGGCCCTGATGATGTCCTTCACCAGTCGATGTCGGACCACGTCCACGTCCGTCAGGTAGATGAACTCGATTCCGTCGATTCCTTTCAGGATGTCTTCCACCTCCAAGAGTCCCGAATCGCTCCGCCGCGGAAGGTCGATCTGGGTCTTGTCACCCGTGATGACCACTTGTGAGTTCAGGCCCAACCGCGTGAGGAACATCTTCATCTGAGCTGTCGTGGAGTTCTGCGCCTCGTCCAGAATCACGAACGCGTCGGAGAGGGTGCGGCCCCGCATGTATGCGAGCGGGGCGATCTCGACAGTGCGATCCTCCAGGGCCCGCCGCACTCGGTCGGCCGGGATCATATCCTCGAGAGCATCGTAAAGCGGCCGTAAGTAGGGGTCCACCTTTTCCTGTATGTCCCCCGGCAGAAATCCGAGGCTCTCACCGGCCTCCACGGCCGGGCGGACGAGGATGATCCGCTTGACCTGCTTCTTGTACAGTGCGTCCAGGGCTGCGGCCACCGCCAGATAGGTCTTGCCCGTCCCCGCCGGACCGATCCCTATCACGATGTCCTGGTCAAGAATCGCCTGCAGGTACTTCCGCTGACCCTCGGACCGCGGAGTAATCACCTTGCGCGTCCCCGGCAGGGCGACCCGGATCTCCTCCCCCGGTGGTACGATTATGGTCTCGCCTCCGGACCCGAACTCCTCCACGAAGCGGCCAATGTCGTTGACGTCGAACGGTACCCTGAGACGCGACAATTCGATGACGTGCCGTGTAACCGGAACGGCGGCCTCCACCGCCTCCAGGTCCCCTGAGAGAATCAGGTGGTCCCCCCGCAGAACGACACGCACTCCGAAGGTTTGCGACAATTTTTGGAGGTTCGCGTCGTTCACTCCGGTCAGCAGAAGGGGGTCGATCCCATCCGCATCCAGCCGATGCTCTATGGCCGCGTTCTGTCCGTTACCCATCTTGCTCGCCCTCGCCAACGATGCGGAGCCCCAACTCGGCCAGCTCCTGTTCACTCACGTGCACCGGTGCCCCCTCGAAGAGGGCCCGCGCGGCCGTCGTCTTCGGGAACGCCACCACGTCACGCAAGCTCTTGGAGCCCGAAAAGAGCATCACTATCCTGTCCATCCCGAGCGCCATGCCCCCGTGCGGTGGCGCGCCGGACTCCAATGCGGTGAGCAGGAAGCCGAACTTGAGCTCGATCTCGGGGTCGCTGAGCCCGAGGAGCCTGAGAATCTTGCGCTGCGCGTTCGAGTCGTGGTTCCTGATGCCGCCCGAACCGAGCTCTACCCCGTTGTACACGAGATCGTACGACTGTGCCCGGGCCCGGGCCGGATCCGTGTCCAGCAGATCGGCGTCCTCGGGGTGGACATGCACAAACGGGTGATGGCTGGCCGTCAGCACGCCGTCGGACTCGTCGAACATCGGGAAGTCGGTGACCCACAGCCACGCGCACGCGGTTGTCGGTTCCAACTCCAACTGGGAGGCCGCGGCCAAGCGCGTCACCCCCAACGCAGGCGACGTCACCGCGTCCGAGCCCGCCGCGACCAGAACCAGGTCACCCGCGGCCATGCCCAATGCGTCGTAATCACCCTCCGCCATGAATCTCGACAGCGGGCCCGAACCCCCGCCGTCGCTCCTCTTCGTCCACAGGAGCCCCGGCGCACCTGCCTCCTTCGCCTCTGCTTCGATCGCCTCGATCTGTTTCCTGGAGAGGCTCGCACCGCCATGCAGGAGCAGCCCGCGGATACGTCCACCGTCCGAGACAACACTCTGTAGCAGGCCGAACTCGAGGCCTCCGAGGGTCGCCGTCCAATCCTGGATCTCGAGGCCGCACCGGAGGTCTGGACGGTCTGTGCCATATCGCTCCAGGGCCTCCGCATGGGACATCCGCAGAAACGGTGTCGGCGCCTCCACCGAATCCGACACATCGGCCATGGAGGCCATGACACGCTCCATCCACCCGAACACGTCCTCCGGCGCCACGAACGAAGCCTCGACGTCGATCTGGGTGAACTCGGGCTGCCGGTCCGCGCGCAGATCCTCGTCCCTGAAGCAGCGCGCAATCTGGAAATAGCGGTCGAACCCCGCGGCCATGAGGATCTGCTTGTAAATTTGTGGGCTCTGTGGCAGGGCGTAGAACTGGCCCGGATGCAGCCGGCTCGGCACCAAGAAGTCGCGGGCGCCCTCGGGGGTCGGCTTGGTGAGAATGGGCGTCTCCACCTCGATGAAGCCCAGGCCATCCAATTCGCGGCGCGCCGCCATGATGAGCCTGTGCCGCAACACCAGGTTGTCCTGAAGTTCGCTGCGCCTCAGATCCAGAACACGGTGGCGAAGTCGTAGCTCCTCCGCGGGGAGCTTGTCCTCGGGCCCCAGGTATACGGGAATCTCCGGGGTACGGGCTTCGTTCAGAACCTCAACCTTGGTCGCCTGGAGCTCCACTTCCCCCGTGGCCATCTCAGGATTGCGTTTACCGGCCGGCCGCAGCTTCACCACACCCTCCACCGACACCACGGTCTCGCTGCCCAGCCCATGTGCACGCGACAGGGAATCGGACTCCGTCCATTCGGGTCCCAACGAGATCTGGAGAAGGCCAGAACGATCGCGGAGGTCCCAGAAGATCAATCCCCCGAGGTCTCTGCGCCGGTGGATCCAGCCAACCAAACGCATGCTCTCGTTCTCGTTGGTGGCGGTGACGCCACCCAGCATCCTAGAGCGCAGGGCGGTGCCTTGGAGGTCGAGGTCTAGCATCGAACGAAACTCAGCGTATGAGAGATCACGTGGAGGCGACGGCCCGCGAGTCCAGCCAGCGCGCGAAGATCACCACAAAGAGCGCATACCCTAGGATCACGCCAACGGCGTCGGCAAACACATCGCTCATCGATGGCGTGCGGCCCGGGACAAAGCTCTGGTGAAACTCGTCCATCAAGCCGAGGGCGATGCCGAGCAGGAGGAACGCGCCGTGGTGGTAGCGGGCCCCCCGCAGCCGTGCCCACGCAAGCGTGAATCCGAGCACCGTGTAAAGTGAAAAGTGCACGACCCAGTCGTACACGGTGATCAACTCGATACCTGGAGGTTCCCATTCGCTCAAGAAAAAGAGGACCGCTACCCAAAAGGCAGCGGGCCCCCAAACGACGACCTGACGCATCACTTTACCGCGAAAATCACTGGCAGTGCTCGGTCCTCCTCCGGCTGAGCTAATGATCGGCTTAATGTTAACCTCGGCCCAACAGGGGAACAAGCGAGGCATGTGCTGCAGCGGCGGGCCCCGAAACGGTCTCACGAAGCTGGTTTTCCCTTATATTTCCTCGCGCTGGGCCCGTTTGGCCGTGCGCCTCACACCTCCTCGACGGCCATGGCTAACGACACGACGCCCTCACCCGTAGACCTGCTGGGAACCGTACCCGACGAGCTGGCCGGGGCCCTCGCTGCCCACTTCCTGGCACGGGGCGAGCCGGCTTACCGAGTACAGCAGGTACTCCACTGGATCTACCAGAGCGACGCCGTCGACGTGGACGGCATGACCAACCTGCCGGAACCGGAGCGAAAAGCGCTCAGCGAAGCCTTCTCGTTGAGCGAACCCGAGGCACAGACCGTCTCGATATCCTCGGACGGGACAGTCAAGCACCTATGGAAGCTCGTCGACGGCGAGTTGATCGAGTCGGTGTTGATACCTACGGACGACCGCCTCACGCTCTGCCTCTCGTCCCAAGCCGGGTGCGCCATGGGATGCACGTTTTGCGCCACAGGCTGGGCCGGCTTCCGGCGACAACTCAGCGCTGGAGAGATCGTCGCCCAGTACCGTGGCGCCGGGCGCTGGGCGCGCACCCACGAGATGGGCCCAATCTCAAACATCGTCTACATGGGAATGGGTGAGCCGCTCGCCAATCGCAAGGCGGTTCACGCCTCCCTCACGATTCTGAACCAAGGTTTTTCGGTCGGCGCCAGGCGCATCACCGTCTCGACGGTCGGACTGGTACCGGGCATCCTCGAGTTGGCGGAGCGTCCGGAGCAGTTCCGGCTGGCCCTTTCTCTACATTCGCCAGAGAGCGCACTCCGCCAGGAACTCATCCCACTCGAGAAACGGTTTCCGCTGCCGGCCGTCGTGCGGGCGCTCCAGAAATTCAATGAGGCCGGTGGTAAGCGTATCACGTTCGAGTACACGATGATTCGCGGCGTGAACGACGATCTGATGCTCGCTCCAAAGCTCGCCGACCTCGCCACGTCACTTCACGCCTTCGTGAACCTCATTCCCTTCAACCCCATCCCGTTCCAGGACTGGGGGCCCAGTACGCGCGAACGCATCGCGGCCTTCCGGGAGACGCTCGAGGCGAGAGGCGTCGCTGTGGCCGTACGCCAGCCCCGGGGCCGGGACATCGACGCGGCGTGTGGACAGTTGAGGGCAACGGCGATGAAGGACGCGGACGCTTCTTGAAGGCAACAGCCTTCTAGCGAATCAGGCTGAAGATCCGACCTGGCCGCATGGCCCTGATCCAGGGGAAGGGCTTCCTGCTTTCACCATCGTACGAGAAATAGAGCACGACGGCCCGGCCCTCCATTCTCCAGCGCGCCAGTGGGCCCCAATAGCGTGAATCCAAGCTGGAATCCCTGTTGTCACCCATCATGAAGTACTCGCCGTCGGGCACGACCAGGGGCCCCCATGTGTCCCGGGTGGGCCTGTAGGAGCTCCGGTCCACGGTGTCCAGAACGTGATCCACCTGCCAGGCCATCCAGGGATCGTACTGATCGCCGTCCGGGAACTCGTGGCGCACGTAGGGCTCGTCCTGCGCCTCTCCGTTCAAGAACAGCACCGCGTCGCGCATCTCCAGCGTGTCGCCCGAAAGTCCTATCAGCCGCTTCACGAGCTTGAGGTCCGGCTCGTGGTGGGGGTCGAACACGATCACGTCACCCCTATGCGGCTCGGAGTACCCGGGCAGGAGTTTCTGCGTGCCCGGAATCCGTGCGCCCAGCGACAGGCGGTTCACGACGAGGAAGTCGCCGACGAGGAGCGTCTCCTCCATGGATCCCGAGGTGATGACGAAGGTCTGAAGGATGAACGTGCGTATGACGAGAAAAAGGACGAACGCCCCCGCCAGAGCCTTGATCCACTCGACGAATCCGTTTTTCTCCTCGGGCTGCGCCTTGGCCGCGCGCGTGGAGCGCTGGGACCCAGTTCCGCTTTTCCTCTTCCGATTACCCTTCTTCGCCATCTATTCGCTCCGACGTCGTCTGCTCAACGGAACAACCTCCGCAAGTCCCACCAGGGACCGGACCCCTCGCCCTCAGGGGCCTCGCGCCCTCGCGGCGTCCATTCCCTGCCAAGCAATACGGTCACGTCCAGGTAAAGGTTCGAATCCGGTTCCGCCCGAACCGAGCGTGCCCCGAGTACATCCGCTACGGCCCTCGCCGCATCAAGGTCCCCCGTGCGGTCAACCACCACTGTGGAATCGTCGCCGAAGCGGTCCGCGTTCCCAAAATAAACGACGTCGAAGCCGGAGTCCCTGAGGAGGTCCGTTGCGCGCCGCGCCATACTCTCGGCACCACCAGCGTTCAACACCTCGACGCGCACACGGCCGAGGGGGCGCATCACGGGGTTCTGACCGACCACATCCGGGCGCTGGGCCTCGGGAAGTGGCTTCCACTGGGATACCGCCGACCCGATGAAGACCCCCGTCGCGAGCACCACGAGAATAACCGCGAGACCACGAACCCGCTCTATCATCGCTTGAGCGCAAGCATGTGATTCCAAAACGCCAGCGTCTCGGGCCGCACCCGGCGCTTGTCTTTGATGAGGTACTGCATCCGGGCGCCCAGGATGTCCAACACGACCGGCTCGAGATCCTGGGGCATCGCCTCACGCAATCGTGCGCGCCACTTCCTGCGAAGTCTCCGTCCCGGCTCGAGGAAATCGGCCGCATAGGTCGCCAACCCGAGATCTCCCAGGCTCGGGCTCCCGAGGGTGTGGTAGGCCACCGCGTTCAGGATCTCCGCATCCTTGAGGCCCTCTTTTCGGAGGCGATAGGCCGCTGCGGGACCGTGCAACACGTTGTCCGGAAAGTCGCGTTGATCTTTGGGCAGCATCTTGCGGAGCGATTTCGGATCCTGGTCCCTTAGACAGTCGTGCAAGAAGCCGAGCGAGCGCCACCGGAGTACCTCGTCCGAATGCTCTCCCCGCGCCTCGGCCCAGTCCTGGAGGAGCGCCGCCACCCGCGCCATGTGAGAACGCCGTTTGCGACTCACGGAGGCCCAATCGGGAAGGACTCCGACGGCCGCGTCCCGGACGAGTGGGTGAAGCTTGGACCCAGCGCCGCTCGACACGTTAGAAGAACACCAGGGGGGCGATAGGTCTGTGAGCTCCGATTTCGGGTTCGTAGGCAGCGAGGGTCGAACACAGAAAAGCTAGGATAGGCCCGTGCGGGGGGCAATCCACGTCTCGCCAGCGCTATGGTGGCGCTTTCGCAATTCATGATAGCTTGCCGCATGGCGATCAAATGGGATCCCGTGCTCACGCGGGGAGTGGCGATGGAGTTGTCGGAGGTCCTCGCCGGCCAGAGGCTGAGGGCGGTGTTGTTCGATCACGCCGGAGGCGCGCTCCGGCTCTACTTTCGAGAGAGCACGCTCGACGCCCTACTCCGGGACCCGGGCCCCACGCTGCTGCTCGGGGACCCCGTGGACCCACCGCCCGAAGCACGCCCGTTTCCTTGCCAGGTCGGCGAGGTGACCGCGCTGCCCGACGAGCGCATCCTGAGCCTTGGCGCCCGCCGGATCCGGGGGAAGAGGCTACGGATCGAAGTGATCGTCGAACTGGCGACCAACCGTCCGAACGCGGTGCTCGCCGAGGGTGACGACCGCATCGTCAGGCACGTATTGATGGACCGCGCGCGAGGGGGCCGGTCCCTTCGGGTGGGGTATCCGTACCAGCCTCCCGACCCCTCGGGACGTCTCGGAATCGAGGCGCCGGTGGCGCGACCGGAATGGCTCGAACTGTTGCTGGGCGTCCCTCCTCGAGAACGAGAGCGAACCCTCCTCAGCCGGTTCGCGTACACGTCTCGCATTACCGCCGCGGCACTGGTGGGGAGTGCCGCACAAGAAGACGAAGGCGGCGCAGAGGAGGCCCTGTCCCGTGGATACGACCTCTGGTTGGAGCTCTTGGACTCGACCGCAACCTCGCCTTGCGTGTTGCACACCAAGTGGGGCGACCAACCTTACGTGATCGCCCTCCCCGGCTATGACAGTGAGCCGGCCGATTCGCTCCTCGAGGTGCTCGGAAAGGTGTCGGCCCAGCGAGCCGAGGGGTCCCTACCCTCGGTCCTGGTATCGCGGCTCCAGGACGAGGCCAAACGGGCCGCACGAGCGGCTGCGAGCCTCCACCGACGGCTGGACAAAACGCCCGACCCGGCGGACTCCCGAGCATTGGGGGACCTCATCCTCGCGCGGATCCACGAGGTCCCTCGTGGCGCAGAGACCGTCGAACTGGAAGGGTTCGACGGCACACGTGTGGTGGTCGAGCTGGATCCACGCCGGTCCGCGTCCGACAATGCCGCGCGCTATTACGGCGAGGCGGCCAGGGGGGAACGCGCACTCGAGAAGCTCCCCGGCCTGGTGGCTGAGGCGCGCACGCGCGCCGACCGTCTCGAGGCGCTGCTCGTACGGGTACGAGACGACGAGGTCACTGCGGACGAAGTCCGCGACGCGCTGCCGCAGGTGCTGGAGACGACGACGAGGTCACCCAAGGTGACGGCACTTCCCTACCGGCTTTACGAGAGCTCAGGCGGACTCGAGATCCGGGTCGGCCGCGGCGCAAAATTCAATGATGACCTGACCTTCCATCACGCTCGTCCGAGCGATATCTGGCTGCATGCCCGCCATACGGCCGGAGCACACGTGATTCTGCGTTGGGACAGCGACGACAACCCACCCGCACGGGACCTCGAAGAGGCCGCAATCCTCGCTGCTCTCTACTCCAAGGCCCGTACATCGTCCAGCGTCCCGGTGGACTGGACGCGCCGCAAGCACGTGCGCAAGCCACGCAAGGCGCCGCGCGGCACGGTCAGCATCGACCGCGTAGGAACAGTATTCGTCGAGCCCGATCCTGCGGTGGAAGAGCGTCTCGCCCAGAGGGATTCGGAACCGGAGTAACGTCGCCAGACCAGTCGGCTAGGTGGCCGCCCGGTCCATTGCGGCCCGGAATGATGCGACCAGCTCGCCCGCTCCGTCGGGTCCGCCGGAGCTCAGCGCCGTGATGAGCGCGCTTCCGACTACGACGCCATCCGCGACGCCCGCGACCACCGCTGCATGCTCGGGCGTGGAGATGCCGAAGCCAACCGCGATGGGGAGTTCAACCGCCTCTCGAAGCACCTGGATCTCGCCTTCAAGGCCATCGCGGAGCTGTTGTCTGGCACCGGTCACGCCCGTACGCGAGATGTAGTAGAGGAACCCCTGGCCTCCCTCGGCCACACGGGGCACACGGTCCGGTTCGGTCGTGGGCGCCAGTAGGCGGATCAAATCGAGGGGGCCGTCCTGCACCTCGCCCTCCAGATCGGGATCCGCTCCGGCTGGGAGATCCGTAAGCAAGAGTCCCTGGGCGCCCGCTTCTGCCGCATCCGATACGAACCGCCCCATTCCGTACTGGAGGATAGGGTTCAAGTAACTGAACAGGACTACCGGCGTGTCCCACGAGGCGCGGAAGCTCCGGAGTGACTCGAGCGTACCCTCGACCGTCATCCCTTTCTGGAGCGCGGTGAAACTGGCGGCCTGGATCGTCGGACCATCCGCCAGCGGGTCGCTGAACGGAATACCGAGCTCGATGATATCCGCCCCGGCTTCGGCGATGGCGGTGAGACACTCAGCGGACTGCTGCGCATCGGGGTAGCCCACCGTGAGATAGGGGATCAGGGCCGCCCTGCCCTCGGATCGGCGTTGCGCAAATCGCTCGGAGATTCCCTGACCCTTGCTCATCGATCGATCAGACGAAACGGTCAGACGAGGTAGTCGCTGACGCGAATCCCGTACTTCTGCGGATCGGTCGTCTTGATGATCGTGCGCACTCCCAGCGACAGGTCCACGAGCGTGGGGGTCGCCAGCGGCACGCCCAATTCGTTCGAGATCACCTTGACGATAGGCTGGTGAAGGTGGTCGGGGTCCTGGTTGACCTTCGACACGACCGCAAGCTCGTAGGTGTCCAAGATCACGAGGGTGCCGATCGGATACACTCCGGTGGCGTTGATCAGCACCTTGACGAGCAGTTGATCGTACCCGCGCTGCGGATTGTCCCTCATTTCCTTGAGGACC
>JADFRS010000138.1 GCA_022561145.1 Gemmatimonadota bacterium
AACTACTCGAGGAATTCCAGGCCCACGAACTGAAAGGCTTCGCTGTCTGGCTCCCGATGATGCCAAAGGATAGCCTTGAGCGGGCCGATGCCGAGGCTGCACCGTTCGAGGACCTCTCGGTGACCCATGTCTGGGATCCGGAGCGTCGGGTCGGGAAATTGTACTCGAAGGCTCTGGGACTTCAGTCCACGGCATGGGATTTCTATTTCCTTTACCCGCCGGGTGTGACCTGGGACGAGGACGAACCGCCCGATCCCGCGTTCTGGATGCACCAACTTCCGGCGGATTCGGGTGCGGACCGGGACCTTGTTCTGTACCCGAGCAAATTTGCGCAGGAGCTCCTCACACTGCTCGGGGACGGGGTCGAGCCAAGCCATACGAGCCGTACCGACCTCGGTCTTCAGCTCCATTGGGAGGGTCTTCTGAACATCACCAGGAAACGAGGCGAGTACACCATCGAACACGTGCGCGAGGCATTCGAGGACTCGAAGAACGTCAGGGGGGTATGAGGAAGGCCGTAGCGAAATTGAGTCCTCTCGGCCCGAAGAAACACGAAGAATCGGAGGCTTCATCATGCATCTAGCAGACAAGTTGACCCGTGCGGTGTTCCTGATGCTCATGGTCGCGCTCACGACCGGGTGCGGTCAGGGTTCGGGGGAGGAGGAGCCTGACAGCGGTGCCGGGGCCGAGGCGTCTGCTCCCTCTATGGCGGTGCGCCTCGTCGAGCCGGCCGACGGGGCCGTGATCGACGGATCGTCCGTGCGCATCGTTCTCGAGGTAGAGGGCCTGGAGATCGTGCCGGCCGGGACCGTCCAGGCGCGCTCGGGCCACCACCACCTCCTCGTGAACACCGGTCTGACGCCGGCCGGTCAGCCCATCCCGGCGACGCCGGGCGTGCACATCCACCTGGGACAGGCCCAGACGGAGCACGAACTGACGGGTCTCGAACCCGGTGACTATACGGTCATCGCCGTCGTGGGCGACGCCGTGCACGTGCCGCTCGACCCGCCCGTGGTCGATACGGTCACCTTCACGGTGGGAGGCGGCGGGTCCCCGAAATAGGTTGCCCGCATCTCGTGGGGCCACTCCTAAGCGGCGGGACGGCCCCCGGATGCCCACCCCTCGATGACACGTTGGATCTCCGTGACGCCGTCCGTCAAGGCCGCCGGACCGGGCTGGAGGATGATGGGCGACTTGACCTCATAGATGTGACCGGAGGTGATGGCCGGTATGCCGGCCCATCCCGGGCGGGCGATGACCTTCTCGGGCCGGAACTTCCGCCCGCACCATGATCCGAGGATGATGTCCGGCGCCCGGCGCACCACCTCGTCGGGATCTTCCACGATCCGGTCGGTGGCGAGCGACGCCTCACGGAACTCGGGGAAGCAGTCCTCACCACCCGCCAACTCCACGAGCTCCGTGACCCATTGGATTCCGGAGATGAGGGGGTCGTTCCACTCCTCGAAGTAGACCTTCGGACGACGGGGAAGCGCCTCGGCCTTGCTACGCACCGTGGCCAGGCCGTCCTCGAGCTCCGTGGCGAGCGTTTCGCCCTTTTCGCTACAGCCGATAAGGGCTCCGAGCGTGCGGACCATGCGCAGAATCTCGTCCACGCTCCTCTGGTTGAAGACGTGGACCTCGATGCCTTGGCGCACCAGATCCGCAGCGATATCCGCCTGGAGGTCCGAGAAGCCCAGCACCAAGTCCGGCTTCAGGTCCAAAATGCGGTCGATCTTGGCACTGGTGAACGCCGAGACCTTGGGCTTTTCCTTACGGGCCCGGGGCGGGCGTACCGTGAAGCCCGAAATGCCCACGATGCGCCAATCCTCTTCCATGAGGTAGAGGGTTTCGGTTGTCTCTTCTGTCAGGCAGACGATGCGTTCGTACATGGATAAGGCCAAGGTCGTGCCCGGCGCTCGCCCATGCAAGGAGGCGCGGCCCCCTCCCCTTGACAATCTAGGTATCAACCGTGATCGTACCCAGAACGTCTAGGTATACACCCACGGCCCCCGGCACATCTTGATGGCGCATCATCGTACAAAGCTCCTTCATGGCACGCTGGACGCTCTGATCCTCAAGACGCTGCACCAGGGGCCCAGGCACGGCTACGCGATCGCGCGGTGGCTGGGCGAGGTGACGAAGGACGCCATCCAGGTCGAGGAGGGCTCGCTCTACCCGGCGCTGTACCGGCTCGAGCGTAAGGGCCTCCTGCAGGCGGAATGGGGACGTAGCGAGCTGGATCGGCGCGCCAAGTTCTATACGCTCACGAAGAAGGGACGGGCGAATCTGGAGAAGGAAGTCGAGGACTGGGCGCGCTTCGCGGAGGCGGTGTCGAGGGTGCTGATGGGCGAGGGCTGATAGGGCCTACCGGAGACGGAAGGGGGGTCGGATGACGCGTCGGGTTCTTCCATTCGTGGTGCGGCTGACCCACCGGGTGACCGGTGGGGTGTTCCGCCCGCGCGTGGAGGACGAGGTCGCCGAGGAGTTCGACTTCCACTTGGAGATGCTGGAACGACGGCTTCGCGAAGGCGGGATGGAGCCGGAGGCGGCGCACACCGAGGCGCTCAGCATCTTCGGGAACAAGGAACAGCTGCGTTCGGACTGCGAACACGAGGGACGACGAAGGGACTGGGAGGTGGACATGAGAGAGCGGTGGATAGAGTCGGTTCGGGACATACGGTATGCGCTGCGCCAGATGACGCGAGCCCCGGTATTCGCGGCGGTCGCGGTGGGGACGCTGGCGCTGGGCATCGGCGCCAACTCAGCCGTGTTCAGCGTCGTGAACGGCGTCCTCCTCGAGCCCCTGCCTTACAACGAGCCCGGGGAGCTCGTCACCATCACCAGCGCTTTTCCGGGCTTGGGCTTCGACCGGTTCTGGATCTCGCCGCCGGAGTTCTTCGAGCTGAAGGCGTGGAGCCACTCCTTCACCGACGTGGGCGGCTACCGGACGGGCACCGCGAGCGTCGAGTCCACCGACCAGCCCCTGCGGGTGCCCTCCGCGGTGGCCTCCGCGTCGTTCTTCCGGACCTTGGGCGTCGAGGCCGCGACGGGCCGCATCTACACGGACGACGAGGACCTGCCCGGGGCCGACCCGGTCGTGGTGCTCTCGGATGGCCTCTGGCGACGAGCCTTCGGCGCGGATCCCGAGCTCGTGGGCAAGTCCATCCGGGTGAACGGCCAGCCCCAGACCATTGTGGGCATTCTGCCCGCCGGCTTCGACATCGAGGACGCCAAGATCGATATCTGGCGCCCCCTGAACATCGACCCCAACGACCACCAGAACCGGCGGGGGAACCACTTCCTCAACCTGGTGGCCCGGCTGGGACCGGGTGTGAGCCTGGACCAGGCCCGAACCGAGACGGACCAGCTTCTGGACCGCTGGGTCGAGGAGTATCCGGACACGCACACGCTCAGCCGCGACTTTCACGCGCTGACCGTGCGGGACTTCCGGACCGACGTCCTGGGCGAAGCCCGCACCCAGGTTCTGCTCCTTCTGGGAGCGGTGGGCTTCGTTCTCCTCATCGCCTGCGCCAACGTGGCGAACCTGCTCCTGGCCCGATCGGAGGCGAGGACGAAAGAGGTGGCGGTGCGGGTGGCCATGGGCGCCGGTCAGGGCCGCCTGACCCGGCAGTTCCTCACGGAGGGCCTGACGCTGGCCCTGACGGGTGGGGGAGCGGGGCTGGTCCTGGGTTACTTCGCGGTACAAGCCCTGCTGGCCACCAACCCGGACGGCATCCCACGCTCGTCGAGCGTCGGGATGGACGGCAGCGTCATGCTCTTCACCTTGGCCCTCTCCGTCGGGACGGGTCTCCTGTTCGGGCTGGCGCCCCTCCTCAACACGTCGCCCAAGAAGTTGGGGATGTCCCTCCGGGAGGGCGGTACCCGGAGCACCTCGAGCGGAGCGGGCGCCCGCATGCGGCGGTCCCTGGTGGTGGCCGAGGTGGCCCTTGCCGTGGTGCTCCTCACGGGGTCGGGCCTGATGGTGCGGAGCCTCACGGCCCTGAATGCCGTGGATCCGGGCTTCGACCCGGAAAACCTCCTCACCTTCAACATCTCCACGCCCTCCAACACCTACCCAGACCCGACGGACGTGGGAGACTTCTACGACCGGCTGCTCACGGAGCTCCGGGCCATCCCCGGCGTCCAGGACGTTTCCGCCATGAATGGACTTCCCCCCCTTCGGAGCGTGGACGCCAACGACACCGAGTTCGAGGGCCTGGAGCGCACCCAGGACGGACCGGCCTTCAACACCGACTATTGGCAGTTCGTGGACCTCGGCTACCTCGAGACCATGGACATCCGGGTGCTCGAGGGTCGCGATTTCAACCTGACCGACCTGGCCCCGGACATGGCCACGATCCTGGTGAATCGCCGGCTGGCCCAGGTGTTCTACCCAGACGGCGGCCCTATGGGCCGCCGGATCCGGCCACCCGGCAGTGACACCTGGTTCACAGTGGTGGGCATCGTGGACGACGTGAAGCAGTCGGGGCTGAAAGCTCCAACCGGGACGGAGATCTACTTCCTCTCGCGGCAGGCCGAGAGCCTGGGCTTCGCCATCCGGACTCGGAACATCGTGATCAGGACCCAAAGAGATCCGTTGGCCATCGTGTCCATGGTCCGCCGCACGGTCTGGACCCAGGACTCCAGCCTGCCCCTGTCCAACGTTCAGACCATGGACCAGAACATCGCCTCGTCGGTGGCGCGCTCCCGCTTCCTCACCATGCTCCTGGGCGTGTTCGCGGGCGTGGCCCTGGTCTTGGCGGCCGTGGGAACCTACGGCGTCATCTCGTACTCGGTGGCCCTGCGCAGTCGTGAGATCGGCATCCGTATCGCCATGGGAGCCGGAGCCGGAAGCGTCGTCGGCCTGGTCGTGCGCAACGGGGCCGTGTTGGCAGTGGCGGGTGCGTTGATCGGCACCTTGGGAGCCTTCGGAGTGACGCGGCTCCTCGCTTCTCAACTCTACGAGGTGAGCACCACCGACCCCCGGACCTTCATCATCGCTCCGCTCTTCCTCATAGCGGTAGCGCTGCTGGCGAGCTTCATTCCCGCATACCGCGGCACGAGGGTGGACCCGGTGACGGTGCTGAAGCAGGAGTAGGGGTCGGGGATGGGCACGGCTTCGACCGTGAGACCCGCTTCTCGCAGTACCGGGGGATCCTGGAGCGACTCGATGTGGCGTCGCTGAACTGATAGCTGAAGAACACTCTCCGTCATGAATACGTATGAATTGAATCAGATCATACGTATATCCCAGCCGGGACCCGGTCGGTTCGTGTTATTGTCAAAAGGTCCTGATCGAAGGAATGCACCAACCTCATTGAGCGTCGGAATCCGGAACAGGAGTGGGATGATGAATGGGAAGTCAGTGTGGAGTGTGGTGGCGTTCGCGGTGATGTTCGCGTTGCCTGGGACGGCGTCGGCGCAGATGGCGTCGTGGCAAGACGTGCAGGTCGCCGACATCGAGGAGATGAAGGACAAATGGATCGCTCTGGCCGGGGCGTTCGAGGAGTCGCAGTACGACTGGGAGCCCATGGATGGGGTGCGTGCGGTCCGCCAGGTTCTGGGACTGGCGATCGCCGAGGCCAACCTGTTTCCGACCTCCTGGGGAGCCCGAGCCCGGCCCGGGTGCCGCAAGCGGATTCGGAGCCGAGCTTGAGCGTGCGGCCGATCTCTCTCAGGAGGACATGATCGCCGGGCTCGAGGCGTCCTTCGACTACCTGATCGAAGTGGTGCGGGGCATGGATGGGCGGAAGCGCATGTCCGAGTCGACCTATTTCGGACGAGACATACAGGTGCACGCGAACATCGCTACCGCCATGTCCGACATGCATGAGCACCTCGGGCAGCTCATCGCGTATGCACGGACGAACCACGTCGTTCCGCCATGGAGCATGGGGAACTGACAGGATCATTTCAGCCCGACAGCGCGATCTTCAACCCCACGGATCGCGGCCTCGAAGCTCTCGCGGAGATCATCCACGACATCGACTGCAAGGACGGCGAGTTCGGACGCGCCGAGGCGGCGGGCATCGAATCGCTGATCCACGGCATCACCCGCGCACACGCTGACGACGAGGTCCGGCTCGAGCGTGGAGGCGCGCTCCTGGACGACCTCTACGAGCACCTCGGCGCACCCAGTAGATGACGTCCACCCCGACACCCGAAGTCGCGTCGGTAACGCTCAAGGAGGCGCTCCCCACCTGGATCCGGGTGGCCCTTCTGAGCTTCGGCGGCCCCGCAGGGCAGATCGCGGTGATGCACCGCCTGGTGGTGGAGGAGCAGGAGTGGGTTGAGGAAGAGCGCTTCCTGCACGCGATGAGCTTCTGCATGCTGCTTCCGGGCCCCGAAGCACAGCGGCTCGCCACCTACCTTGGATGGCTCCTGCACGGCGCGCGCGGGGGACTGGTCGCGGGGCTCCTGTTCATCGCCCCCGGGTTCGTCTCGATCTTCGTGCTGAGCGTTCTCTACGCGGAGTTCCGGGAGGTCTCCATCGTGGCCGGGCTCTTCTATGGGCTCAAGCCGGCGGTCATGGCCGTGGTGGCGGCGGCGCTCATCCGTATCGGAAGTCGAGCCCTCAAACGCCGGGGAGACAAAGCCATCGCGGGCTCCGCGTTCGTGGCGATCTTCTTCTTCTCGGTGCCGTTTCCCCTGATCGTCGTAGCGTCCGGGGTGATCGGCTACCTGATCACTCGCTCTGATCCGGCGCCGGACATGGCGGCCGTAGGAGTACCGACCCTGGGGTCCACCGCCCGCACGGCCGCGCTCTGGCTCGCCGTGTGGTTCGTACCCATCGGGGTGCTCGCCGCGGTGGTCGGAAACGACCACACGCTCGTCTCCGAGGCCATCTTCTTCAGCAAGGCCGCGGTGGTCACCTTCGCCCCGTGTTTCCTCTTCATCTTCGTCGGAGCCCCCTACGCCGAGTCCCTACGCGGTAAGCCGGGCCTGCAAGGGGCCCTGACGGCGATCACCGCGGCGGTCGTGGGGGTCATCCTGAACCTCGCCGTGTGGTTCTCACTCCACACGTTGTTCGGCGAGGTGGCGACGTTCGAGCGGGGTCCGCTCAGCTTCCTGCTCCCCGCGCTCGGCACCGTCGACTGGGCGGCCCTGATCCTCGCGGTGGGGGCCGGGGTCGCGATGTTGCGTTATGCGGTCGGGATGATCGTTACGCTTGGGGGGGCGGCGGGCGTGGGGGTGGTCTACTACGTGTGGGGGGTGGGGTAGAGGGTCACAACCGCGCGTCCAGATGCAGATGCTCGACGGCCCCTCGAGTTGCTCGAACATCCCACGACTCCAATCTTGGCCCTACCAGTTCGTAACGTCCCGAACCCGGATCGATTCGCCATGCGCTCCTTGCTCCGCACGTTGGTCTTCTCGATCGCCGCCCTACCCTTGGCGTGGAGTGGCTCCGCTGCACAGACCTCCATCGACCTCGACATGGTGGCCCGTATCCGCGAGGAGGGGCTCCAGCGCTCACAGCTCGTGAACACGTTCTCCTACCTGACCGACGTGCTGGGTGCTCGCCTCACGAACTCCCGCGACATGGACAGGGCGCAGGAGTGGGTCCTGGGCGAGATGAAACGGATAGGTCTGGTCAACACGGCTCGCGAGCCGTTCATGGACTATGGGGTGAGCTGGGACAACGAGTACGTGTCCCTGCACCTCATGGAGCCGGATTACACGCCGATGGTCGGCTACCCGATCGCCCACACGCCGGGAACGGACGGGAAGCAGCGGCTTCAGGTCGTGATCGCCGACGTTCAAACCAGGCAGGACCTCGAGCGATTCCGGGGGCGGCTCCGCGCGATGGCCGTTCTCGGGACCCCCCCGCCCACCATCGACCTGACCCGATTCGCCACCGGTCGTCCCCGCCGGACGGACGAGGAGCTGCGGGCGCTCGAGGAGGACGTGGTGTTGCCGGCGGCACGTCCCGACGCGTCCCGACTGGCTCCACGCCCGCCGCGGAACCCGGACCTGCTGACCGCCGAGGAGCGGCTGGCCTTCTTCGTGGCCGAGGATGTCGCCGTGGTCCTGGAGTCGCGGAGCGGCTGGCCGGGAGCGGTGCGGGGCTTCGCCCGTCCGGGCGCCAAGGTAGACCGCTGGGCGCGGGACGCGACGCTCTCCTCCGTGCCCATCGTGGCCGTCACGCCCGAGCACTACAACCGCATGTACCGCATCCTGCGGCGGGACATCCCCGTCATCATCGAAGTCGAGGTTCGGAACCGGCACGGGGAGACGGTGGAGCAGGCGAGCAACGTGCTGGGCGAGATCCCCGGCACCGACCTCGCGGACGAGGTGGTCATGCTGGGCGCCCACTTCGACACCTGGCACGCCAGCCCCAACGCCAGCGACAACACCTCGGGCGTGGCGGTGATGCTCGAGGCCGCGCGCATCCTGAGGGCCGTGGGCGCCGAGCCGCGTCGCACGGTTCGCGTCGCGCTGTGGTCGGGCGAGGAGCAGGGGCTCAACGGCTCCCGGGCCTACGTGAAGAAGCACTTCGGCGATCCCGACGATCCCGCCGTGGGTGTCACTCCCGAGTACGAGAAGTTTTCCGTGTACTTCAACCAGGACTACGGTCCGGGGCAGTACCGCGGGATCTTCCTGCAGGGCAACGAGCACGTTCGTCAGACGTTCGCGTCCTGGATGGAGCCGCTCAGGGATATGGGGATGACGACCATCTCGGTACAGAGTAGGGGTAGCACCGACCACGTGCCGTTCGACGACGCCGGCCTTCCGGGGTTCCAGTTCCTACAGGCCCGAGTGGGCGGCACAGGCGGTCACACCAACCTGGACTTCTTCGACACCATCCCTCTCGAGGACTTGATGAAGAACGCCGTCATCATGGCCACGTTTGTGTACCATGCGGCCATGAGCGACGAGAGGATGCCGAGGAAGGGGAGGGGAGGGGGGAAGTGAGTCCGCGCCTCCGCCCTGCCCCCCTACCGATCGCTGATCGGCATCTGCTCGGACCGGTAACGGTCGAACCAGGCCAGCGTGTTGAGCACCTTGGCGATGAGTTGGCTGGGCCGGTTGCTGATGTTGTGATACGAACCGGGAAGCTCGACCAGGGCGGTGTCGATCCGCCTGAGCTTGAGCGCGTGGTAGAGCTGCTTGGCCTCGGACACCGGCGTGCGCAAATCGGCCATTCCCACCATCACCATCGTCGGCGTGCTCACGTTCCCCACCACCGAGAGCGGTGAGAACCGCCAGTAGTCCATCGGATTCTCCCAGGGCTGGCCCGGATAGCGGTAGTTGGCATAGCCGTTGTAGTTGTCCGCGACCAGCGTCTTGCTGATCCAGTTGACCACGGGCTTGGTCGCCACCGCGGCGCGGAAGCGATCCGTCTTGCCCACGATCCAGGCCGTCATGATGCCCCCGGCGCTCCCGCCCGTCACGAACAGCTGGTCGGGATCCACGTACCCTCGCTCGATCACGGCATCGACCACCGACATGAGGTCGTCGTAGTCGTTTCCGGGATAGTCGTGGTAGAGCAGGTTGCCGAATTCCTCGCCGTAGCCCGTGCTCCCGCGCGGGTTGGAGTAGACCACCACGTACCCCGCCGCCGCATAGAGCTGGATTTCGGCCGAAAACCGATCCCCATAGTTCGAAATGGGCCCGCCGTGAATCTCCAGGATCAGCGGATAGCGCTTGCTGCGATCGAACCCCGGGGGATGCACCACCCAGGACTGGACCCGCCGCCCGTCGTACGAGGATTCGGTCCAGAACATTTCGGCCTCGCCGAAGTGGCGCTGGCTCTCGAGGTCGGCGTTGAGGGATGTACGCACCCGCATAGCGCCGCCCGGCTCCACCAGCGCAACCTCGCTGGGGCTGGTCGAACTGGTCTGCGTGAATGCCACGGTACCGTCGTTCGCTACGGAGAAGTTGCCTCCTCCGTAGGGGCGGCCGACTGCCGTTCCCCCCAACCCTTCGGCCACCACCCGGAACTCGCCGCCGGTGTACATGAAGCCCACCTTCGAATCACCCTGGTCATCGTAGCCGAAGTAGAGGCCACTACCGTCGGACGCCCATACGAGACCGCCGACCGACCGGTCGAGGGCGCCCATCTGTGTATCCTCAGGCAGCGCACGCCCAGGCCTGTCGCCCGGCCCCGTCAGGTAGAGATCCGAGGTCTGGTAGGTCTGAATGCGATCGTCGTACCCGACATACGCCACCATCTGACCATCTGGCGAGACCGCGGGGTTCGCGTCGGGGCCGTTTCTGCGAGTCAGCCGGGTCGTCTCCCCGCCGTCCAGCGCGACCTGGTACAATTCGCTCTCCCGGAGGGCGTATTCCCAGTCGGGCTCCCGGTTGGCCGAGAACAGGATCGAACCCCCGTCCGGCATCCAGACCGGCCCCTGGTGATGAAAATCCCCCGACGTGACCTGCCGCGGCGTCCCCCCATCGGCCGGCACCACGAAGATGTGGTTGAACCCCGGCTCGATGAACCCGCTCCCGTCCCGCTCGTGACGGACCCGGGTGGTGACGCGGGGCGGGTCCGCCCACTCGGCCCCGGCGGGCTTGGGCGGCATCGAAGCCAGCTGCGGCCCCGGCTCGGGCACGAGCATGGAGAACGCGATCTGCCGACCATCATAAGACCAAGCAAGGTCGCGCGGAGAGCGAGCCAACTGCGTGAGGCGTGCGGACTCCCCGGTCTCCACCCAGTACACGTAGATCTCCGCGCCGTCGTCCCCCCCAGACACGTACGCGATGCGTGTGCCGTCCGGAGACCACCGCGGTGATGACTCGGAGCGGTCTGCACTCGTCAGCTTGCGATGCGTGGAGCCATCGGCGCTCACGATCCAGATGCGGCCTTCACGGCGGTCCCGCATGATGCTCATCGTGTTGCGCACGTACGCTACGCGT
>JADFRS010000139.1 GCA_022561145.1 Gemmatimonadota bacterium
GGGTCAGTCGGTCACTTCCACCGGCTGGCCTTGCTTCAAGGAAGCGGCATTCGTGCGGACGACCGTTTCCTCGCCGGTCAGGCCTGAGAGGATTTCGACTTCGTTACCGACGCGCACCCCCAGCGTGACCGGTTGGTGGACCACTTTGCCTGCTTGGATGCAACAGCAATAAGGCGGCCCGCCATCGGTGACGACGGCCGCATCATCGCCGAGGACGAAGACCAGGACGAGCGCGAGGCCGGATCGAGTGGCCGCTCCTACGACCTCCTGGTCATGGGCGCGCACGGGATCGGAAAGCAACCGTTCTCGCAGCTCGGCGGTGTGGTCTCCCGGGTCATCCGGCGCGTCGAGAGGGACGCGCTGATCGTCAAGAACGGCCGCGCCTTGGAGGGCGGCGACTGGATCGTGTGCATCGACGGTTCCGCATACTCGTACAAAGCCATGAGGCTGGCGCTGGAGATGGCCCGCGAGTTCGGCGCCAAGCTCCACGTGTGCTCGGCGTTCGACGTCGAGTACCATCACGCGGTCTTCGGCAACATCAAGGACGTGCTGTCGGTCCAGGCCGCGAAGGTCTTCAAGTTCGAGGAGCAGGAGGAGCTCCACAACAACATCATCGACAAGGGCCTGCTCAAGCTCTGCCAGGCCAACCTCAAGCGGGCCGAGGTGATGGCCGGCGAGTTCGAGGACGTCGAGGTCGAGACCCAGGTCCTCGTCGGCAAGCCGTTCCAGAGCGTGCTCCAGTGGGTCGAGGAGCTCGAGCCGTCCCTGCTCATCCTCGGGCGGCATGGCAGCCACCGGGTCGAAGACACCGACATGGGCTCGCAGGCCGAGAACCTGTGCCGGCTCGCGCCCACCAACATCCTGCTCGTCGGCATCACCGACGTGCGCCCGGAAGATATCCCATGGATCGAGGAGGACGGTGAGACGGGCCTCGAGTGGGCGCCGGACGCCGAGGTGCGCATCCTCCGCGTGCCACCCTTCGCGCTGGGCATCGCGCGCAAGGCGGTCGAGGAGTTCGTGCTCGACAACTTCGGTGCGGGCGCCAACGGCACCTACCGGGAGAACGACGCCGAGCACCAGGAGGCCATACCGCCCTTGGGCCCGGATGGGCACCCCATGGTGACAGGTGAACGCCTCGACGAAGCGATCACCAAGCTCCTGCCCACGCACATGCAGTTGATCATGGGGATCGGCACGGCCGAGGAGTTGGCCCTAGCCGAGGTGAAGGCCGAAGAGGCCATGAAGCGCACGGTGGTCCAGGGCAGCGACGCCGATCCCGTGCCAGAAGTGGCGACGATCGACGCGGAGTGTCCCTCCACCGGGCACATGCAGACGCGCGAGCGCAACAAGTCCGACCCGGTGGTCTGGACCGAAGAGGCGTTCGCCCGTCTGAGACTGGTGCCGCTCATCGCCCGGCCATTGGCCCGCAACGCGGTCGAGCGCTTCACCCGCGAGCACGACTTCTGGCGAGTCACGACGCAAGTCATGGATGAGAACAAGCAAGCCATGATCGAGGCCGACGAATTCGACATGGACACCATGCTCGTGATGTTCCGCGAGCTCCAGACCAAGCAGATCAAGGCGCAGGCCGAAGGCGTCGACGGCCTCACGCCCGAAATGCGGAAGTTCATCGAGGAAGCCAAAGCCAGCGGCGTGACCCGATGTCCCATCCGGGACGTTGCGGAACAGGCCGACAAGTGCCCGGTCGACATCAAGACAGTGAGCCCCGAGGACGCAAAGGCCGCGATCGAGCAGTTCATGTCGACCAAGAAAGCCGACTAGGTGCCCGTCCGGGCCGCGACCGCGACCGACCCCTCGCCCTCGACCGCGGCCGGCACATCCACGTACGTACCCCATATCGTCGCCTGGAACCTAACCAAGCGCTGTAACCTCGCGTGCGCACACTGCTACATCTCGGCAGGCTCGTGGCAGGCCACCTCCGACGAGTTGCCTGCCGAGGAATGCCTGCGCATCCTGGACGAGGTCTTGGACGTCAACCCGAACCCGATGCTGATCCTCACGGGCGGAGAGCCGCTCCTGAGGGACGATCTCGAGGTGCTGGTCGAGCGGGCCTCATCTCGCGGCGCCACGGTCGTGGTCGGCACCAACGGCACACGGCTGACGGACGAGCGCATCGGCACACTCATGGCGGCCGGCCTCAAGGGCGTAGCCGTGAGTGTCGACTCGCTGAATGCCGACTATCACGACCGCTTCCGGCACGGCGCCGGAGCACTCTCCGACACCTTGGCGGCCATCGACCGCTGCCACGCATCCAAGCTGGACTTCGTGATCCAGACGACCGTCACCACGGGCAACCGGCACGAACTGGCGGCCCTGGTCGAGTGGGCGGCCGAGGCCGGAGCTGTGTCGTTCAACCTGTACTTTCTGGTGCCGACAGGCCGCGCCGACCGTATGCGCGGTCTCAGCCCCGACGAGAACGAGGACGTGCTCGCGGAGCTAGCCGCGCTGGAGGGCGAGTACCGCGGGCGCATGATGATCCGCTCGAAATGCCAGCCGCAGATCATGCGGCACATGCTCCAAGGCGACCCAGAGTCACCGTTGCTCAACTATCAGACGCGCTGCCCGTGCGGAGTGCACTACGTGCGCATCACGCCCGAGGGCAAGGTCACTCCATGCCCTTACCTGCCCAAGGTAGCCGGCGACCTCATGGAGTCGAGCTTTCGGGAGATCTGGGAGACCTCGCCCGTGCTGCTCGAGTTACGCGAGGGCGAGCTGGGCGGGCGTTGCGGCAAGTGCGAGTACAGGAAGGTTTGCGGGGGATGCCGCGCCAGAGCGTACGCCGAGACGGGCGACCTGATGGGGCCCGACGACTCCTGCGCGTACGATCCGCCCGGCGACATCGAGGTCATCGAACCCGGTGGGCGAATCTTCTACGGGCAGTCCGCCGAGACCGTACTATCCTGGAGCCCCGACGCTCGGGAGAGATTGAGCGCCATCCCCAGCTTCGTGCGCGGCGTGGTGACCACACGCATCGAGAAATTCGCGCGCGAGAAAGGCTATGAACACATCGACGCGGAAGTGATGGCCGAGGTGCGGCGCAGCATGCCCGTGGACTTTTCCAAAAAGCTCCCGTTTTTTCTGCAGAACAGCGGGCGGGCGTGAACGAGGCAGGGCGATGATCGAGGGTATGCGATGAGCGAACGGCTTCCGAGCGGGGCGCGGCGCTGGCCGCTGTGGCTGGGTGGGATAGGCCTGGTCACCCTCCTGACTCTGGTATCGCCGGACGGCATACTGGCACAGGAGATCTCGCGAAGCTACCGCGACTTCCCGCTGATCGGCTCCAGGACGGCGATCTGGATCGCGGCGGAGGTCCACCTGCTGTTCGCCGCGTTCGTGCTGGGCGTTCCCATGTTCGCCGTAGTGGCCGAGGCGATCGGCATCTTCGGCAAGGACAGGAAATACGACAAGCTGGCCAAGGAGTTCACCCGGCTGCTGCTCGTCGCATACTCTGCGACCGCAATCTGGGGCGCGATCCTCTCCTTCCTTCTGGTCACGCTCTACCCGCGGCTCTGGGTCTACCTCACTCAGATCTTCGCGCCGTCCATGTGGGCGTATGCCGGTCTGTTCTTCCTCGAGTCCTTTACGCTCTACCTCTACTACTACGGGTGGGACCGCTGGGCCGAGGGTCGGGCCAAATTGATGCACTGGGGCCTGGGCATCATGCTGAACGTGTTCGGAACGACGGTCATGTTCATCGCGAACTCGTGGCTCACGTTCATGATGAGCCCGCCCGCCGACGTGACGCCCGACACTTCGCCGGCCATGGTCCAGTTCTGGAGCGCGTTCGCCAACGCTACCTGGATGCCCATCAACATCCACAGAATCATCGCCAACGTGGTCTTCGGCGGGGCAATCGTGGGAGCATACGCGGCCTACCGATTCCTCATTGCCGAGACCGACGAGGAGCGCGCCCATTACGACTGGATGGGCTACGTCGGCAACCTCATCGCGATCGGCGCGCTCATCGTGTTGCCGTTCGCGGGCTACTATCTCGGCCGCGAGATCTACGAGTACAGCCCCGGCATGGGCCAGACGCTCATGGGCGGGTTCATGAGCTGGCTCTGGATCATTCAGGCGTTCCTGATCGGTGTGCTGTTCCTCACGGGCAACTACTACCTGTGGGTCGGCATGGGGCGCATTCCGGGCGCGGAGCGCTTCATGCCGTACACGAAATACATGTTGATCGTGCTGGTAGTGGGCGTGATCGTCTGGGCCACTCCTCACACCATGATCGCCAGCCGCGCAGAGATCGCGGCCATGGGTGGCACCTACCACCCGTTCCTCGGCGTGCTCGGCGTCATGAGCGCCAAGAACACCGCCGTGAACATCATGATCCTGACCACGTTCTTGTCGTTTCTGCTGTACCGCCGCGCCAACAAGGAGCCGGTGGTCGAGTGGGCGAGGACGGGGACGATGATTCAGGGTGTGCTGTTCGTGGTATGTGCCGGGATCGTGATCTTCTACGGCATCTACGGCTACTTCGTCACGGCCATCGTGCGCATCGGGTTCTCGGTCTATCAGGTGCTGGCGGTGATCGCCACCATCTTCAGCGTGGTGGCCATAGATGTCGCCATCGGGCGGGGAGCCAAATCACGCGGCGCGATCCGCTGGGGACAGATGCCCGAGCGCTCGCAATACGCGCTCTTCATCCTGGCCGTGACGTTCACCTGGCTCATGGGCCTCATGGGCTACGCCCGCAGCGGCATCCGGCAGCACTGGCATGTGTGGGAGGTGGTCCGTGACACGAGCGAGTATGCCTCCACGCCCGCCCTCGGGTACGCCTCGCAGATCATATCGGTGTGCGTGCTGATCTTCTTCGGCCTGGTGGCGTTCATCTTCTGGGTGGGTGGGCTGGCTGAAAAACCGGTCCTCTCTGGAGTGGGATCGGAGGGAGGAGACTGACCATGTGGCAAACCAACTTGAAGGTGCTGGCGGTGGTCTTGGGCACCGTCGCGGTGTTCACGATCGTTTCCAGCTCGATCCCGCAGCTCCAATCGGTCGTGCCGGAAGACCTGAGCTTTTCGGGTGACGTCACTGCCGAGGAGCTGGTGGCCGCGGGCCAGGCCCTCTTCGAGGGTGCGGGTGGTTGCGCCGACTGCCACGGCCTAGGCACACGGGCGCCCAACCTGCTCACCGACGAAGCCGGCACGGGACAGATCGGCGTGCGTTGCGCTAGGCGCGTGACCGGCCAAGACTGCAAGGCCTATCTGTTCAACTCGCTGGTTGACCCGAACGCCCTCCAGGTCGAGGGCTACATCCCCATCATGGCCGACATGAGCCGGACGCTTTCCAGCGAGCAGCTCTGGGCGCTGGTGGCGTTTCTCCAGTCCCAAGGTGGCGAGGTGACCGTGACGGGGGCCGACATCGAGTCGGAAGGCGGCGTCGAGTCGGCAGGCGCCGCCCAACCTGCGGCTGTTACCGCGGCGGGACCCACTAGCACATCGTCCGACCCAGTCGAGATCATGACGGCCAACGCCTGCCTGGGCTGCCACGTCATGGACGGCACAGGGGCGCCGATCGGGCCGTCGTTCGACGGCATCGGCGGACGGGTGAGTGCCGACTACATCCGCCAGTCGATTCTGGATCCGCGGGCAGGCGCCTCCGAAGGGTATGAAGCATTTATCCAGCTGATGCCCGCCACCTTCGGTGAGCAACTCAGCGCGGCTCAGCTCGAAGCGGTGGTCCAGTTCCTCGCCGACAGGAGGTAGGACCGCGATGGGCAAGCATCTAAGGCACCCGCTCGGGCAGTCCGTGACCGTTCTGGTGGCAGCGTACCTGCTCATCAAGTTCGGCATCGTCTACCTGCCCCCGCTCATCGGCATCGCGAGCGCGCCGCTGCCCAGCTCGGTCGTGCTTCAGTACATGATCACGGTCATCGTGGGGCTCCTCCTCTGGGTGAGCGACAACGAGGAGCGCTGGGCGAAGTTCAAGCAACCGATGCACCGGGTCATGGTCGATCCCGAGCAAAAGGTCGCCCGCGCGGTCCTGCTGCTCGCTACGCCGCTACTGGTCGCGTTCGTGACGTTCGACCGCGTGAGACCCTCGGTGGCGGCCCCTGTCAGCTTCCGCTCGATCCATCCGGCGCCACCGGGGCAGATCGACTTCCAGGGCCGCACCCTGCGGCTCACAGGACTCGAGAACCCGCTGCGCTCCAGGGGATCTGAGGATGAGCACCTTGAGGAAGGCAAGCGGATCTACTACCAGAACTGCGTGGCGTGTCACGGCGACGGCTTGGCGGGGCTCGGGCACTACTCCCAAGGCTTCAATCCGGTGCCGCTGAGCTTCCAGGACGTAGGCACCATCGCACAACTCACGGAGAGCGTGGTGTTCTGGAGGATCGCCAAGGGTGGGCCCGGGCTCCCCAACGAGGGTGGCCCCTGGAACTCGGCCATGCCGGCGTGGGAGGACTTTCTGAGTGAGGACGACATCTGGGCGGTGATCATGTTCCTGTACGAACAGGCGGGGCATTCGCCGAGGACCTGGGGTGAAGAACCTGGGGAAGAGGGGGGGCACTGATGCGGATCCTAGGTGTGGTCAAAGGGCAATTGGGGGCCGCAGCGGTGCTCGCGCTCTTTCTTCTTGGAGCCGGGGCAGGGGGGGTATCTGGGCAGGAGGGGCTGGGGAAGACTACCTACGACAAGTGGTGCTCGGGGTGCCATGGGGTGGATGGGGACGGGCGGGGGGTGGCGGCGGAGTATATGCTGCCGCGGCCTCGTGATTTTACTTTGGCGCTTTACCAGATCCGGACGACGGCCAGTGGGGAATTGCCTACTGATGCGGACATCCGGCGGATTATCGACGTGGGTATGCCGACCACGACCATGCCGGGGTGGGAAGACCTGCTTTCCGAGGCTGAGAGGGATGCGCTCGTCGATTATCTGAAGACCTTTTCGCGCTTTTTCGGTCAGGGCGATGAGCCGCAGGCCATCGACTTCGGCCGCGCGACCAAGGTTTCCGACGCGGTGCTGACCGAGGGTCGGGAGCAGTACCAGGTCATGGAGTGCTTCAAGTGCCACGGAGAGTTCGGGCGCGGTGACGGCACGTCGGCCACCACGCTCGAAGACGCCGGGTCCTTCCCAATCCGCGCGGCCGACCTGACGGAGAATTGGAAGTTCAACGGGGGCGGGTCCGTCGAAGACATATTCCGGCGGTTGCGTACCGGCCTCGACGGAACACCCATGCCCTCGTACCAGGACGTTGTCGATGCGGGTGTGATCACCGAGGAGCAGCTCTGGTCGGTCGCTCACTACGTGCGCAGCCTCGCGCCCGAGGATGCCCCCGGGATCGACGAGGTCATCCGGGCCGAGTTGATCCAGGATGCCGCTCTACCCACCACGGCCGACGATCCGGCCTGGGACGAGGTGAGCGTGTCGTACATCCCCCTGGTGGGGCAGATCATCGTCAGCCCCCGTTGGTTCGATCCGCGCGTGGACGGCCTCTGGGTTCAGGCCATGCACGACGGCCAAGAACTGGCCATGCGCATTCGCTGGAGCGATCCGTCGCAGAGCCCCGACCCGGATTGGGCCGAGTGGAAGGCGCGCATCATCGACCTGATGGCGCCCAAGGAGGGAGACCCGCCCGAGGCCGGGCCGACGCCCGACCGCCTGGTGGTCCAGTTCCCCAAGGAGGTACCGACCGGCCTGGAACGCCCCTACTTCCTGATGGGAGACCAACGCAACCCGGTCTACCAGTGGCGGTGGCGGAGCGACCAACCGGGCGCCGTCGAGGCGGAGGCTCGGGGTCTTGGCACGGCCACGCCACTACCCTCCGCCGAGCAGGCCGTGACGGCCAGTGCTACATTCGCGGACGGCCAGTGGACCCTGATGCTCCGCCGGCCCATCACGACCGAAAGCGTCTCGGATCTGGACTTCACGACCGGCGAGGCGATTCCGGTCGCGTTCTTCGCCTGGGACGGCGACAATGGAGAATCGGGAACGAGGGCCGCGATCAGCTCATGGTATTTCGTCTTTCTCGAAGAGCCTACACCCGCTACCGTGTTCATCGCCCCACTGGCTGCCTTCGCAATTACGGGAGGTCTGGGCTTGTTGGTGGTAGGGCGCGCGCGGAAGCGCGAGCAGGAGGGCATCGTCACCGAGGATGAAACGCCCGACGAAGCGTAACCGGACGACACGACACGATAATTCACTCAGTCATATTGGAGGGAGCATGTTTGACGGGATCGACCTGAAGAAGGTTCTGGCCGCCACGGTGGCCGTGTTCATCGCGACCGGCTGTGGAGGCGGAGGCGACGGGGGGGGAGACTCGGGTGGTGGCGCAGCGGCTGTCGAAAATCCGGTCGACGCCGCGACCGCGGGCAACATCTCCGGATCGATCGCCTTCGAGGGTGACGCACCCGCGATGCAGACGATCGACATGGAGGAAGAACCAGTCTGCGCCGACAAGCACGCCTCCACTCCGATGACCGAGGACGTCGTCGTAAACGACAACGGCACCCTCGCCAATGTCTTCGTCTACGTGAAAGAGGGTCTGGAGAGCCTCCAATTCCCGACGCCCAGTCAGCCCGTAATGCTGGATCAGAACGGCTGCATGTACAGACCGCACGTGCTCGGTGTGATGGCCGGCCAGGACATCACCATCAAGAACAGCGATGGCCTGCTCCACAACATCAACGCTTCGCCGACCGAGAACCGCGGCTTCAACATGAGCCAGCCCGTTGCCATGGAGGGCACGCGGAGCTTCCGTGTCGCCGAGGTGATGGTCCCGCTCCGGTGTGACGTGCATGGCTGGATGACGGCCTACATAGGCGTGCTCGACCATCCGTTCCACGCGGTCTCCGGCGGTGACGACGTTGCGCGTCTCGCGTGCCAGCGTACGGATCAGCCGGCGGACGGTACACTCGTATTCCGTCCCGCTCTCGGACTGCACGATCGAGTGGAGCCCTGTAGCGGTGAGCACTCGCCCGGCAAGACATTGTGACTCGTCGACGTGAAGCTGGAAACTCTCATCACCGTCGCCCGTTTCGACGCCGACGACTGTGCGATGCCGGCCCAACTCGGTCTTGCCGATCACTCGTTCGCCGGTCGAGAGATCGTCGATGCCCGCGACGTCTTCCCCAAATTCGCGAGTCAAATCCCCAGCGCGGGTTCGCTTCCGTCGATTCTTCCGAAAGGCGACGCGCAGCTTCTTCTTTTTTTTCTTGGCAGCCAAGTTCCCATCCGCAAAGCACCGGCGCGGCTATCCAGAGCCAGACTGTTAATTTCGCACCCGCATTCAGAAATCTAGTTTTTCCGAAAAAACCGGGTTTCTCGTCCCGGGATCGAAGCCCGGTTAGGGCGCGTCGCCATTGTCGTCAATCCGGTAGACACGGCTTTTGTCGTTGTTGTTATCGGAGGATGTGACGGCAGAATTTCCGGGTGCGTCATCCAATCCCAACTGGAGCCCAGGTTTATCCGTCTGTTCTTGAACCAAGCCGGCTTTTTCCAGCAGCGAGATGGCAAACGGATCGTCTTCCTCGGGTGGAGGGCCGTCGCCGGTTGGCGTGTAGACAAGTTCATACCGGTGTTTGGCGACCGAAACAATGTCCCCCGGCATCAGCCATTTCGATTGACACCTCACGCCATTGACTTTGACTCCGTTTCGGCTGCCCAGGTCACGAACCGACCAGTAGCCGTTGCACAACTCCAACTCGCAATGGTGCGATGAGACATTGGGAAAACGGAGAGTAATGTCGCAACGACTGCGCCGACCAATGAGAAGTTTCGCTTTGAGCAGTGGTATCGGGTCACCACCACCACACGGGATCAACTCGCCGAGCATGAATGAATGAATCCAGAGAAAAGCCTTTTGGAACCGGATGTTTCGGGCCGAGAGAGAACATCCGAGAGAAATGAGAGCAGCCCGCACATCGTCGTCTTGAAGTAGAGCTCCGTTTTTACTGTATCGACTTGCCGCTGGCGGGTCAATTCGTTGCTTCACCCCAATTGGCCAAGTTCTCGGGAAATATACCCCAACGGCGCCGATTTTTCGCGAACAGCCGCGTTCTGCCGCGTGTCTGTTTCGCACAGTTACGCCAACGGAGGAAAAGGACGAAGGATGAAGGACGCCGGGGAGACCACTTTCGATCCACGAAAAACTGACCGCCCGGCGGCGAGCGCACCACTGAAGCACCTCGCCTTTGCGGCGCCACCTGAGTAGAATGACTATTGACCGGAACGGGCTGAGCAGTCGCTGCCATCTTTGCCGGCCTGGATGGCCATCTTGATCCAGTCAGTGTTACCCACAGATTGTTGCAGCAGGCCGGGAAATACGGCGCGCGAGTAATTTATCCTTGCGAGGTGACCGGGCTGGATTATTCTGGGAGCCGTCTGACCGGTGTTTCAACTACAACCGGCAAGTACTCGTTAGATCGGCTCGTGATCGCGGGCGGCGTAGACACTCCCTCCGTCGCAGCCATGGTTGACTATGCTCCACCGTTGCGGCGCGCGCCGGGCATTCTTGCCCACAGCACGCCGGTGCAAAGTCTCACACGGATGGTGCATGAGGGCCCGACGGTCCACTTTAAGCAGATGTCTAACGGCAGAATCGTCGGTGCAGACAGTACCTATGCGCCCAATACTCCGTCACATCACGAAATTCTTGAAAAACATCGGGATTTTCCAGATTCGGCAACGCGTACTATGCATGGTCAGCTCATCCTGGATAAGATAACGACCATTCT
>JADFRS010000140.1 GCA_022561145.1 Gemmatimonadota bacterium
GAGGTTGGGGTCGAAGCCGATCAGGCTGGGCAGCCTGCCCTCACCGCGGTTGGCCTCACGGATGATCTCCTCGAAGTTGATGCCCTCGAGGAGCTGGCGGGTGAGCGGCACCTCGGCCTCTTTGCAATGCTTCTCGGTCTGGTCGAGGAACGAATCCGAGATGAGCTGCAGGCCCTTCTCGATCAGCTTGTCGTGGACCTTACGCTGGCGCTTGATTTCCTTGGCGGTTTGGAACTGGGCGGGAAGCCCGGTCTCCAGCTGGCGGAATCGGATGTCGTGGAGGCGGGCGGCGTAGACGTGGTTTCCGGTGATGCGGCCCTCGGAGCGGCGACACACTTCGATCGCGCGCTGGACCGCCCAGTCCGAACACTCCGAATTGTCTACGGGGACGAATACTTCTTGATACATTGGGCCACCTCCAAACGCAGTTCCGTCAATCCACCAAACCAACGGACGGCGAAGGCCCGTAAACGTGCCTCGCGATCTATGGAAGATGGCCCGACGGCGGGCGTTCTGTCGTGACTGAATATGGGAGTCGGCTCCGGGCCGATCTCCGTCGAAAGGAGGGCGGCGGGGCCCTCCGAAAATTCCAATGTACTTTGCCCGAGGAGCTCCTCACGCTCGCCGGAAACGACCTTTCACCATGTGCGTCGGGGGCCAGTATACCCGGGCCCTACGCGGCGTGTCAAACGGCTCCGACGGCGACTCGCCGCCCCCCCGCAATCGTGACCAGGGCGAGGGCGGCCGCGACCAGAATCGGAGGGAGCAGATCGGCCCCGGATCCGGGCGGAGAGAGCCCCTCAGCCGCCAGCAGTGACTCGTGGAGGAGGCGGAATGGCACCAGTCGTTCGACGCCCGCCGAGAGCGTGCCGGGTGCCGGCGTCCTGAAGGCACCGGCGGCGTGCAGCAGCAGAAGCGACGAGACCGCCGCGAAAAGCGCTCCTTCGGCGACCGACCGGGCTAGCGCGGCAGCCCAAACACCCAACAGGTTGGCCACCAGCAGCGTGAGCATGAGTGCGGCAAGCACGCCACCGAATGCCTGGGCGTTGCCGCTGGCGAGGGCGATCACGATCAGGCTGGGTAGGAGTTGCACCGTGTCCAGCGAGGTCGCCGCCAGCACCCGCTGGGTCAGCAGGGACCGGGGCGGTACGCCAGCCAGCATGAACCGTGTCAGTAGTCCGGACTCACCATCCCGGATGAGCGGGATGCACGAGCCGAAGGCGCCGAAGATCGTGAACAGCACGGTGTAGACCGCCGCCGCGTGCTGAGCGGGGGCTCCACTGAACGCGATCGGCCCGACCAGCAGGAGCGGTATGAGCGCATTGAGCCCGAAGAGTCGCCGTCTTCGGGTGGCCACCGCCCACTCGAGAGACCAGATGAGCCCGATCATTGACCGGCTCCCGGGAGGGAAGGGTCCTCCGATTGGGCGGCAGGCGCCAGCGGTTGCCCCGTGAGATGCGCAAAGACATCTGCGAGGTCCGGTTCCTTCACCCGCACCGACCGAATGGCCCGGCCGGTTGCGAGCACGGCCTGGCACAGCGCCGGTAGGACGCCTGGTCCGAACTCGCTGATCGCGAGCAGTCGCCCTGCGGTCTCGTCGACCGTCACGCCTTCCGGGTAGTCGGCGTCTCTGCTCGGAGGGCCGTCCACCTCGATGGTTATGAGCGTGCGCTTGGCGAGGCGCTCCAGCAGGGCGTCGGGCGTGTCGTCAGCCACCACCTCGCCATCCATCAGGAACACCACCCTGGAGGCCAGCGCGAGTGCGTCGGCCGCTCCGTTCAGTGCTGCGACCACGGCTGCCCCCGAGCTCGCCCGCACGTGAATAATGTCGAGGAGCGCGCTCCTCGCGCTCGGGTCCAGGCCCAGGAACGGCTCGTCGAGCACGAGCAGGTCGGGCTCGTGTGCCAATGCCTCAACGAGCAGAAGCTTCCTGCGCATGCCGTATGAGTACTCGCTAGGCGGGACGTCGCTGTCCGCCGCCAGGCCGAACCTCTCGAACAACTCATGCACGGCGGCTTCGGCCCCATCTCGCGAGAGGCCGGCGGCCTGGGCGAAGAAAAGGGCGTTTTGGTGGGCCGGAAGCGGGTCCACGTGCACGGATTCGGCCGCGACCACCCCCATGCGGCGGCGGTGCCCCGCACGCAGAGACGCGGCCGGGTGGCCCAGCGCGTGCACCGATCCGTCACCGGGCCGCAACTCGCCGGTGATCAGCCGCAGCACCGTGGTCTTGCCCGAGCCGTTGGGGCCCATCAGCACGACCCGCTCGCCCGCATCCACGTCCAACGTCACACGCCCCACACCGGGCCGGCCGGACCGGTAACGGTACGAGGCGCCGCCGAGCCTTACGAGGGCGGACCGGTCTTCGTGGCTCATTCGTCCGTCACAAATCCCACCCGGCACGGGCCAGCATCCCGAGATTGATGAGCACCACCACGAGTGCGGTCAGGTAGAACGCCGGATCGATGGCGGAGCCCGTTCCGGAAGCGAAGGCACCCTCGATGAGCGCGGGGAGGCGGAACAGGCCGAGCGCCCAGATGATCCTCGCTAGCCAGGCGCTCTCCTTGACCCAGAGACCCCAGAACACGAGGGTGACGATCACGGCTCCAGCGAGCAGCCAGACCCATACCGGTCCACGCCCCTCGGGCAACAGGCCCTGCCGCCAGAAGACGTAAACCGCCGCTTCGTAGAGTACGCCCACATGCAGGTAGACGAACGCGGCCTGCCGGAACTTGCGTTGCCGGGCACCGGACCGCGGGCCCGGTGCGTCCTCCTCGGCCGTAGCCTCCACGCCTACATGCCCTCCATCCCCAGCTCGGTGCGCGCCCGGTCCATGAGCTCGGGGGTCATCTCCCCCACGCCATGTTCGCGCGCCCACTCACCGTAGATCCTCTTGACCATACCGCGCACGAACTTGGGCACGCGGCTCAGGCGGTCCACGGCCTCGGGCGTCCAGACGACGGGTCCGGCGCCGGCGGGGCTCGTGGTCCCCGCCACCGGCACGTCCTCCGAAAGAGGGTGGTCGGGTTCCTGGAACACGTCCTCCCTCCCCCCTTCCAACGATCCTCTCACCAGCTCCATCGGCTGGGCCGGTACCTCGCGGCCCCCGATCTTCACGCCCAGGCTGCTGACGAGCTGGGTTTCCATGGGGTTGGTGAGCATGGCCATTTCTCGGGCGCAACCGGGACACTTGAACACGGCGACCAGGGTTCCGTCGCCCGGTAGCTGGCGCTCCGCGAAGTCCATCGCCTTGTCGCACTCCAAGCACAGGAACTTCATTCGGTGTCTGCTCCAGCCTTGGCGGCGGCGTCGACCCTGTCGGCGAGGGCCAGGATGGCTCGGCTTGCCGGTGCCTCGGGCTCTTTGATGACCAAGGGCTCGCCCAGATCGGTGGACGCCCCCAGGCGAGGATCGAACGGAATGCTGGCCCACAACGGCACACCGGATTCGGCCGCGAGGCGCTCCGCCCCTCCGGACTCGAACAGACTCGAGCGGTGCCCGCACTGGGGGCACTCGTGCTCGGTCATGTTGGCGACCAGGCCCACCACGCCGACACCTGCTTCCTGCACGAGGCGCAGCGACTTGGACACCACGAAGCGGGTCGCCTCGGAGGGGGTTGTGACCAGAAGCGCCTGATCCAGGTCGGGTATCAACTCGAGCAGCCGCTCGATCTTGTCGGTGCCAGGAGGCACGTCGATCAACAAGAAGTCCAACTCGCCCCACACTACGTCCGCCAGGAACTCGCGGAGCACGCCCGTCTCGAGGGTGCTCCGCCACGTGAACTTGCCGAAGTCGGGCGCCCGCCAGCCCAGGGGCGCGTCTTCGGCCTCTTGAAGGAGCTCCATGGACATCACCCGGACGCCCTGTACTCCCTGGGGCGGTCCCACTCCGTCGGGGCCATCAGACAGCGACATGCCCGACACACCGAGCATTCGGCCCAAGGAGGGCCCGTTGAGGTCGGCGTCGACGGCTCCCACGCTGCGTCCCCGCATCGCGAGGGCGGCCGCCAGGTTCGCGGTGACGGCGCTCTTGCCCACGCCGCCCTTTCCGCTGGCTATCGCCACAACGGTGCCTATGCTCGAAAGCCTTGCTGCCAACCGGTCCTGCAGTTCGAGGACCTGCTCGAGGAGCTGAGAGCCGGTGCTGTGCTGGACCTCGTTATAGGTACGGACCTTACGCATGGTGTGTCTGCCCAGGGATGGTGCTCACCGTCATGGAACCAGCTGCGTGTCGTCTTCGTCGAGCAGCACCAGTGCGTCGACGGGACAGGTGGCGCACGCTTCGGACAGCCTGTCTCGCTCCGCCTCGGTAGCGTCCGCTACGAACACTGCGATTCCCTCGTCGTCAAACTCGAAGATCTCCGGTGCCGCGTCGATACAATCCCCGAAGCCCACGCAAAGCGTACGGTCAATCTTGACCGTCAGCGGCCCAAACCGACGTTCCTCGATGGCCTCCAGCGCGCCCCCCCCATTCTTGGTACCGACTGCGAGGCGGCAACGTGGTGTGGGCGGGTGTCTGCGGGCAAGGCTTCGCCGGCGTTCATGTGGGCGGGAGCAGGATGGTTCCTTCGGCCACGGTGACGGAGTAGCCGATGAGGTGCACCCGGTCACCCTCGAGCCTCACGGTGAGCTGTCCACCTCGGCTGGAGATCTGTTCGGCACAAAGCGGGTTCCGACCGAGCCGGGCGACCCAATAGGGCGTGAGTGCGGTGTGAGCCAGGCCGGTCACGGGGTCTTCGTCGATGCCCGCCCAGGGAGCGAAGACCCGCGACACGAAATCGAGGTCGTCCGAGTCCGCCGGAGCCGTCACCGCCAGCACGAGGACCTCGCCCACTTGCACAGCCGCGAGATTGGAGAAATTGGGTCGAACCCGCTGCACGCCGGCCTGGTTCGAAACCTGCACGATCATGACGTGGCCGCCGGTCTCGACAGCCTCGGCATGCTCGATCCCGAGCGCTTCCAATAGGCCGGGGGGAGGTGGCACCGGCGCGGTCGCTGTGACCGGGAAGTCCAAACGCACGGCGCCGTCAGCCTCTCGATGCACTGTCAACGGGCCACTCGCCGAGTGGAGCACGATTGGTGACACCGCGCCCGAGGCGAGCAGCACGTGGCCGGAGGCCAAGGTGGCGTGCCCGCACAGCGGTACCTCGATGGCCGGCGTGAACCATCGAATGCGGCGCTCACCTTGGTCGTCGGGTGGATAGAGGAACGCCGTCTCGGCGAGGTTCATCTCCAGCGCGATGGCCTGCATCTGGGAGGCCTCGAGCGGGTAATCCATGATGCACACGGCGGCGGGATTGCCCTTGAATGGCACGTCCGTGAACGCGTCGACCTGCTGGAAGCGGATGCTTTGGGTCCCCATTGTCCCGTCTCCGGCTGGTTTGAACGCACTATGGCTCCTTGGTATTGTTACCACGCCGGGCCGGTGCACCTCAAGGGCTGAACCTCGGGAGCGGAGTGATGACGGAGATGATCTTGATCGGCCTCGCCGGAGTAGCTCTGATTGCGGCGGCAGTTCAGAGCGCAACGGGGCTCGGATTCAGCCTCCTCCTGGCTCCGGCGCTCCTGACGGCGATGGAGCCCTCCCAAGGTGTTCAGGTTCTGATCGCGTTGAACCTGGTCATCGCGGCTCCCATGTCGTGGCGCCTTCGGCGTGATGCCTCCGCACCGCTTTTAGGCGTTCTCGCAGGGGGAGCCGTGTTGGGCTTGCCCCTCGGGCTCTGGCTCTTTCTCGCGGTCGACGCTCGGCTCCTCATGATCTCCGTCGCCACGGTGATTCTGGCCTCCGTGGCAGTCATGGCAAGTACCAAACCAAACGGAGGCGATGAGCCTGCGACGCCACCGGTCCTCCCGTCACTGTTCGCGGGAGGAGTGGCAGGGGCGCTGACGGTCGGGCTGGGTCTGCCGGGGCCCGCCTTGGCGCTCTTCACGCGTTGGGCCGGACTCCGGAGGGACCGGGCCCGCGCGACCATCCTCTCGCTTTACGTTCTGATGTACGCAGCGGCTGCGACTTTGCAGGCTCTGATTGTAGGGCCGGGTCCTGCCGTCGCTCGAACATCCCTGATACTGCTCCCCGCGGTCGTAGCCGGAGTATTCCTCGGTGACCGGTTCTCCCATCGCCTGAGCGAGGCGCGTTTTCCAACAGTGCTGCTACTGCTGGTCCTCGCCTCGGGTCTTTACCTCCTGATTGGCGGCCTCCTGTGAGCCATTGGTCCGCCCGCTTTCCCCGCGTTCCCTTGTGCCATCGGCCGACACCGCTCGAGCCGGCGCCCAACCTCTCGGAGACGCTGGGCACTCCGCTCTGGATCAAGCGAGACGACTGTACGGGCCTGGCGTTCGGTGGCAACAAGGCGAGGCAGTTGGAGTGGTACCTTGGAGACGCCCGTGCCCGCGGCGCGGACACCATCCTCATAACCGGCGCCGTCCAGTCGAACTACGTCAGGTCCGCTGCTGCCGCGGCGGCGAAGCTCGGGTTGGCGATCTGCGTACAACTCGAAGAGCGCGTCCCGAACACGGACCAGGCGTATCAGTCCTCGGGCAACGCCCTGTTGAATCAACTCCTCGGTGCCGTCGTTCGGTCCTACCCGGAAGGCGAGGACGAAGCAGGTGCGGACCAGGCCCTCGATGCCTGGGCTGATGAGCTTCGGCGTGAGGGCCGCTCGCCGTACGTAATCCACCTCGGCACCGAGCACCCGCCCCTGGGGGCGCTCGGCTACGTTGAGGCCGCGGAGGAGTTCCTCGCCCAGGCCGCGGCTCTGGGTCTTTCCGGCGGAACCATCTGGCTACCCAGTGGCAGCTCGCACACCCACGCAGGGGTGCTCGTCGGGCTGGCTCTCTTTGGAGGGTCGGATTGGCAGGTGACAGGCGCATGCGTGCGCCGCGACGCGCCCACACAGACTGAACGGGTGCTCGCCACCACCGAACGGCTTGCCCGACTCCTGGATGTGCCGAACCCCGTTGCGCCCCAGCGGGTGCGGCTCGTGGACGACACTCTGGCTCCCGGGTACGGTCGGCTCAACCCCGAAACCCTCGATGCGATGCGCCTGTTCGCCCAGAAGGAGGGCCTGATCCTCGACCCGGTGTATACCGGCAAGGCGGCGGCAGCCTTGGTGGGCAGGATCCGTGCCCAGGAGGCCCTCGCGGCACCGGTCGTGTTCCTCCACACTGGAGGCACGCCCGCCCTCTTCGGGTATTCGGACGCCCTCTTCAGTTTCTTGACTGATTGAACGCTCCGCGGCTGGTCGGTACTCTTACAACCATGAAGCGGAGCGACGACCACCTGAGGGGGCATATCCGGCGGAGGCAGTACCTCGGCCTGACGAGTGATTCCGGGAAGAACGTGGATCAGGTGGAGCGCATTTACATGTTCCGCATCCTCACGTTCTCCGTGCCGGCAGGTGCGTTTGTGGGGCTCCTCGCCGGGTCCAGAATCGGGCATCCTGTGCTTGGCCTACTCGCGGGAGGGGCGCTCGCCGCCCTGATTCCGAAGGCGATAATGGAGTCGGCCGGGAAAATGAGCAGCCATCTCTACAACCCTTCCGGCTCGTCCACACCGCACAAGCGCGAATACTCCCTGGCTGCCTCGCTGGCCATGCGCGGAGAGTTTGCAAAGGCCGCCGCAGCCTACGAGATCGCGATATCGGAACACCCGGACGACCCCGAGCCCTACCTGTGCCTCGCCCGCCTGCTGCGCGACGACATGGGCCAGCACGAGGAAGCCGCTCGCTGGTTCAAGCGGGCTCGCTCCGAAACGCGGATATCCGACGGGCAGGCACTGCTCGCGTCGCGGGAACTGATCGAGCTCTATACAGTGCAACTCGGCGAGCCCGCGAAAGCGGCGCCAGAGCTGGCACGGCTGGCCGAGAAGTACGAGGGCACGCCGGAAGGCAATTGGGCGAGGGACGAGTTGGCGGAGGTGAGGCGAGGCATGGCGGAGGCCGGGGAGGCCTGAGGCTCACGCCGAGCGGCGGCGCTTTCGTTTGAGAAAGTCCTTCATGATGTACTGGCCCAGCGTCACCGTGGACGTGAAGTAGGCCTTGCCGCGGGAGATCTCCGAGACCTTCTCGATGAACTGAACCAGGTAGGGGTCCCGCGCCAGCATGAAGGTGTTGATCAGGATGCCCGCCTTCCGGCAGGCCGCCACCTCGCGGAAGGTCGGCTCGAGTATGTGCCGGTCCATGCCCCCCGAATTCATGTAGATCTGCCCGTCGGGCATGGTCACCGCGCTCGGCTTGCCGTCGGTGATCATGATGATCTGCTGCATGTCCATCTTCTGAGAACGCAGCAGGTTGCGGGCGAGCAACAGCGCCTCGGCCGTATTGGTATGGAAGGGCCCCACCTGCGCCTTTGCGAGCTGCGACAGCGGGATCTCCTGCGCCCGGTCGCCGAAGGTCACGACCTTGAGCGAGTCGCCGGGGAACTGAGTTCTGATGAGGTGCGAGAGCGCCAACGCTACGCGCTTGGCCGGTGTGAACCTGTCCTCGCCGTAAAGCACCATCGAGTGCGAGATGTCCAGGAGCAGCACCGTAGCGCACGACGACCTGTATTCGGCCTGGTGCACCATGAGATCGCCATAGTCCAGGTCGAGGGGCACTTTGAGGCCCTCTCGCTCGATCGCCTTCTTGAGCGTGGCGGGAATGTCCAGGTTGAGCGTGTCGCCGAACTCGTAGGGCTTGCTCACCGCGTCGGCCTCCACTCCAGTGGCCAGGTGCGGCGTGTCATGCGAGCCGAACGCCGAGCGGCCGAGGGCCGAGAGCAGGTTCCTGAGCGCTCGGTACCCCAGGAAGTCCATCCCCTTCTGGGTGAGATTGAAGTTGACCTGATGCGAGGCCTTCTTGGCGTCGTCGATCTGGCCCTGGCCAGTCACGTCCTGGATGGAGCCGGGCATCATGGGCTGGCCGCTCTCCAACGAGACGTAACCTTCGTCCACCATGCGCTGGATGAGGTCGTCGAGCAGATCGGCGAGCTGCTGCTGGACTGCCTCGTCTCCTTCGCCCTCGCCGCGAAGCTCCTCGATCATCTCGGGCGTGAGCTCACCGCCCTCGATGAGCGCCTTGAGGAGGGCGTGCTTGAGCGCGTCCAACGAGTCGTGGTCCTCCAGCCCCGACCAGCCCCAGAAGGGATGGTAGTTCGGGCCGCCCGCGAAACCGCCGTTCAACAGGAAGTCCGACAGCGACTCCATCAGCCCGTCGAGGTTCAGGGCATCGATCCAGCGCCCTTTGTACTTGGAGTATGTGGTGAATCTCATGGGCTGTCTCGATGGGGTCGGTTCCTGGCTCCTAGTACCAGTGGGTCGACGGCCGGTTCCTGGCAAGACGCGGTGCGTTCGGAGATGTTCGAGATGTTCAACAGGCAGAGGCCGCTTGACCCGCTGGTCCAACATCACCTCGAGACATTCTTGGCACAGGCCGCCGAGGCCGATCCCATGGGGGGTGGCGTGCCCTCATGGGTCGAGCGCGACTTCCGGGACCACGCTTCGCGCGGTGCCCCCTGCGCTGCGGCATTCTCGCCCATGGATTCGCACGAGCACGGTGCGCCGGCTGTGGCTACGACTTTCTGGTGGCGTTCTCATGCGGAAGTCGTGGAGCATGTCCGTCGTGTAATGCCCGCCGTATGGTCGAGACCGCCGCCCATCTCGTCGACCATGTCCTGCCGCCGCTTCCCGTGCGGCAATGGGTGCTCTCCGTTCCGAAGCGCCTCCGGCCCTTCCTGCACCACAACCCCGCGATCGCCGGCGCTGTGCTGCGCGACCACGCTTCGCGCGGTGCCCTCCACCGCCACGGTCTGCTCGAACGCCACGTCACCGATGACATGCGCACGTGGCAAGCCTCGGGCGGGTTCAGCATCGATGCCTCGGTCCACATCCCGGCCCGTGACCGTGCTGGGCTTGAACGACTCTTGCGGTACTGTGCCCGTCCTCCCTTCGCCCTCGAACGGCTCGAGGCCACCGGGTACGGTGCGCCTGGAGGCGAGCGCATCGTCTACCGCCTCCCCCATCCCGCACCCGACGGTACCACGGCGCTGTCACTCACTCCCCTTGAGTTCCTCGAGCGACTCGCCCTGCTCATTCACCCTCCACGCATCCATCGCCACCGCTATCACGGGGTTCTCGCTCCCGGGGTACCCACCAAAGGTGGGTCCAAAGCTCAGGTATCAGGTCATCGCGCTCGGGCGTGAGCAGGGTGGCGCATAGGAGTTGCCCTCGGAGCAGGTCGACACTCAGTCCGTCGCGGGTTCGTCAGGCGGCGCCCCGAGTCGCCGCACGTCCTCACGCTGGGCCGCTCTCATCGCTCGCATCTATGATGTCCTGCCGCTCGTCTGCCCGGGCACCGCGCGAAGCGTGGTCGTGGTGCCTCGATGAGCATCATCGCCTTCGTCACCGATCCCGTTCCCGTTCGCTCCATTCTGTCCTATCTCGATCTCCCCACCCGACCCCCTCCACTGTCTCCCGCTCGGGCGCCGCCCCAGGGCCTGCTCGAGTTCGATCAGACCGGCGGGTTCGACCCCACCGATGCGGAATTCATTCCCGACCACGCTTCGCGCGGTGCCCTCGAGTTCGATCAGTCGCTGCCTGACTGAGAGCACACCCCCGTGCCTTTGTCCCTCTGGTTTGA
>JADFRS010000141.1 GCA_022561145.1 Gemmatimonadota bacterium
ATGGTGAACGGCCCTGCCGAGGAGCCACGCGAAACGGAGAGCACGGTGTCCAAACGGTGATACGACGGCGCCTCGAGCCGCAGCTCGACAACCATTTGGTCAGCGGCCACCGAGTGCTCGATCCGATAGGGCTCAGCGGACAACACGTGCTCCGTGGCCGATGCGTCGAGGGTGATCGGCGACCTGACGAGGTAGCGGACGGTCATCCGGTGGTCGCGAAGGGCTGCGCCGGTGCCCGCGTCCACGGCCTGGAGAACGATCTCGCTCGCCTCGGGATCACCCAGGGGGATGTCGGCGGGGGAGTCGGCCTCACCCGAACACGCCACCATGAGGATCATCGGGAGCGCAATCGAAAGCCCTACATATCGCATACTGCCTAAAGGAAGACTGCCGCCCCTGAGTGGCAAGCCCCCCGGGCGAGTTGACCTGCCTTCATCCCGGCCGGTAAGTTCGTCGCACCACCGTTCCAGGCGAGGTGTTCGGTCCGTGTCAAACCCTGACCAACCCAAGAAGAAGAAGCCCCCCCAAGCCACCGTCGCGTGGAATCCCGAGGATATTACCGACCCCGAGAGCGACGCCCTCCCACCTGACCAGGATGCTCCTGCGGAGGAACCTGCGCCTCGGCAATCTCAGCCCACGATGGCCTGGAGCCCCGACGACCTTCCGGATCCCGATGACGCCGGGCTCGCCACCGGTTCCGACGAAGACGAGCCGGAGGAAGATCGACTGGTCGGCCAGCTCCTCAGGAACAAGTGGCGGGTGCTGGAACGCATCGGCGCCGGCAGCTTTGGGACCGTCTACAAGGTAGAGGACGTGAAGGGCGGTTGGGTGGAAGCGCTCAAGATCCTCGGGGTCGACCGACTCCACGGCGCCGAGGCCGAGAACGCCCGCAAGCGCTTCCTCCGGGAAGCTCAGATCATGAAGCGTCTCGGCACTCAATCGGCCCACATCGTCGGACTGTCGACTTACGAAGAAGACCTCGAGGCAGGGCTCATCTACTTCCTGATGGAGCTCGTCGAGGGGCGGGACCTCGCCACCGTGGTGCAAGAGGAGGGCCGCTTCAGCACGGAGCGCACCATCAGGCTCGCACTACAGGTATGCGACGCCCTCATGGCCGCACACGAAGGTCCCGAGCCCGTCGTGCACCGCGACCTGAAGCTCGAGAACATCATGCTCACGACGGATCGGGGAGGCGATGAGATCGTCAAGGTCCTCGACTTCGGGATCGCGAAGATCGCCGGGGGTGAGGCCGACAGCCGCCTCACGACCGTGGGTACGCTCGGCACGCCCGGCTATGCCGCACCTGAACAACTCCGCGCCGAAGAGGTCGATGGCAGAACGGACCTGTTCGCTTTCGGCGTGGTCCTTTATGCGTTGCTGGCGGGACACGACCCATGGCTCGGTAACACTGCGGGCTCATCGACACACCAGATCTACGAGTTGATGGTAGCCTCGGACCGTGGCGAAGTGAGGCCGATCGATGAAACGGGTGCCGTGGTGCCACCGGCCATGACCAACATCGTCCTGCGGCTCCTTCGCCGTGACCCGGACGAGCGCTTTCAGTCGGCCCGGGAGCTCAGGGACGCGCTTCTGCGCGTCGGGGCGGGTGGAGCCGAGGCCGACGCGGCCTCGCTGCGTGTCCTCACCGACACGCCGGGCGTCGACATCCTTATCCGTCTGGGCCGGCAGACCGTCGCCGAAGGGCCCACACCGCAGATTGCCAATGGGCTCGCACCCGGCACCTACAAGGTCTTGGTCCGCGATCCACGCTATCGGGCCCTGGAGACCACTGTGGCTCTCGGCCCCGGTGCGATGGAGGACCTGACCCTCGTCACGGAGTTGCGACGTGGGGGATCCGGGGCGGGTGTTCGGCGGCCTGGGCTCATTGCCGCCGCCATCGCTACGGTTCTCCTCGCAACAGGAGCTTTCGTGGTTCGACCGTGGGGGCGTACGCTCGAGCTGTCCGACCTTCGGGCGCGCGTGGCAAGCGGCGGAGTGAGTGGCGTTCGCGTGACCCAGAGGGGCATCGAGGGGCGGTTCAAGGTCGGATTCGTGCCCGCCCCTTTTCGAGTGCCCGTGGATGAGCGAGACGTACCAGGAGCGGTGGGCGAGCTCCGCTCGGGAGGCCTCTCTGTGGATACCTCCTGGGAAGTCAGGCGCCTAATCAGGCTGGCCGCGTCGGCCCAGGAACAGACGCGCTACTTTGGTCGAGATGGAGACGATGTGCGTGGGTATGCGCAGCGTGCCGCCGTGCTGGAGCCGGGGAACGTCGAAGCCCGATCACTGCTGCTCAAGGTTGCCGAACGAATGGCATGGGACGCCGCGGCGGCGCAGCAGGATGGTTCCCCGGAGATCGCCCAAGAGCTCGTGCGCGAGTGCCTTACACTCGTCCCGGATCACTCGGGTTGTACTGCGGCCCGCGACAGAAACTGAGCAGGAGACAATGGGATGCCCAAAATGACCGTGCTCCTCGGCCGCAGGGCCGTTCAGGTTCACGACCTCGATCTGACCACCATCCGCGTCGGCCGTGACGAAGAGATGGACATCGTGATCGACAACCCTTCTGTGTCACGAAGGCACGTCGAGTTCCGCAAGGACGGGACGGGTTGGGTGGTAGAGGATATGGGGTCGTCGAATGGGACGTTCCTGCGCGGAGAAAAGCTGGACGCGGCTCAGCCGGTCGAGGCCGGAGACCAGATCGGCATCGGGAAGTTCTCTATCGTGTTCGACAAGGTCGTGGCCGACGCTCCCCCACCGAGCGCAGGACCCAAGCTCAGACCGACCATGACCGGAGTCGAAGGCACCATGCACATCAAGCCCCACGAAGTGAAGGAGCTACTCCAGGACTCCGAACGAAAACGTCGGGCCCAGATCACGTGGGAGTCCGGTGGCCAACGCGGCACGCACTACCTGTCAGAAACGCCGGCGGTTCTCGTGGGAACCGGCGACCTGTGTGACGTACGAGTGCCCAGGGGGCCCAAGCACCATGTGCTCGTGGTGAGCAAGGACAACACTTGTGAGGTGAGAAACCTCCACGCCTGGAGCAAGATGAAGGTAAACGGGACGGCGAAGGGCAGAGCCGTCTTGAACGACGGGGACGTCGTGGAGATCGCGGGCCTCAAGATCACGTTCGTGGCCGACATAAACTGACCAACGACGGGTCCGTCCGAGTCTTAGCCTGAACCCGGACAGTCCTACCGGCCGAAGGCCACGAAGGCGATCACGGCAGCGATCAGGCCCACCGCCACCGTGATGATGACCGCCATCGGCGGTCCGCGGCGCGCAGGCACATCCGATTCGCTCGAGGCGGCGGACGGAGCTGGCTCGCCCTGTGCAACGGCGGCCTCGGACCCACCGGCCTCGTCGGGCGGCTCGTACTCGATGGGAACGGTGCCGGCCGGCCTGTCTCTCGGAACCTCACCGAACTCCGCGATCGCAACCGAGATGTTGTCGTCGCTCCCGGCCTCGTAGGCGTTGGCCACCAGGCTCTGCGCGGCTCCGCGTGGACCACCAGACTTCGCGAACATGCCTGAAAGATCCGCATCGCTCAAGACCTTGTAGAGGCCGTCCGAGCAGAGCAGGATCGCGGTATTCGGATCGACCGGGAACGGGCCGAAGAGATCCACCTCTACTTCGGGCTCAGTACCGATACAGCGAGTCAGAACATCCTTCCACTGCGAAGCCATCGCTTGCTCCTCGGATTGGCCGCGCTTGATGGCTTCCATCACGAACGAATGGTCCTCGGTGATCCGTCGAGCGCCGTCTCCGTCTACCAGATAGCAGCGGCTATCACCGACGTTGGCAATCTGGTAGCTGTCGCCATCCAGAAGCATGGCGACCAGTGTGGTGCCCATGCCCTGCTTGCCGGGATCCCGTGCCTTGAGGTGAACCCGCTCGTTCGCCAGCCGGAACGCGTCGTCGAGGGCCTGACCCCGTTGGACCGCATCGGAGAGCGTTTCGAGGGCAAGCGCACTGGCCACCTCCCCGGCGGCGTGGCCACCCATGCCGTCCGCGATCGCCATGAGCGTGCGACCGTCAGGTAGGGTCTCGGAGAGGACCGCATCCTCCTGATAGGGCCTCAACCCCGCAATGGACTCGACGGCAAGCCGTGGCTGCTCTGACACGTCACTCACCTCGAATCATGTCGCACTGCGACCATACGGTCCTCGCTAGTCTCGTCCGACGAGAGACCCCGGGTGGCTCCTTAGACACAGATATGCCCTGCGCAACAGCCGAGCAAGGCGACAAGGCACTGGACGCCGCCGCCGCTCCCACCGGATTAAGTCCCGGCGACCGCCCGACGATACTGGCGAATAGGGCAATAGTAGCCCGCTAAGCCAGACATTCTGATAGCCCGACGGCTCCTCCACCGCCCAGCGGAGGGGATCCAGAACGGGGAGGGCATTCGCAGTGGCAAGAGCAATCGAAACCGACCGCCGACGGGACAATCCTACCGGATTCAGTCTCGCCGAGACCCTCGTCGTAATGAGCGTCGTCGCCATATTGGCCTCGATCGTCGCTCCCCAAATTCAAGAAAGCGTCTCCCATTACGCAGTCGACGTGGCGGCCGAAACCTTCACCGCCAGGCTGAGCCTCGCCCGAGCCATCGCGGTCCGAGAGGGGTCACAGGCACGCTTGGAACTAGACGTGAACGCGTCACGGTTCCTGGTCACCGTGGACACGACCACTGACGGGTCGGGCGTTTGGGATACGGTGGGGGTGGTGGTCGACATCTCCGACGCCAACATCAATATCTCCAGCGCCGATTCGGTTTTCTGTTTTGCGCCACGGGGGTTGGCAACGGGCGGCAGTCCCTGCGCCTCGGGCGAAACGTTCATAGTCTTCGCGCGCGGAAATTTCGCAGACACCGTGCGGCTGACCACTCTTGGAAAGGTCCTCCGATGAGCCGCGTGACGCCCGAGAAACGGCGAGATGACTGCGGAGCCAGCCTTATCGAAGTCCTGGTCTCAGTCATGATCCTGTCTCTCGCAGTCAGCGGGTTATCGGGAGCGGGCATCCTCGCCGGCACCCAACTCCGTGTCAGTCGGAGCGACATGCGGGTCTACAAGGCGGCGCAGTCCCAGATGGAATTGCTGACCTCGATGGACTATGACAGCCTGACGAACGGGTCCGCCGAGGTCGACGGCTATCCAGTGGTCTGGACCGTCGAGGGCAGCGGTCCGAAGAAGCTCACGATGGTGATCGAGCGCGAGGGCATCCACAGGGAGGCGGTCGCCGATACGTTTGTGACCTACCTGGCGAGTTGGGGCTCATGAGCGGGCGGCAAGAACTACGAGACGATCGTACGGGATTCTCGCTCGTCGAGCTGCTCATGGTAGCCGTGGTGGGCTCCCTGATCGTGATCGCGGGGGGCCAGATGTTCGTCTCGCAGAGTCGCTTGTTCATCGCTCAACGGGAAATTCCCGACTCCCGCGAGAGCCTTCGCGCTGCCACCATCCTCCTCACCGGAGAGATCCACGAGATCTCCGCGGCGGACGGCGATCTCTTTTCGGCGCAGCGCGACTCGCTGGTACTGCGCTCGGTCCAAGGGGCCGGGGTGGTGTGCTCACACGCGTGGTATGGCAGCGCCCGCCGCCTGGGCATCCGGCAGGCGACCGGGGAGATCGGTGACAGCCTCCTGGCGTTCCGTCCATCGAGCAACGACTGGGGGGGTACACCCGATCACCGCCTCCTGGGGCGGGTCAAGCTCCTGGGACGCAGCACCGTCGGGAGGTGGCACGCCGGTCTGCTTCTGGGGTGACAGCTCGACCTCCAACCCTCGTCCCGAGGCGACCGTCGAGCTGACGGGTGATTCGGCCACCTTGGCTCGTATCACCACCGGTTCCACAGTGCGGGCGATCACGCGGCGCAAGTATGCCCTTTTCCCCCGAGAGGGGCGCTGGTACCTGGGGCGTAAAGACGGCGCGGCGACCGCGTACGAGATCGTCGCTGGGCCGATGAAAGCCCCCTCGGACAGCGGTTTCATTGTGACCTATTTCGATTCGATCGACGCGGTGACGACCGACCCCACTGCGGTCGAACGCATCGAGGTTCTCATAAGGTCGGAAAGTGCCGGAGCGGCACCTGGCGTTGGCACGTATTCCGACTCGATGACGACTGTAGTGTTCTTGAAGAACAACCGGAATTGACGATGCAGCACCTCCGAGTAGAGCATAGAAACGATGCTTCAAGATCCACCGGCGAAGGAGGTTTCGTACTCCTTGCCACGCTGTTTCTCATCCTCATGCTCAGCGCAGGCGCGGTCTTCTTCGTGAATGCCGCTCGCGACGAACAGATGATGGGCCGGTCCATGAGGGAGTCCGGACGGGCGTTCTACGCCGCGGAGGCGGGCGTCAACTATATGGTGGGGACATGGGCCGCGCTCGAGTACGACACGGCGACGGCGTCGCCGGGGGACAGCATCGACCTGGGATGGACCGATCTCGACTATGGAGCCCGCTTTCACGCCCTCCTGCGCAGGACGGACGGGGGAACCGGCCGACGCATGTACTCCCTGCGAATCATAGGAGAAGGCACACGGCGGGACGGTGGGCGAAGCGTTCGGACGATGGACCTGATGGCCACTCCTTGGGACCTGGACATACGTAGCGCCGTCGAAGGGGGAAGTGAGCGGTTCGAAGCCGCCGACGGCGCCCTGGTGAGCGGACTCGACCTGAACCCGCCAGGTTGGGATCCATTGTGCGACGTGTTGGAAGACCGACCTGGAGTTGTTTGGCCTGATCCTGACAGCACCGACGTCCGCGACGCGGCAGATGTGATTGGTGCGCCCCCGATTGACATCGACCTCACCAACACGGCGACGAACGTCTTCGACTGGGGTGACCAAGACATCGATGACCTGATCGCCTTGGCCAACATCACGATCCCGAGCCCCAACGCGGTCGCCGGCCAGATCAAGCCACACTTGACGGGGGGAGCCACCTGCTGGACCGAACCTTGGAAGAACTGGGGCGATCCCGAAAATCCGTCGGCTCCGTGTGGCGACTACTTCCCGATCATCCACCGTGCGGGAGACCTGACCATCCGGAATGGGCAGGGCGTCGGCCAGGGAGTTCTCATCGTCGACGGTGACCTCCACATCGAGGACGACTTCGAATTCCACGGCCTCGTCATCGTGAGGGGGGAACTCACCATGCAAGACATCGCGAAGATCCACGGCGCTGTCATCACCAGCGAAGGCGTGCTTCTGGATTCGGGCGATCCCGAAATCCAGTACAGCAGTTGTGTGGTGGAGCGGGCGATCTTAGGTGCGGGCCTCTACTCGGTGCACCCCGTAGGGGGACGAGCTTGGCATCAATCACGGTAGGCAACCCGGTGCTCCCGGGGTAGACCCACCCTTCCCAACACCGAGGAAGCCCGAAAAGCACGGCACGCGGAAAAGGGTTATTCTGGTGGGTACCTATGGGCCTTGTTCGAGATCGGCAGTGATTCCAGCTAAGAGATTCAGAGTGTGACGGTAGCCCGCCCCCCCGGCAGGAACCAGCATCGGCCGACCGGCAGCGAATACGGCGACGTCCTTGTCGATGTCCTCGCAGATCAAAAGAGACGAGCGGAAGTCCGCCAGACGGCTGGCAAGCGTCGGCCCCGAAGGCGCGTGCATCCCGCGGCGGCTCTCGTACTGGTCCCGATCACGCTCGGGCTGTGGGTCTCGCCGCCGGCTGTCCTAGGGCCGAAGCCGATCCCGGAGGTTTCCCTCGAGCGCCGAGAGGTGGGAGTGAGAGCCGAGATGGTGCTCCTGGCAAAGCGCATAGATGAGTGGTCGGCCGAGAGCCAAGGGAGGGCGCCGGCGGACTTGGCGGAAGCGGGCGAGGAGCCTGGGGAGATCCGTTACTTGCGGCTCACAGCTTCCACGTACAGGCTACGTGCCCAGGTGAACACGCTGACGATCGGCTACACCTCGACCGAATCGCTGGAGGAATTCTTCGCCGAGGCGAAGGTCCTGATCGAACGGGGTGAAATCCGATGATTCGCAACGAACGGGGCTTCACACTCGTCGAGCTGTCCGTCGTAGTCCTGATCATCAGCATCGTGGCTGCATTGGCGCAGCCTCGCTACAACCACATGCGAACCAGGGCACGGGCTGCTCAGGCAGTAAGCGAGCTGGACAACCTCCGAAGCGCCGTCCTTCGATTCCAAGGGCTGAATCACACTCGGCCTCCTGAGGCTACCGTGGGCATAATTCCCGCGGGGCTGCAGGCCCAGCTTCAGGAGGGGTACAGCTTCACCAGGTCCGGGTACACGCTCGACTACGACAACTGGGGCGGCGTTCCCTTCAAGGTCGGCGTAACAATCGTGACGACCGACACCGACCTCGGTGCCATGCTCATGCAGATCGTCGGCAGCATGTGGCAGTCCGGCGATCGGTACAGCATGGTGATTGAATAGGCGCGCCTGCCTCGCCTTTTGGCCCGCCGCAGCCACGAGGGACCCCTTCATGATCCACCGCCAAAGTCACCGGATTCGCGCCGCCTGCCTGGCGGTGGCCCTACTCTACGGGTGTGCGGGTGACGTGCCGGGCACCGGCGATGATCTCTTCTGCGCCGAAGCGAACGCCAGTGTTGACGCTTTCCTCTCGGGCTTCGACGCGCCGACGGATAGCCGATACGGTGGTACGGCGGTCGTCAGCCGGACCCAGGATCTCGCCGCCGGCATGAATGCCTTCGGCGCTCCCTCAGACTTCATGAGCGTGCAGTTACAACAGTTCGCCATGCTCATGACCCTGGTTCGGCTGAACGCCGACCTGGAGTTCGAGCCCTACCTCGCGAGCTCGTGGGAGCTGTCCGCGGACGGATCGGAATTGACTTTTGCGTTGAGGGAGGACGTCCGCTGGCATGACGGTGAGCCCACGACGGCGGAAGACGTCGCCTTCACCTACCGGCGCGTGACCGACCCTAGGACCGGCTTCCCTAACTCGCAGTATTGGGCGTACTACGAGGGAGTGGAGGTCCTGGACACCTACACGGTCCGGTTCCGTCTCCGCCCGCACTCCGACATCTTGGACCCGTGGCGTACCGTGGCCATCATGCCGCAGCACCTCTTGGGGGACGTACCTCCTGCCGACCTGGCAAATCACCCGTTCGGGCAGCGCTGTCCGGTCGGCAATGGCCCGTTCCGGTTCATCGACCATGCCGGTGGGCAGCAGTGGACCTTCGAGGCGAACCCGGCCTTCCCTCAGGATCTCGGGGGCCGGCCTTTCCTGGACCGCCTCGTCTACCGCATCATCCCGGAGAAGTTGACGGTGCTCACCGAACTTCTGACCGGCGGAGTAGATGTCTACCTGGTGGCGTTACCACAGCACGCGGAGCAAATTCAGAGCGCCGAGGGACGTCGCCTGGTCGCCTTCCAAGGCCGAAACTACTCGTACATCACGTGGAACCTCGCGGATGACCGCTTCAGCGACGTGATGGTACGCAAGGCGTTCGCGCACGCCATCGACCGTCAGGGCCTGGTCAACGCGATTATGGACGGCTACGGAATCGTCGCGCACACATCCGTGCCCCCGTTTCACTGGGCGTACGATCCCGACGTCGACCTGCTACCCTACGACCCCGCCCTCGCACGCCGGCTGCTCGACGAGGCGGGCTGGGTGGACACCAACGGTGACGGCGTGCGCGACAAGGACGGCCAGCGCCTCGCGTTCGAACTGAAGACCAACGAGGGGAGCCAACAGAAAGCCGACGCTCTGGACGTGATCCAGTCGCACCTCGGAGCGGTCGGAGTCGACGTCACCACCGGCTTCGTCGAGGTCGGCACGTTCTACCAACAGCTCTTCGATCGTGATTTCGAAGCGGCTATCGGAACGTGGAACAACGACTTCAAGCTCGACGACTGGAGCTTGTTCCACAGCGATGCCGATACGACCCAATACGGCTGGGGAAGCATCGACGATGACGAGCTCGCCATGTATCTGGATACGCTGATGCTGGTCCCCGACCGGGAGGAGTCGCAGCCTCTCTGGAGCGCCTACCAACAGCGCCTTGCCGAACTCCAGCCGTACACGTTTCTCTATTTCGACGACCGCATACACGGCATCAACGAGCGTTTGCGCGACGTGGTTATGGACGTAAGAGGCGACTTCGTCAATGTGACCGAGTGGTGGATCCCCGCGGACGAACGACGGTTGAGAAGCCGGTGACCCGGACCGACCGCTCATGAAGGTCGGACTCGTCGGTTTCGCCGGCTCGGGCAAGACGACCGTGTTCAACACGCTTACGGGCTTGGATGTGCCGGTGGGGTACGGCGGTGAGGTCCGCCTCGGTCGGGTGGACGTGCCCGACGAACGAATCGACGCACTCGCAGAGATCTATTCTCCCAAGAAGACCACCTACGCCGAGATCTCCTTCTGTGACGTGCCCGGGGAGCACGGAGCGGAGAAGAAAGGCCTCTCCCCGCGCTCCCTCCAGCAGATACGCGACCAGGAGGCGCTCTGCCTGGTCCTGCGCGACTTCGACAACCCTTCGCTCGAGGGCGAACCCGATCCTGCTGCCGATCTGGACGCATTTCATACCGAGTGCATCTTCGCCGACCTCGAAATCGTCGAGCGGCGCCTGGAGCGGGCTCGCAAAGAACGGGCCGACCCCCT